>CAYOGR010000072.1:0-11879 GCA_964403605.1 uncultured Chthoniobacter sp.
ATGACTGTATCACTCATGGTGGCGTGCTTTTTTGGAACGACGCGCCCTATTCTAGCAGAAGGGTGTCGCAACAACTGACACCGAGGTCTCCGAGGTCGTGGATTTTCGGAGGCGTTTATACAGGAAGTCTTGTTTCATGAAATAGAACGACTTGCAACATCATTCGGGACGCCCGCGCACCATTTCTGAATTCCAAACGCTGAGGTATTTTTTTTATGAATCAGCCTCTTGCGGGAAAATCCCAAAAATCCGCACGCGGTTCCGGCAAGGCGTCTCGAACATGGGCGGGGGTGTTTGGATGCTTCCTGAGCAGGTGCGTGATTCCGAGGTGCGGCAAGCCCGCCAAGTGCTCAAGAATTTCTGGCTGCGTGGCGGGGTTTTTCAGCAAGGCCAGAAGAACCTTGGAATCCTTGCACTCCAAAAGCCGCCACTGAAGGTCGCATGGCAGGTGCTGCGACGAGGCTACCCCGCAGCGCACCAGCGGATTGTGATCGAGGAAAAGCCTGCGCAGTTGGGCCTCCTCACGGATTGACGCCGCGACGGATGCGCGAACTATCGCCGAGTTGTGGTCAACCATGCGAGATAGAAACTGAAGCGGGGCGTTGGGATGCCTCGCGAGAACGGCAAGCAAGGCGTCATCCGCTCCCGATGCGAGCTTTTCCACCAAATCCGAATCAAGAAATGACCATTTTTCAATGCTTTGGGCTATGGACGCCCCGCCATTGGCGTGCAGGCGCCAGACGAGACGAAGGATAAAATCCCTGTCGAGAGGCTCGGGAACAATCCACCCGTTGGCGATAGCCCCCGCGAGGGCTTGGAGGACGGGCTTCGATAAATCCGCCGCGAGCGCATCAATCGCAGTCGGTGAAAAACCCACGGGACGCCCGATTTTTTCGGACTGGAACTGCACGGCATACTCCAAGAGCGCCAACCGCACGGAACTCCGCTCGTCATGCACTACCCGCTGCGCGGGAACTTTAAGCCGGTATCCATCTTTTTTACCAAGCAACCTCACCACTTCCTCCCCGGAGATGAAACTCGCGTGGCGTTCAAAATCCGGCCGACCCAAAAGAAATTGGTAAAGTGAAAATCGAATCGAGGCGGGCAGGATTTTCTGCGGTGATCCAGGCTTGGTAAATTCCCATAGCAGAACAACGGGGTTTTCAAGAATCGCCCCGGGATCGTAGGCCCACAAACGGAAAAGTGCCTCCACAGGTGTGGAGGGATTGCGAGCCAGTGCGAATTTCAAACGCTCGTCATTCGTCTTGAGCCAGATCGTGAGAAGTGCTTCGGGGGTTGATTCCGGAGTGCCTGCCATAGCGAGAAGATCCTTGTCGTTATCCGCAGGCAACGGTCTGGATCGCAAGGAATCCAGATCATAAGTGGGAAATGAAAATGGCTTGGATTCGCTGATTTTTCGTGTCATGGCGCGGAGCGTTTGTGCGATTTTTTAGTGACTGGGGATAGAAAATTCGGGCACTCCAGACCTTCTCAGCGATCCAATCGAGCGCTTAGGAATCCATGGGCGAACGAGCTTGGTGCGCAAAAAGTCGCCCAAGCCCGAGGGAAGCTGGATTGATCTCCGTGGATTCGCTGTTTAACGAGCAAACCATGTGATTCGGCCTCCCTTGAATAACCTGCAATCCACGCTGCAGGTTTTGGTGCTATCAGGAACATTCGGTAACAAGTTAAAATCGGTTTCCGACAAGCAATGAAAACCTGTCGTTAACCGGGCCTGGCCCGCAGATCGTGGATTAATCAGGGTTCGCGGGGCTTTTAGGGGGAAAAAATTGGCAGCGCCTACGGGATTCGAACCCGTGCACCAGCCTTGAGAGGGCTGTGTCCTAACCCCTAGACGAAGGCGCCAACAAGCCTTCAAGCTATCGGTGGAGAGGTTTATTGCAAGAGAAAGTCCGGCTCAACGGACTTCGATCGGGGTGCCGCTTTTCACCAACTGGCAGAGGCGGAAGGCGTCCCAGTTCGCGAGGCGGATGCAGCCGCTGCTTTCGTTGCGGCCGATGCGGTCGGGCGTGTTCGTGCCGTGCATCCCGATGCTGGGGCGGTTGATGCCCATCCAGACGATCCCCACCGGGCTGTTGGGGCCGGGCGGGAGATTGTAGGCGTTGTTGCTGCGCACGCCGGTTTCGAGGACGGATTTGTCCCACCGGAAATTCGGCATCAGGATATTGCTTGTGACCCGCCAGGTGCCAAGCGGCACGGGAAACTTCGAGGATCCCGGCGTGCAGGGAAAACACCCCACGATCCGGTCGTTTTCATAGAGCTCGATCAACCGCTCGTCGCGCAGAAGAACCAGGCGACGCTTGGGCGCAGGGGTCGGCTTGGGCTCCGGATTTCCATTTAAAACGGGGGTTTCACCACCGAAAAACGAAACCTCGGAGAGAATCGGAGAGGATTCGGAAGAGGCCTGCGGTGCGGCCACGAAAAGGGCGGGGGTCGGAGTCTGCGACGCCGTTCCGTTCGCACGGGCTTTTTGGAGGGCCTTCACATCATCCATCCGGAACTCCTCCACATTCGGCACGCGCAGGACCATGCCGACCGCGGGCTCCGGGATGTCCGGGTTGAGTTCCTTCAGAAAATTCAAATCGCAATGGAACCGCTCGGCCAAAGCCTCCCAGAGGCTGCCGTAGAGGAGGGCTTTGAGCTTGGCTTGCTGCGCGGGCTGGGAAGCGGTCGGGCCGACCCACTTGGCGTCGTCCTCTCCGACAGTGTGGGTGCGATAGGCCTCGGGTGCCGAGGAAAGATCGATCACCGTCCCTCGGGGAAGGCCCTGCGCGTCGCACCAGCGGTCGGCGGCGCGCTGCGTGAACTCGCCGCCGAGGCCGTCGATTTTTCCCGGTCGAAATCCCGCGCGATCCAGGAAGACCTGAACCCGCGTCATCTGGATCCTCTCCGGGTCGTCCGGCGATGGCTTGGCCACTTTTGCCGCCGGAGCCGCGGCGGGCTCGGCCCATGCGACGCCAACCAGAAGAAGAAGCGGGATGATTTTGGCGAGAAGGCGCATCGGCCCTTGAAAAAAACAAATCGCCCCTCGGGTTCACAGCGCAAAATGAGAGCGACCTTGCGGCGAGGCGAACCGCATGGCTACTTTGCGGCCCGATGAGAATTGTCGTCACCGGCCTGATCGGCCAATACGCGTTCGGGGGAGTGACCTGGGATTATATTCAATACGCGCTCGGCTTCCGCGCTCTTGGTCATGATGTGTGGTATTTGGAGGACACCGGCACCTGGGCCTACGATCCGGTGAAGATGGAACCCAGCGCGGATTGTTCCCGAAACACCGCCTACCTCGCGCGGGTGATGGAGGATTTCGACATGGGCGACCGCTGGATCTACCGCAACGCCGCCGATGGCACCTGGCACGGGGCGGCCGATGCCGAAAAGATTCTCGCCTCCGCCGAGGTGCTGGCAAATGTCTCCGGAGCCTGCTGGCTCACGCCGGAAACCTCGCGCATTCCGCTCAAGCTCTTCCTCGACGGCGATCCGATGTTCACCCAAATCGGCCTTGCGACCGATCCGACCTCGAACTACGCGAAGCATGTCGCCGCGCACGAGCGCCACTTTTCCTTCGGCCTGAACATAGGCAAACCGGACTGCAAAGTGCCCGAGGCGGGATTTCATTGGAGGCCCACGGTTCAACCGATCGCCTTGGAGTATTGGACCCCCGAAGGGGCGTCTGGCGGCGAACACATCGCGGAGGGGGCCTGGACGACGGTGATGAACTGGGCGAGCTACGCGCCAAAGGAATTCGAGGGTGAAAAATACGGGCAGAAGGATCTCGAGTTCGAACGCTTCCTCGACCTCCCCGCGCTCACCCGCGAGCGCTTCGTCCTGGCGATGGGACAGGGCGTGGGAAACAAGCGCCCGACCGCGATGCTGGAGTCGAAGGGCTGGCACATCATCGAGCCTGACACCCATCTGCCCGATTACCGGACCTACCACGATTTCCTCTCCCGATCGAAGGGCGAGTGGAGCATCGCCAAGCACGGCTATGTGCGGTCGCGGAGCGGTTGGTTCAGCTGCCGCAGCGCGTGTTACCTCGCCGCCGGAAAGCCTGTGGTGGTGCAGGACACGGGCTGGAGCGACCACCTCCCCTCGGGCGATGGCGTGATTGCATTCCAGACGCCGGAGGAGGCCGCCGCCGCGCTCGAGCGGATCTCTGAAAATCTCGACCACCACCGCCGCGCCGCCCGGGCCTTCGCCGAGAAACATTTCGAGGCGGGCAAAGTCTGCGCCGATCTCCTCGAATGAAAAACGCCGACGGCGGCCAGGATTTCAGAAGGTCCGCCTTGGTGATCGCGGGCCATGGATCGACGCTGAACCCCGACTCCAGCTCCCCCACCCTCGCCCACGCGCGGAGAATTCGCGAAATGGAGCTCTTCGCCGAGGTCGCGGTGTGTTTCTGGAAAGAGGAGCCCGGCTTTGGCGAGGTCTTGCGAATGATCGACAGCCCCGAGATTTTCGTGGTGCCGAATTTCATCAGCGAGGGCTATTTCACGCGGACCGTGATTCCGCGCGAAATGGGATTGGAGGGGGCGACGACGACGAGCGGCGGGCGGACGATCCACTATTGCGAGCCCGCCGGGAACCATTCCTCGATGACCTCGCTGCTGGTGCGGCAGGCCAAGTCGGCGGCCCCGGGAATTCCTCCCGGGGAGACCAGCCTGTTCATCGTTGGGCACGGGACGGGGTTGGACGAAAACTCCGCCGCCGCCGCGCGTTTGCAAGCCACACGGATTGCTGCCGGGGGCGAGTATGCCGAGGTTTTTCCCGCCTACATGGAGGAGGAGCCCTTCATTGCCGATTGGCACCGTTTGGCGACCAGGCCGAATGTGGTCGTGGTTCCCTTCTTCATCGCGGACGGGCTGCACAGCTATCAGGACATCCCGGTGCTTCTGGGGATCCGAGACGAGGCCGGCCCGGCGGCGAGCCGCAGCGCGGTCTTTCAACAAAACCCGCACGCGTTGCGCGGGAGGACGCTTTTTTACACCGGAGCGATCGGCTCGGCCCCCGAATTCGCCGGGGTCATCCTCGACCAGGCGCGAGGGTTTTCGGCTTAATCCTCCGAAGCCTGCGCGGCGGGGACGGTGTTCAGAATCGAAGCCACGCGCTTCACGGCGGGGCGGGACAGCATGTCGGCCCAGAAGGAGCGGGTGAATTCAATCTCCGCAAAAGGCAGGATTTCCAACCATGCCTCGGTGATTTCCTCGCCGAGATTGGAGGGAAGGATGATTTTCACGGGGAATTCGCAGACCGGGAATCGATAGCTCCTCCACAGCGCCTCGTGGCGGACGGCGGTTTCATTTGCAGGATCGGTCGGCTCGAGTCGCGCGGGGGCACTCGAACGCTTCCAGGTTTTCTTGATGCGGCTCAACCAGTTTTCGGGCTGATCCGAAAGAGGTGGTGTGCATCCGATCAAAACCAACTCGGGCAGCGCGCGTCCGGCAGCGTGGAGTTGGCGCGCCATTTCCAGAACGAGCGCCCCGCCGAATCCAAAACCCGCGAGCTGGAAATTCGAGCCGGGCATCTCCTCGAAAATAGCGGCGAGGTATTGGGCGGCGGCGGCCTCCAGGCCGGGATGGCAAGCCTCGGGATTCGCCAGTCCTCTCGCCGCGATTCCAAGAATGCGCCGTCCAGGACCGATCGCCTCGACCAGTTCCCGATAAATTTCCGGCGACCCGGCGGCCGCATGAATCAAAACAAGCGGGCGATCCTCGTTGCCGTTTTGCATCTGGACGAGGGGCGTCCAAACCTGCGCGGAAGCAATCCGGTTGGCGCTTCGGATCTCGACTGGTTCGGGTTTGGGAGCCGCCGCGGGCCGACCCTCAGACGGAGGCTGCGGCAGGGCGGACATATCGATCCAGCCCGCACGGTTCAGGGGCCACTCCCTCAACGACACGGCGCCGGGTTCCTCCTCGTTGGACAAAACAAAAACCGACTCTCCGACCTGGATGTCCAGGACGGTTTTTTCAAAGGATTGCGCCCGGCGGATCGCCCCGGCATCGGGAAGCCGGGAGGAATCGGGCTTCACGGCCTCCAAAAACAAATCCCCCTGCGCGTCCCGCCAACCATCGATCCCAAGGTCGAGGCCGAGTCGGCCTTCGGCCCCTGGCAGACTTCGCCAACCAGGAAATTTGAAATGGATTCTTCCAAGGCAGCCGATGGGAATCTCCAAGCCGTCGGCATCCAGGAGGGAAACCTCCACCTCGGCGGTCGGTTTACCGGCCGGCAAGCGGGGCGTGTCCCTGCGGATCGCACCCGTGAAACCCAGACCGCACAATCCGGCGGGGCTGAAGAAAACGGTTTGTTTAATGGGGTTCGGGAACCGCCGCGCCCAGACCAGCGCGCTGTTCAGAAGCGGGGATCCCGCCTCGATCGCCACAGACCGGAGATTCCCGGAAAAGGCCCCCTCGTCCCGCAGCCAGGCTGCGGCGTGGTTGGCCCATTCGGGAGAGGTCAATCGAAGATGGGTCGCTCCCGCAGCGGCGGATTCGCGGGCATCGCCGGTGAAAACCAAGGCACTCCCTCCCGAAACCAGCGGGATCAGCCATTCATCGAAAAACGCGCCGCCCCCGGGAGCGGATTTCACCAAAAACACATCGCCCCGGCGGAAATCCAGCACCCTTGCGCCCTCGAGCGCGGCGGAGAGGAGCATGGAGTGGGTAAGCGCGCGGATCACCGGCGCGGGAGCATCGGCATGTCCGCCCGTCGAGGCGGCCAGCGAGTCGGCGGCGGGAGGCTCGGCTTTTTCAAACTCGGGATCCATCGACTCCCACTCCTCATCGATCACAACGCGGCGGCGCTGGGAGGCATCGAGGCCCGGTGCGCTTCCCGAATCGCAAACCACCACCGCGACATCATGCGCGGAGAGAGTTTGCTCGATCCAATCCGGCGAGGAGGCGGGATCGATGGCGAGGCAGGAATTTCCCGCTTTCCAGATTCCAAGCAACGCCACCGCGACCCAGGCTGTCGGCGAAAGAACAACCGCCGCATGCCACCCCCCGGAGACTCCGGTTTTTTGGAGATGGGCCGCCAGGCGGTCGGACATGGCATCGAGTTCCGAAAAGGTGATCGACTCCTCGCCGCAGCGCACGGCGACCGCCTCGGGCATCACGGCGGCATGACGGCGAACCGCCTCGACGACAGTTCCACCCGGCGCGGATTGGGCGGGGCCATGCGACCACTCCCGGAGGGTTCGGATTTCCTCGGGAAGAAGGACGGGCAGGCGGTTGACCGGTTTGGAGCGGGAATCGGCAAGGCCATTGAGGAGCAAAGCCAGCCGCGAGAGGATTTCCTTCGCCGCGACGGCATTTGAAAACGGCCCGGAAAGCGAGAGTTCAAGCCGGGGCCCGGGCCTGGCCTCAAGGCGCAAACCGGCCGGGGAGACCGTCTGGATTTGCCCGTCGAAATTGATCCAGCGGGGAAGCGCGGTGTGGATGATGTCGTTCATCGATCCGCCGCGCCACTCGAACGAGGCCTCGATGTCGGCGGGGGAAAACGGCAGATCCGCCGCGCGGAGGGCCTCATCGGCCTCGATCCAGATATTCTCAGCCACCGTATCCTCGAGCAACTGCGCAGCGTCGAGCCATTCGCCGACCGTGCCCTGCCAGGACTGGACGAGCGGCAGCCAGTTTTGGAAAAACCCGGCCTCCGTGGAGTCGCCCCGGGCATCGAACCGGCACATCATCAGATTGCCCGCGGCCCCGAAGCGGCGAAGCAGCAGGGCCCACAGGCAACGGATCACCAGGCTCTCCTCGAGATCATTGTCATGGCAGAATTTCGTGAATGCCGCCGTGCCGGCGCGGTCGAGCAAAAGGGATGAGCGAACGAACGAGCCGTCGCCGAAGCGGGGTTCGATCCGCATCGGAGCTTCGGCCCCCCGCATGAACTCCCGCCAACCCTTCGCCTTCACGGCCACCGGAGGGTTGCCCTGCGCGGCCAGCGGGGACTGCCCGAGCGTCAGGAGCAAATCCAGAAGCACCCGCGTGATCGAGAATTCATCGAGCAAAAACGCGGGCGTGGTGAGCAGGTAGTGGCCTCCACCGCCGGGCAGACGGATTTCGTGGAAGCGCACGAGCGGCAACGAGACCGGCTCGAACTCCGCCTTGGCATCGGAGGCGACCAGCGCGTTCCATTTTTCCGGAATTTCCTCCTTGGGTATGCCCTGCCAATCCAGGGAAACCCAATGGGGATCGCCCTTGTCCGCCTCGCGGACAGTGACGCCATCGATCGATTTGGAAAAGGCCGAGCGCAGGATCGGGTGGCGCTGGGCGACCACTTGCCAGGCATGGCGGAGGAACTCGGAATTGACGCTTTCGCCGAAGCTGATCGAGATTTGAACCTGGGCGCCTGGCGCTCCCGGCGCGGAGAGGTAGCGGTGGTAGGCCGCCGCCTGCATCGGATTCGCCGGGTATTGTTTCACGGATTTTTGCTCAGAGGTATTTGTCGGTCGCGGCGCCTTCCGAGGCGGTGGCGGCGAGCTTGGCGAATTTCGCCAGGACGCCGCGCGTGTAGCGGGGCTTGGGCTGGCGCCACTTCGCGAGGCGCGCGGAAATTTCCTTCGCCGGGATGTCGAGCGTGAGGACATGCTTGATGCCGTCGATGGTAACGGCGTCGCCGTCCTTGACGATCGCCAGCGGGCCGCCATCGAACGCCTCGGGAGTGATGTGGCCGACGACAAAGCCGTGCGTGCCGCCGGAGAAGCGGCCATCGGTGATGAGAGCGACATCCTTGCCGAGGCCGAGGCCCATGACGGCGCTGGTGGGCGAGAGCATTTCGCGCATGCCGGGACCGCCGCGCGGGCCTTCGTAACGAATGACGATCACATCGCCCTTGATGATTTTTTTCGCGAGGATCGCCTCGAGGGCTTTTTCCTCGGAATCAAAAACGCGGGCCGTGCCGGAGAATTTTTGGCCTTCCTTGCCGGTGAGTTTGGCAACGGCGCCGCCGGGGGCGAGGTTGCCTTTAAGAACCACGAGGTGGCTGTCTTTTTTGATCGGGTTGTTGACCGGACGGATGATCTGCTGGCCTTTCGGGTAGGGTTTGAAAGGGGCGAGGTTTTGCTTGAGCGTTTTGCCGGTGACGGTGAGGCAGTCTCCGTGAAGCAGACCCTCGGCGAGAAGCATTTTCATCATCGGCAGGATGCCGCCGATCGCGACGAGTTCGCTCATGAGATAGCTGCCGCTGGGCTTGAGATCGGCGAGAACCGGAACGCGGCGGCCGATGCGGGTGAAATCGTCGAGCGTGAGCTTGATATTCGCGGTGTGGGCGATGGCGAGGAGGTGGAGGACGGCGTTGGTCGAGCCGCCGAGCGCGATGGTGACGGTGATGGCGTTTTCGAGGGCTTCGCGCGAGATGATGTCCGAGGGCCGGATGCCGCGCTTGAGCATGTTGAAAACGGCGGCGCCGGCATTGCGGCAGTCGAGATTCTTTTGGGGCGAGATGGCGTTTTGCGCGGAGCTGTTTGGAAGACTGAATCCCATCGCTTCGATCGCGGAGGCCATGGTGTTCGCGGTATACATGCCGCCGCACGAACCGGGGCCGGGGATCGCCTGGGATTCAACATCGTGAAGTTCGCGCTCGGTGATTTTTTTCGCCGCGCATTGGCCGACCGCCTCGAAGACCGAGACGACATCGAGTTGGCGCTTCTTCAGGCAGCCGGGCATGATTGTGCCGCCGTAAACAAAGACTGCGGCGCGGTTCATCCGGGTGATGGCAATCATGCAACCGGGCATGTTTTTGTCGCATCCGCCGATGGCGACATACCCGTCGAAGCCTTGGCATCCGACGACCGTTTCGATCGAGTCGGCGATGACCTCGCGGGAAACGAGTGAGTATTTCATGCCCTCGGTGCCCATCGAGATGCCATCCGAAATCGTGATGGTGTTGAAAATCGTCGCCTTGCCGCCCGCCTTGTCGATGCCGAGAGCGGCTTCGCGGGCGAGTTGGTCGATGTGCATGTTGCAGGGGGTGACCATGCTCCAGGTGGAGGCGACACCGATTTGGGGCTTGGAAAAATCGCTCTCTTTGTAGCCGACGGGATAAAGCATCGCGCGGCTCGGGGCGCGGCTGAGACCGTCAAGAACGACGGAGGAGAAGGGACGCATGGAGGAGTTGGATTTCGATGGCATGGATGATGAAAAGAAGCGGGAAATATCCCGACTTCCGAAAGCCTTGGAAAGCCAATTTGGCGATTCGCCGGGAATCGCCCGAGCCAGCGAAAGGATCAGTGGCCGGGGATTTCAGGAGGCGGGTGTTTCGGCATCCTCAAGCCGGGAGGATTCGTTTGCGGAGCGGTCGATCAATGCCTGGGGGAGGACTTTGTTGGGCTTCACCCCCAGGTCGCGGAGTTTTTCGGCCTGGCTGATCAGGTTTCCTTTGGCCGTGGAAAGATATTCGAACGAGTTGGTGTAGCTCTTGCGGGCGGCCTCGAGGGCGGCTCCGATTTTTTGGAACTCGGCGACGAAAGTGTGGAATTTGTCGTAGAGTTTCGCCCCGCGGTCGGCGATCTCGAGCGCATTGCGGGCCTGGTTTTCCTGCCGCCACAAGTGCTCCACGATCCGCAGCACATAGAGCAGCGTCGAGGGGCTGGCCAAGAGGACATTCTTTTTCCAGGAATCCATGAAAAGCGACTCGTCCTGCGAGATCGCGAGCAGGAAGGCGGGCTCGACCGGAACGAACATGACCACGAAATCCAGCGTGCCCTGAAGGCCCTCGAGGCGGCGGTAATCCCGCTTCGAGAGTCCGTCGATGTGTGTGCGCACAGAGTCGAGGTGGCGCTTGAGGTGGGCTTGCCGCTCGATGGGATCCTCGATGGAGCAATGCGCAACATAGGCATCGATCGAGACCTTCGAGTCCACAACCAGCGAGCGGTTGCCGGGGAGGTGGAGAATCACATCGGGCCTGCCGCGTTTCTCCTCTTCACTTTCATACTGGCGCTGGACGCTGAATCCGACGCCCTTGGCGATGCCCGACGCCTCCAAGAGACGCTCGAGGATCATCTCGCCCCAATCGCCCTGGATTTTATTGGAGCCTTTCAAGGCGCTCGCGAGGTTTTTGGCCTCGGTGCTGATCGTCTGGTTCAAGCGCGAGAGGGTCGCCACCTCGGTTTGGAGGCCGTGCCGCTCCCTGCCCGCTTCCTCCATCGCTTTTGCAATCGAGCTCCGGAAGTCGCCGAGTTGGTCATTGATCGGCTTGAGCAGTTCGCCAATCGCCTTCTCGCGCGCGGCGAGATCGCCTTTCGCCTCGGTCTGGAATTGACCGAGCTTCGCCTGGGCCAGTTCCAGAAAACTCTGATTGTTGGTCTGGAGGGCCTGGGCGGAAAGGGCCTGAAAGGCATCTCCCATCTTGAGACGCGCCTCCTCGAGCAGGGCGAGCTTTTCGCGCGAGGCGGAGACCTCGTGTTGCAGATCGGCTTCGATCCGGCTCTTGGCCGCCTGGAGATCGGCAACCATCACGCGGAGGCTCTGGCACTCGGCCTCCAGCGCGGGGAGTCGCTTTGTCTCAGCCTCGGATGCGGCCCGCAAGGCCGACTCCTCGCGGAGTTTCTTGTTCAAATCTTCCGCGCGGGCTTCGGCCTCGGCGAGCCGGGATTCCCCCTGGGCCAACCGCTCTCGAAGCACCGCGGCATCCGTCGCGTGGCGAACCCGCCGGATGTAAAAAAACGCCGCAGGAACCAACGCGAGGAACATCCCCAAGGCCAAGCCGGTCCAGAAGGTAGTCATGACGAAAAATCCAAGATTTGGTGAAGCGTTAGGCGATCCATTCGTTTTAAAACAATATAGGAACCCGACTCGGGTCTCGGGAATTTAATTGTTGGCGGGGCGAGCGCGCCAGGGTTTCAGCGACTCTTTGGCGCAGGC
>CAYOGR010000073.1:0-11803 GCA_964403605.1 uncultured Chthoniobacter sp.
ATCGCCGCGAGGATCGCGACAAGAGCGGCATTTTTTTTCATAAGGAAAACCTCAGCGGCGCGAGCCGATGAAAAGGCGAAGTATATACCAGAACATCAGCGCCACGCCGGCGAAGAGTTGGATGGCGGCGGCGAGGTCGGCGTCCTCGGGATAGTCGCGCATCACCGAGGAGGTCGTGTGGAGAATCGACCCGCCCGCGAGAAGAACCATGGCGACCGAGAACCAGGTGCCGAGGTCGAACTTGAAGAGAACGGCGCAAACAATCGTGCCCAAGGCGAAAATCCCGCCCCAGACCAGAAAGGTCCGAAGGAATGAAAAATCCTTCCGCGTCACCACCACCACGCCGGTGAGCAGGAAAAAACCGCCGAGCGTCGCCTGGGCCGCGCTGGCGATGGTGCCCGGCGCGGTTTGGTTCGCGACATCCAGCAAAGGCACCGTGATCACGGCCTGCAAAAGCACATAAAAAACGAGGCCGGCATATTGGAGGGGGCGGGACACGCCGGGCTGGGCGAGAAAGGTCGCCAGCCACGAGAGAACCATGAAACCGCCGAGGATCAGGAGCCAGTGCACGCCCGAGAAAGCCCCGACGAGGGAATCGGCCAATCCGCTTTGGAAAAGCCAGACCTCGATTCCGACGAAAAGCACGATCGCCAGCGCGAGATTCGAGTAGGTCCGAACCAGAAACGAACCTCGGACTTCCGCCGGAAGCTCGCCGACGGGCATGGAGTAGGGAGAATTCATTGGGCCGAGATTTGCGCAGATCGCCCGACCTGCGTCAACCGCCGACGATTGACGCGCCGAGCGGAATTGAGCGAAAATCATCGCCTTGAAAACACCGGCACTTGAAGACCAAGGCGCGATCCTTCTGGAAATTTTGCGCGAGACGCTCGAACCGGAGGGCGGCTTGAAAATGGATACCGACCTGTTCGAAGCGGGTCTGGACTCCATGGCCATCATGCAACTTCTTATCGCCATCGAGACGAGGATTGGAAAAGCCATTCCGGTTCGCGAGGTCACCCGCGAAAATTTCCAAAGTCCGCGGGCGATTCTTTCCCTGCTGGAAGCCTGACTTGTGAGGACGCCTTCCGTGGATGTGGTCGTGGCGGGCGGAGGAACGGCCGGGATCGGAGCGGCGATTGCCTCGGCGCGTGCGGGAGCAAGAACCCTGCTCGTCGAGCGTCACGGAGGCCTCGGTGGTATGGCCTTCGCCGCGCTCGTTCACACGATGTGCGGTCTCTACCGCCTGCGGGAGGATGTTTCCGAACCGTTGGAATTTTCCAATCCCGGACTGCCGAGGGAATTCGCCGAACGCCTCCTCGCCATGGGCGGCGCGAAGCCTGCGGTTCGAATGGGGCGGCTGGATGTCCTCCCGCACCGGCCTGCGGCGTTGGCCCATCTAGCGGATTGGATGACCACCGAAACACCGGGGCTGGAGGTTTGTCTCCACACCGAAATTGTCGCCGTCCACAAATCCGCCGATTCGTCCATCGGCGGCCTGCGACTCCATTGCCGGGGGAGCATTTCGGAGGTCGAGGCACGCGCGGTGGTGGATTGCACGGGAGACGCCGAAATCGCGGCAATGGCGGGTGCGGCTTTTGAAACCGCGCCGGCTGCCCACCTTCAACGCCCGGCTTGGATTTTTGGAATCGGCGGGGTCTCTCCGGGAACCGTCACAGGCGACGCGCGGCTGAGACTCGCCCACGCGATCGCCTCCGCTGTGGCTTCCGGCAAACTCCCCGCCGAGGCGCTGGGCGTGGCCTTCCGCGAGGGCATGACTGCCACGGAGGTTTGGGCGACGATCGATTTGCAGGCCGATCCCTTTGATCCCTGTGCCCCCGAGTGTTTGGGGCGGGTGGAAAAAACCGGGCGTGCGACGGCCTTTGCGGTGTTGGATTTTTTGCAGAGGGATTTGGAAGGATTCGAGGACGCCTTTCTGGCCACCACCCCCGCGCGGGCGGGAATCCGCGAGAGCCGCCGGATCGTTGGGCTGGAGATGCTGACCGAGGAGGACATTCTCGCCGGGAAAGACACCCCCGGGGCAGTGGCCTACGCGTCGTGGCCGTTGGAATTTCGCGAGAACGCCAAGGGGCCAAAATTCCGGTTTCCCGAAAACAACCGCTCCGCCGCGATCCCCTTGGGATGCCTGCATGCGCGGGATTTCACAAACCTCTTCATGGCTGGCCGCTGCCTCTCGGCCACGCATGGCGCGCAGGCCTCGATCCGTGTGACCGGCACCTGCATGGCCACCGGGGAAGCGGCTGGAAAAGCCGCCGCACAAATCCTGTGAACATCGCCGAAGAGATTTTCAAACGCGCCAACCCGTCCGCCCCGGCGGTATTGCAGGGCGGACAAACCACGACCTACGGCGACCTGGAGCGGCGAAGCGCGCTTCTCGCCGAAATGCTCCGCCCGGCTATCGCCAACAAGCCCGCCGCCCGCGTGGGGTTGTCCTGCCCCGACAGCGCGGACTACATCGCCATGGCCCTCGGCATTCTGAGGGCGGGCGGGTGCTTTGTTCCCCTTGCTCCGGAGTTGACCGAGCCCGAGCGCCAAAAGCTCACCGATGAAGTCGCCCTCGATGCCGTGCTTCGGCGCGCCAACAACGGAGAAATCCACATCGATCCAATTCCTCCCGGACACGCCGAGCCATGTTGGCTGGAGGAACTCAAAAAACTCTCCCCGGCATTCATTCGTTTTTCCTCAGGCACCACCGGGGATTCGAAAGGCATCGTGCTGTCCCACCGCTCGCTAGGGGAGCGCATCACGGCCGCCAACGCGGGTTTGGGCATTTCGCCCGGGGATCGAATTCTGTGGGTTCTGCCGATGTCTCACCACTTCGCTGTTTCGATCATGCTTTATCTGTGGCACGGAGCCGCTGTGGTTCGGCCCGAATCCCATCTGGCGGGTGATATCCTCGCCGCCGCCAGGCGCCACCGGGCAACCGTTTTCTACGCCGCGCCGTTCCACTTCGAATCACTCGCGGGCCACGGCGCTGAAAAGTGGGCCTCGCTCCGCCTCGCGGTTTCCACCACGGCGGGTCTTCCGACCGAAACCGCGCGACGCTTCGCGGAGATCCACGGTGTTTTCCCCGCCCAGGCCCTGGGGATCATCGAATGCGGCCTGCCTTGTTTGAATCTCCCAAACCCCGAAAACCTCCCCGAATCCGTGGGACGCCCCCAACCGGCATTCGAAGCCGAACTTCGCGGCGAACCAGCGAGGCTGCACCTGCGCGGGCCGGGATTTCTCGACGCGTATTTGTCGCCGTGGAAGCCTCGATCCGAAATCCTCGATGAAAGCGGTTGGTTTGCCACCGGCGACATTGCTTCGCTGGATGCGGAGGGCCGCGTGGTTTTGCTCGGTCGCGCCGAGGCGGTGATCGGAGTTGGCGGCATGAAGTTTTTTCCCGAGGAGGTCGAGGCGGTTTTGAACTCCCACCCGGCGGTGATCCGCTCGCGGGTATTCGGGCGTCCCCATCCCGATTTCGGCATGGTTCCCGTGGCCGAGGCTGTTCTGAAAACGGATGCCGTTCCTCCCAAGCCCGACGAACTTCTCTCCCTCTGCCGGAGTCAACTTTCGCGCCACAAAATCCCCGCCGAGATTCGCTGGGTGGATTCCATCCCGCTCACACCCAGCGGTAAAATCAAACGCGCCTGACCGCGACAAAACGAGAAATGGATTTTCGAAGCCCCGCCCTGTATTCAAACGCCCCATGACCGACGCCGAGGCCTACATCGCCCTGAACATGGTTCCAAAAATCGGGCCGATCCGCGTGCGGCGTTTGTTGGAGGCATTCGGCTCGCCATCGGCGGTTCTTACCGCCTCGCGCGAGCGGTTGCAGGGGGTTCCAAGCATCGGCCCCGAGGCGGCGGAGTCGATCCGCGCCTGGGAATCCCATGTCGATCTCGCGGGGGAATTGAATCTTGTTCGGGATTCCGGGGCGAAGGTTCTCACCCTGGCCTCGCCCGACTATCCCGCACTGTTGAGGGAAATTCACGACCCGCCGACCGTGCTTTACATCCTCGGCGACATTCTCGGGCGCGACCGCCATGCCATCGGTGTGATCGGCACGCGCAAGCCGAGCCACTACGCGACCGACTGCGCCAAGAAACTTTCCTACCAGCTCGCCTATGCGGGAGTGACGGTGGTAAGCGGTCTGGCACGCGGTATCGACACCGCCGCCCATCAGGCGGCGCTGGCCGCGAAGGGCCGAACGATCGGAGTTCTTGGCAGCGGGCTGCTCGAGTTTTACCCGCCGGAAAACAAGGCCCTTGCCGAAAAAATCGCCACCTCGGGAGCCGTCGTCACCGAATTCTCGATGCGTGTGAAGGCCGACCGCCAGACATTTCCCATGCGGAACCGTATCATCTCGGGATGTTCCTTCGGCGTGCTGGTGGTCGAGGCCGGGGCGTCGAGTGGATCGCTTATCAGTGCCAACCAGGCCGGTGAGCAGGGCCGCTCGATCTACGCGGTGCCAGGACGAATCGACAATCCCGCCGCCATCGGCTCAAACCGTCTAATTCAGCAGGGTGCCAAACTTGTCACCGGCGCCGGCGACATTCTCGACGACATGGGCATTCTTTTCGCCGAGAAACCCGAACTCTTTCCCGCCCGGGCTCCCGAACTTTCCGGCAATGAACAAGTGATCCACGCCGCGCTGGGGGACGACGAAACCCACATCGACACAATCATCGAGCGCTCGGGGCTGCCGAGCCACACGGTTTCCTCCACGCTTTTCGCGCTGGAGTTGAAAAAACTCGTGCGCCAAAGGCCCGGGAGCCATTTTGTAAAAATCTCCTGAGCAGATCAGGCGACGCGGCGTGAAAAAAACTCAGGGCGTTCCCTGCATGGCGGCGCCCATGGCGCCTGCGCCCTCCCAAGACTGGGGGCGATTCCATGGAAGTGCGCCCTCGGCGTGGGCGGAGCTTTTTTCCTCGAGGGCACAACCGCCGAGAAGAAAGGCGGCGGAGAAAACGAGAAGGCTAATTCGCAACAGGTTCGGATAGGACATAATCACCGGGTTGAACGCTCAGGCCGCGGACGAGGCTGCCGGGAACGATGTCCGCGATCGAGGAGGCCGGTTCCACGGAAGTGATGCGAACGCGACCGATTTGCGTGTTGCCACGCTTCACAAGAAGTTCCGTGTTGCTCGAGACCCCGTTCTTGTCTCCCACATTGAGCACGACAAAATTCCATGCCTCGTTCACCGCTAGGATCCTGCCCGAAAGGTTGCGGACTTTCTCGACCTTGGTTTTTTCGGTGAGGCGTTCCTGCATCGACTTGATGCGGGATTCGGCGGTTTCCAAATCCTCCTGAAGTTTTTTGTTGAGGGTTTCCTGCTCGGCGAGGCGGGTCTTGGTGTCGTCCTCCACTGCGGGTTGGCTATCCGCGATGGTCTGCTTGAGGCTTTCGTTTTCCCCGGTGATCGTGGCGACCTTCGATTTCAGGTCCTCGATTTCGGTTTCGTGGGTTGTGAGCTTGGCTTTCAACTCGAGAGCCTGGGCATCCTTGGCCTGCCCCTCGGCCTTGAGTTTGCTGATTTCGGACTGGGACTCCGTGTTTTTGGATGTCATCTCGGACTGGGCTTTTTCCACACTCGCGAGCTGGGTTTTGGTCTGCTCGAGAGCGCTCTTGGTGGTTGCCAACTCGGTTTGAGCGTTGCCCAGTTCCGTTTTGGTGTTCATCAGAGTTCCGCGGTTCACGAAACCCAGAAACGCTGTCGCTGCCGCAATGACAACGGTGAGAATGGAGAGAATTTTGCCCATGAATTGGAGGAGCGCTGAAAGCGGAGTTTTCTAGGGAGAGATTCGGTTCGGCACAAGTGGGAATTTCGGGAAATCTCCGGGCACGATCGGAGGAGGTCTAGTCCTCCGAGTCGTCATCCTCGGCGGAAGCGCCTTTTTTATAGGTGAGGCCGCGGAGTTTTCCCTCGATGAAGGCATCGATGTCGCCGTCCATCACGGCCTGGATGTCGCTGGTCTGAACCCCGGTGCGGAGGTCCTTGACCATCTGGTAGGGTTGGAAGACATAGCTGCGAATCTGGTTTCCCCAGGCAACATCGCCCTTCTCGCCATATTGGCGGTCGATCTCGGCGCGTTTTTTGTCGTTCTCGATCTGGAAAAGCTTCGCCTTGAGCATCTGGAGGGCGAGTTCGCGGTTGCGGCCCTGGCTGCGTTCGGCCTGGCAGGCCACAACGATGCCGGAAGGAATGTGCGTGAGGCGCACGGCGGTCTCGACCTTGTTCACATTCTGCCCGCCCTTGCCGCCCGCGCGGAAGGTGTCGAGCTTGATGTCGGCCTCGTTGACCTCGATTGGCACATCCTCGATTTCGGGCACGACATCGACGCCCGCAAAGGAGGTGTGCCGGCGTTTGTTGGAGTCAAACGGCGAGATGCGCACGAGGCGGTGCACTCCACGCTCGGTCTGCAAATATCCGTGGGCGTTCTCGCCAGTGACATGGAGCGTGGCGGATTTGATGCCCGCCTCGTCGCCGAGCTGGATGTCGGTGATGGCGAACTGCAGGCCATGGCGTTCCATCCAGCGTTGATACATGCGCAGGAGCATGTCGGCCCAATCGCAGGATTCGGTGCCGCCCGCGCCGGCATTGATGGAAAGGAAGGCGTTGCAGCGATCGTATTCGCCGGAGAGGAGCGCGGTGATCTCAAATTTATCGAGATCCTTGGAAAGGGATTCAAATTCCGAAACGACCTCCGCCTCGGCGGCGGCGCGGTTTTCCGGAGCCTCCTCCGCCGCGAGTTCCTTCAGAACCTCCAGATCGGCTGCGCGCGATTCGAGCGCCTGCATCGGCTGGATTTTTCCGCGCAACGAGGAAATCTCGGCCATGTCGCGCTGGGCGCGCTCGCGGTTGTCCCAGAAATCGGGCGCGGTCATGCGCGCCTCGATTTCGGCGAGGCGCTGGTTCAGGGCCGGCAAGTCAAAGAAACCTCCGCAACGAGGCCAGACGGGCCTGAATCGCGGAGGCGTCCAAAGTAGGAAGATCGGAACTCATGGAAAGGCGTGCAAGCTATCAGCGCAGGGATGGCGGGCAAATGAAATCAAGGCGCGGCGGGGGCCGCGCGCACCGCCGAGGGTGTGGAGGAGGCGGGGCCGTCGAGACGGAAAATCTGCTCGTCGGGCTTCATCACGCCGATTTTGTCCCGGGCGATGATCTCCACATACTCCGGATCGTTCTGAAGAAGATACACCTCGCGCTCGCGCTGGTCGCGCTCGAGTTCCTGCGCCTGGAGGAAAGCCCTCTTCTCCTCGAGTTCGGCGGCCAGCGAATTGTAACGCGCCATTTCCGGGTAGAAGGCTGCAACGATAAACAACACCAGCACAATGAGAATCAATCCGGTGATCAAGCGGTTGGCGTTGTGCCAAACCTCGGGATTGCGGCGGCGTCTGGTTCGGAGCTGTTGCACAAGACAACCCGTATCCGAGGTTCCCGCAAATTCCAACAAGGGAGTTTCGGCGGTCGGCGCGCGGACGAAAACGAAAAGCGCACTGCGGGGCAAGCCCGGCTGCGCGGCCTAAACGAGCTGGTGGCTCTCCGGTTGCATCACAACCTCGCTCAGAACGAGGTGCGGCGGGGCGTCGATCGCTTGCAAAATCAAATCCGCGGCGGTCGAGACGGGGATCATTTTGTCGCGCTGCACGGCCATTTGGATTTTATCCCAGAACGGTGTGTCCACTCCACCCAGATGGAACAGGCAGAACCTCAAGCCCGAGCGCTGGTATTCCTGCGCGAAGCATTTGACCATGCCGGTGACCGCGTATTTGCTGGCGACATAAGCCGAGGCGTTCCGCATCGGCGCCTTGCCGAGGATGCCGGGGATCGTGATGAAGAGGCCCTTCTTCGCGGCGGCCATCGCCTTGCAGGCTTCGCGCATCAACAAAAAGGTCGCGCGCGTGTTGACATTCATCACCTGGGTGAATTCCGCATCGGTCGTGTCGGCGGCGGGCTTGATGAGGCCGATGCCGGCGGCGTGGACGACGACATCGAGCGAGCCGAGTTGCTCCAGCGCGGCGGCTACCACTTTTTCAGCCGAGCCGGGGGCGGTGAGGTCGGCAGCGAGGTGCGAACCACAGCCGAGGGCGGCGAGTTTTTCCTCCGAACGGCCGGTCATGAAAACCGAGTCTCCCCGGGACGCGAGGCGTTGGGCGAGATGCGCCCCGATTCCACTCGAGGCACCCGTGATTAGAATATTTCCCATATAGCTTTTTACGAACGCGGATCGAAACGGGTTGTCGAAATCGCACCTTGCCCCGTTGGCGAACACGAGTAGTTTTCCACCCGATGGCGGACGGTCGCTCTCTTGCGCTGCAAAGTGCGGGGGAGAGGAAAGTCCGGACACCGCAAGGCGGCATGCCGCGTAGAATGCGCGGGAGGCCGGGTCGAAAGCCCCGGTCGACGGACAGTGTCACAGAAAACAAACCGCCTTCCGGCGCAAGCCGGCGGGAAAGGGTGAAAAGGCGGGGTAAGAGCCCACCGCCCCGAGCGCAAGCGAGGGGGCACGAAAAACCCCATGCGGTGCAAGACAGAACAGGAGGGATCGGGTCGCCTGCCCATTCCCCCGCGAAAGCGGAGGAACCCTCCGGGTATTGGTCGCCGTTCCGCAAGGAACCGGCGTCGGCGCGTGAGCCCCGGCGACGAGACAAATGACCGTCCAGACCTCCGGCGCGAGCCGGGGCGTTGGACAGAATCCGGCTTACAGCCATCACTCAGCGGAGGCGTTCCGGTAACGGAACGCCTCCGGCCATTTTCGTGACTTGTGAGTTTTGAAAACCCGAATATTTTTTATGGCCCTCACCTGATCCGGTGACACAAATCCAGCCAGCATCAGAAAACTTTCCACCACCTTGAACATGAAAATCCCCCGTGACAGCCGCTTGATAGGCCTCCGCAGGAATAAAATCCCACTTGTTTCCACAGCTCATTTCCCTGGGAGGCTTGCGCAATGAGTGGCGAATCCGAACGCGAATATGTCGGCCATGGCCGTTATGCTCTGGATCAAATGCTGGGAGCGGGCGGAGCAGGAGCGGTCTATCTCGCCTACGACACCTCCCTGAGCCGCTGGGTGGCGATCAAACGGATTCCCGCCACGGACGACGCGCTATTCCAAGAGGCCACCGTTCTGGCGAGTTTCCAGCATCCGAATATCGTGACGATCTACGATGTGCTCCAGGAGGGCGGCGAGATGTTGCTCGTTATGGAATTCGTGCAGGGGCAGACGCTCGAGGAACTCGCCGAGCCGTTAACCGAGGAAACATTCCGGAATTTCGCGGCACAGTGCTTGGAGGGCCTCGGGGCAGCGCATGAAAAAAACATCGTCCATCGCGACATCAAGCCTGGAAACATCATGTTCGTCGCGCTCTCCTCGGGCGGCTACCGGGCGAAAATCCTCGACTTCGGGCAATCGCGCCTGATGCAGGCCCCCTCCCTCCAGACCATCGACCAGAGCGGCGCGGTAGTCGGATCGATCTACATGATGTCGCCCGAGCAGTTGAACCATGAGGAGCTTGACCTGCGGACGGATTTCTACTCGCTCGGCTGTGTGTTCTACCAAGCGCTCTGTCTCCAGCGGCCCTTCAATGGCGCCACTGTGGGTCAAGTGCTGTCAGCCCATTTGCAACATCGCTTTGTGCCGCTGGCTTCGCTCCGTCCGGATCTCCCGAGGCCACTCACTGTTTGGGTGGAGCGATTGTTCTCGCTGGATAAAAACGACCGCCCGGCGAATTCGCTCGAAGCCTTGCGGGGGTTGAATGCCACCTTTGGCCCTGCCAATGGAATCGGCGTCGCCTCCCCCTCGACGAAGGGGATCCGGGTGGCGGCGCCTCCCGTGCTCAAGCCGATCCCTGTTATAACTCAGCCTGTGGCACCGATTCGGGTGGCGGGGCCCGTGGCCGTTCCCATTTCCACGCCGATCGCAGTGGCGGCATCGGCGCGACCCGTTTCCGGGGTTTGGCCGAGCCCCACACCGGTTTCTTCACCGATCGCGGTGGCGGCCACTCCGTTCACGGAGCCTGTGCCCAGGGTTCGGGCGGTGGCTACACCTGTTTCGACCCCGATTACCGTGGCGAGCTCTCCTGTGGTAACTCCCGTGCCCGTCGTATGGCATCCACCCACCCCCGTCTCTACTCCTGTTGCTGTGGCGGCGATTTCCGCTGTCGCACCTGTGGCTGTTGTTCGGCCGGTGGTCACTCCAATTTCCGCTCCTGTTGTTGTGGCGATTCCTCCCGGGGAGGAGACGGAAAATGCATGATACCGTCGACAACGGTTCGGCCGGCGGCCAAAACGATCCGTTTCTCCAAGCCGCCCTTGATGAAGCCCGCCAGGGCCTGGCGGAAGGAGGCATTCCCATCGGCTCCGTGCTGGTGCTCGACGGTCGAATCATCGGACGCGGACACAACCGCCGGGTGCAGGAGGGGAGCGTGATCCACCACGCCGAAATGAATTGCCTCGAAAACGCCGGGCGCCTCCCTGCCGCCGTTTACCGCCGCTGCACGATCTACTCGACCCTCTCGCCCTGCCCCATGTGCAGCGGAGCGATCCAGCTCTACGGCATTCCCAGGGTCGTGATCGGCGAAAACAAAACCTTCCAAGGCCCCGAAGCCCACCTCCGCTCGCAAGGGGTGGATCTCGACATCCGCCAAAACCCCGAGTGCATCGCCCTCATGGAAGACTTTATCCGGTCCAAGCCCGAACTTTGGAACGAGGACATCGGGGTGTGATTGGGACGCGATGGACAGGAAGCCGAGACGCCGGCGCTCTATTCCAGATTGAAACCCGCTCCGCCTGAAAATCTATTTTCGCGATAAGAGAAATGGAGAACGACCCGAGCCAAGCCGCATCGAAAATCCGGGAGAGGGATTTGTTTTGGATCGCATTGATTTTTTCCACTGCGGCGTTGCTTTGGATGCTCTGGACGATGGCCTGGGATCCGCGCTGGCTCGGGCATCTACGAATCGATCCCCTGGTTTACCACACCCGTGCCGTGTCATTTTTGGAGAACGCCTCTTGGGAGAAAACGGGAACGAATGAATATCAACCCGGGGCTCTCTGGTATTTTGTGGCGGCCGCGAGCGGCTTGGAGGATCCGCGCCACTTCGATGGCTTTCTCCAAGCGCTCTTCGTCGCAAACTCCGTCCTGCTCGGCCTTCACATCCTCCTCGCGGCGGTGTTCGGCGGGCGGCACTCGCCATGGATTCTGATGGCTTTGGCCGCGGCGTCGGGGCCGATCCTGCTTTACCGGTTTGAACTTTTGGTATCCCTCCTTGTGCTGACGGGGTGGCTTTTTTGGCGAAGAGGACATTTCAACGCTTGCGGTTTTTTTCTGGGATTGGCCATGGCCACCAAAATTTATCCCGTCTTGCTCGCTCCCCTCCTGCTGGTGGATTCCTGGCTGGCTGGAAAAACGCGGAAAGCCGCCAGCACCTTGATCGCCTGGGGGGCGGGACTCTTCGGGATGGTTTTGTCTTTGGCCGTCTTCGGCGCTCAAAGCCGGGAGTTGATGTCCGCCATCCGGTTTCATTTCGACAAGCCGATTGGAATCGATGGTTTCCTCGGAAGCCTCATCCCCGTTTTGCAAAGCCTCCTCGGCATCCCGCTGAGAATGGCTCCGCGCAACGGCATCCATGGATTCGATTCGGATTTGGGAGTTCTGACCACTGCGGCGCTCGGCTGGATGTGGCTTCCGATCGCCATGGCGGTAATACTCCTTATTTTCAGATCCCAAAACAAAGCGCTGTTTCCTGATGCAGGCGGTCTTTTTGTGCTGTTCGGGGTCTATGTGGGCCTCGGAAAACT
>CAYOGR010000074.1:0-10922 GCA_964403605.1 uncultured Chthoniobacter sp.
GCCCGCAGCGGCAATCCTCAAGCGCAACCAGCCTGGCGACGGGGAGGATTTGGCGGATCGCTGGCAGGAGCGCCTTGTGGATCGCTTGGTAGATTTGTGAAGAGCTGAGGCCGGTGAGGGCCCCACAGGTGGGAATAGCCAACCCCAGTGTGAGTTCCTCCCCATGAAAAACCGTTCCGCCACCGGTCCAGCGGCGCATGAGCGGGCGGCCGGTGGCGAGGGTTTGGACATTTTGGAGGCGCTGCGAGTAGCCGAAAGTCAACGCCGGTTCCGCCCAGCGATAGATTCGCAAGACGGGAGCTTCCGTGACTTCGCCCAGCGCCTCGTCGCAAGCCATCTGCTCGCCCGGACTTCGTGGGCACTGGTCATCCCAAAAGAGAATCCGGGCGAAGGTTTTTTTCATGGTTTGCGGTGGAGGGCTTGTTTAGTTTCACGGGTCATGGCAAAGCAAGCACTCGGCAAGGGCCTCGGCGCGCTGATCAACAAACGCGTCGCGAGCCCTGCTCCCATCGAGGAGCACGGGGAGAAAATCCAAAAGATTCCCCTTTCCAGCATCGCGCCCAGTCCGCTCCAGCCGCGTCAGGATTTTCCCACCGAGCATCTCAATGAGTTGGTGGAGAGCATCCGCGAGCGCGGGATCATCCAGCCGTTGATCGTCCGCCAGGTGGATGGCACCTACGAACTCATCGCCGGCGAGCGCCGTTGGCGCGCGGCGAAGGAACTCGGTCTCGCCGAGGCCCCGGCCATCGTGCGCGAGGCCAGCGACCGCGAGGTTTTGGAGTTGGCGCTCATCGAAAACCTCCAGCGCGAGGGGCTCAACCCCATCGAAGAAGCCGCCGCCTACGCGAAGCTGCATCAGGATTTCAGCCTCACGCAGGAGGAAATCGCGCGCCAAGTCGGAAAAAGCCGCGCCGCCGTGGCCAATGCCATGCGCCTTCTCGATCTCGCAGGCGATGTGCAGTCTCTGCTCAAGCACGGCCGCATCTCGGTCGGCCATGCGAAGGTCCTGCTCTCGCTTCGTGGGCAGGAGGAGCAAAAACTCCTCGCCGACCAGATCGTTCGCTCCGGCCATTCGGTGCGTATCGCCGAAAAACTCGCCGCGCATCTCATGGAAGAGAGCGGCCAGCCCCGCAAGGGCCGCGCCAAAAACCGCCCGCAGGAGCCTGCTGCCGCCATCCAGCGTGTGCAAAACCTCCTCACCCACCGACTCTCCACGCGCGTCTCGGTCCAGCATGGCGACAAAAAGGGTCACATCTCGATCGAGTATTACGGCAACGACGACCTGAACCGCATCCTCGGCCTGCTCGGCGTATCGGAGGAATAAAACCCTATGGCCGCTTTAAAAAAAATCCTCACGCCCGCTGTGAATTTCATCGATTCGGATTATTTCCCCGAGGGTGCCGAAAAAACGCGCGAACTTCCGGAGCGATTCGAGTTCAAGCGCGCCGTGCCGTTTCTCATCCTTCACCTCGGTTGTCTCGGGGTGATCTGGGTCGGCTGGAGCTGGGCGGCGGTCGTGACTGCGGTGGCTTTGTATTTTTTAAGGATGTTCGCCATCACGGGCCTGTATCACCGCTATTTTTGCCATCGCGCGTTCCACACATCGCGGCCAATGCAGTTTTTGTTCGCGCTCGCGGGGCTGACTGCTGTCCAGCGCGGGCCGCTCTGGTGGGCGGCGGTTCATCGCCACCACCATGCGCACTCGGACGACGAACATGATGTCCACTCGCCCGGCATGAAGGGCTTTCTGTGGGCGCACATCGGATGGCTCACCAGCAGCCGGAATTTTCCCACCGACTACCGCCTTGTGAAGGATCTCACGAAATATCCGGAGTTGGTTTTTTTGAACCGCTTCGACCTCATCGGCCCGGCGATCTTGTTTGCGGGTCTCTACGGATTTGGCGCCGTGCTGGAGGCCTACGCTCCCGGCCTCGGCACCTCGGGTTGGCAAATGATCGTCTGGGGTTTCTTCATCAGCACGACCGTGCTTTTCCACGGCACCTGCTTTGTGAATTCGCTCGCGCACTGTTTTGGCAACAAGCGCTTCGACAATGGCGATGACAGCCGCAACAGCCTGCTCATCGCGCTCATCACGCTCGGCGAGGGGTGGCACAACAACCACCATCAATACCAGGCCTCCGCGCGGCAGGGCTTCTACTGGTGGGAGATTGATATTTCCTACTACATCATTCGCCTGATGGGCGTTTTTGGCATCGTCTGGAACATCAAGCCGGTGCCTGCGGGAGTTTACACGAAAGCCAATTCCTCCCCGAAGTGAGGGAGCGGATCGCCATCGTCGGAACCGGCGTCGCCGGCATGGGGGCGGCTTGGCAACTCCGCCACTCGGCAAACATCACGCTCATCGAGCGCGACGCGCGCCCCGGCGGCCACACGAACACGGTTACGATCGACGAGGATGGAACGCCCGTGCCAATCGACACGGGGTTTATTGTATTCAACCATGCCACCTATCCGAATCTCGTGGAGCTTTTCCGCGAACTCGGGGTGGAAACCAAACCCGCCGAGATGTCGTTCAGCGTTCGCCACGAACCGGCGGATCTCGAATACAACGGCATGGGGCTGGGAAAACTTTTCGCCCAGCGGCGAAACATCCTGCGGCCTCGCTTCCACGCGCTGGTGCTCACCATCATGCGGTTCTTTCGCATCGCCCGGGCCGCGCTGGAAAATCCCGCCTCGCTGGAATGCACGGTCGCCGAGTTCGTCGAGCGCCACCGGTTGGGACGCGACTTTCTCGAGTTCTATCTCGTGCCGATGAGTTCGGCGGTGTGGTCCACCGAGCCAGGCCGGATGCTGGATTTTCCCGCGCTGAGCCTGATCCGTTTTTTCCAAAACCACGGATTCCTCGGCATCACCACACACCATCCTTGGTTCACCGTCAGTGGCGGCTCGCAGACCTACCGCGATAAAATTCTCGCCGCATTCGATCCCGTGCGCCTGCCGGCCAAGGTGGTTGCCGTCTCGGAGAGCGAAGGAAACGCCCGGGTTCGAATCGAGGACGGCAGGGAGATGGAATTCGACCGCGTGATCATCGCCGCCCATGCCGACGAGGCTTTGGCGATGCTGGCCGCGCCGGATGCCGACCAGCAAAGGCTTCTCTCGGCATTCCGCTATCAAGAAAACACCGCCACGCTCCACACTGACGCCTCGGTGATGCCCCGCGCGCGCCGTGCCTGGGCCTCGTGGAACTACCGCGTGGAGGACCAGCCCGACGGCAGCACCCGCGCGACCACGCATTACTGGATGAATGCCCTCCAGGGCGTTTCGAAAAAACGGAACTACTTCGTTTCAATCAACGGTGCAGAGAACATTCCCGACTCGGCCGCGCTTTACCGCACGGTTTACCACCATCCCGTTTACACCCTCGAGGCGATGCGCGCGCAGAGAGAGCTTCCCGCTCTCAACACCCGCTCGCCACACCAGCGCGTGTTTTTTTGTGGCAGCTACTTCCGGCATGGATTCCACGAGGATGCCTACTCCTCCGCCGTGGATCTCGCGCGTGTGGTTCGGCCGATTCTGGCGCAATGAACTCCTGCCTCTACGAGTGCACTGTGATGCACCGTCGGCTCGCTCCCAAGAAACACGAGTTTGTTTACCGGATTTTCCTCTTCCTCTTCGATCTCGGGGAATTGCCGGAAATCGAGCAACGGGTCCCTTTTTTCAGCGTCAATGCGCCGAACCTCTACTCGCTCCGTGACGAGGATTGCTTTCAGTTCCACTCGCGCGGCATCCGCCAAAACCTCGAGACCTACCTCGCCACCCAAAACCTCCCCGTCCGCCCCGCGCGCGTCCAGCTCCTCACCCTCCCCCGCCTCCTCGGCTACACCTTCAACCCCGTCTCGGTCTTTTTTTGTTTCGATCATAACGACCGCCCGCTCACCTCGGTGATCCAGGTCGGCAACACCTTCGGCGAGCTGAAACCCTATCTCGTGCCGTGCGATCCCGCCGGGCGTGGGTTTCATGTCCGCGTGCCGAAGAACTACTATGTCTCGCCCTTCTCCGCGCTCGATCTGGAGTTCGACTTCCGCTTCGACCCGCCCGACCAACGCCTGCGCCTGGCGATCGACGACTACCGCGGCAGCGAGCGCGTTTTGATCAGCACGGTCACAGGAGCGCGCGAGGAACTCACCACCGCCAACCTGGCCCGCTTCACGCTCCGCTACCCGCTCGTCACGCTGAAGGTGATTTTCCTCATCCACTGGGAGGCATTGCGCCTCTGGCTCAAAAAAATTCCCTTCCGGCGGAAGGAATCCGATCCGGAACTTCAGCGGGGGGCCCACCGCGTTCATTGAAAAACGCGTCATCCAATGTCTTGCTCCCCTCCCGCGACCAGTGACACATTTCCCGGAACATGGATCGCTTTATTGGATTCCTTCTTGCCTTGCTGACGGCCTCCACCCTCTCGGCGCAAACCCCGTCCCGGGCGGATGGCCGCCAGGCTTTGGAAAAACCCGGCCTTGCCCTTGTGAAGCCGCAGAAGTGGTCGAAGGCCAACGAAGCCGTCGTTGTCCGCTTCACAGCCGCCACCAACCGCAGCGGGTATTTTGTCCTGCGACTGCCGAGCGGGCAGGAGCGGCAAGTTTGGGTCGAGCAATTGGTCGGAGGCGCGCCGGTCTTCGAACCGGTTGTTCCCGACGAAATCCTGAACGCTTCGCACCTCAAAGAGCTTCAAGACCAACTCGCCGCCCACAACCGCCTGGCCTCATTGGTTCCCTCCGCAGCCAGGGACATCGCCCAACTTTCGCAACCGGTCTCCGAGGCGATTCGGCGCTTCCAAGAAGGCGAAGTCCGCGTCAAAGGCTTGTGGATATCGAATGCCAGCCACAAGTCGGAAGAATTTGCCAAGGCCGAAGCCAAGCTCCGCCAATCCATCCGCGAGGAATCCGAAAAGTCGAAGTTCGAGCTTTCCGAAAATTCCCTTTTCAAACAGCTCGTCGAACTCTCGAAAGACAATTCCCGCCTAGAAGCGAGGGTCGAATCCATCCGCGCCGATTTTGAGAAACAAGTCCAGGCGGAGCAACAAGACGCCACCCTCGCCCGGCTTTTCGATCCGAACACCCCGGATTCCGGGGCGTTGGAGGCGGTCGCTCAGCTGCGTGCCATCCCAAGCCCCAATGAGCAGGTCGCGCGAGTTCTCGGGCAGGCCGAGACGGCGAGCCTGATTGAAAAAGAGATCGCGTCATTCCAGAGCGCGATGGAAGAGCATTTCGCCACGCCCGGCGTTGTGGACGAGCCGCCGAGGCTTCCCGCCAACCTCGCTTTTCAAAACCAACTCCTCAACGAACAAATCGCCAAATTCCGCGCCTCCTCGCCGCCGCCCGCGATCCGGATTCCCGAGGAAACCGCCCGCGCCATGGCCGAGGTTTGCGAGGGGTTCCCCCAAATCCCCCCCCTGCTGGAGCAGCGGAACCATGTCGAGGCCGCGACGCTCGCAACCCGCCTCGCCGCCCAAGCCGCAAAATTCAGCCCCTCCACGCAAACAATGCTGCTCGCCGTGAAAACCGCCGCCACGCAAAAGGTGGATCTTTTCACCAAGCTCCGCTCCGAGGGCGAAGCCGAGGAAACCGCCGGCAACAAGACCGCCGCCATCGCCAAATACTCCGCCGCCCTCGAAATTTCCCCGGACACCGAACTCTCCTCCAAAATCGAACAACTCCAAAACCCCGCCCAATAACCACCACATCCACCATGACCACCAAACCACTCACTGGCCACGAATGCCCCGGCGACCCCTGCACCATTGTCATCTTTGGCGCCTCGGGCGACCTCACGAAACGCAAGCTCCTCCCGGCGCTTTACAACCTCAAAGCCCTCAAGCTCCTCCCCGAGAATTTCGCCGTCATTGGCGTGGCTGTCACCGACAGCAACGACGAACTTTACCGCGCGAAAATCACAGACGACATCAAGCAATTCGCCACCCGCCCGGTCGATGATGCCGAATGGAACGACTTCGTTCAGCGCTCCTATTACATCTCGGGCGACTTCAACAGCCCCGACACCTTCGCCCTCCTCGGCAACAAAATCGCGGAGGTGCAAAAGACCTGGAATCTCGCCGGCAATGTCCTTTTCTACCTCGCCATCTCGCCCACATTTTTCGGCAAGGTCGTCGAGCAGCTCGGAGCCGCCGGTCTCACAAAAGAGAACCCCGGAGCCTGGCGCCGCATCATCATCGAAAAACCCTTCGGCCACGACCTGCAATCCGCACGGGATCTCAATGCCCAGCTCACCTCGTATGTGGACGAATCGCAGATTTACCGCATCGACCACTATCTCGGAAAAGAGACCGTGCAGAACATCATGGTCTTCCGTTTCGGCAACAGCGTCTTCGAGCCGATCTGGAACCGCCGCTACATCGACTATGTCCAGATCACCGTGGCGGAAAAACTCGGCGTCGAACTGCGCGGCGGCTACTACGACCATTCGGGCGTCACGCGCGACATGGTGCAAAACCACATCCTCTCCGTGCTTTCGCTCATTGCCATGGAGCCACCCACCTCGATCAACGGCGACAGCGTGCGCAATGAAAAGGTGAAGGTGCTCGAAGCCATCCGCCCCATGGAGCCCGAGGAGGTGCTCGTCAATACCGTCCGCGGCCAATACGACGCCGGCCTGATCGACGGAAAAAATGTCCCCGCCTACCGCACCGAGAAAGATGTCGATCCCAAGTCGAACACCGAGACTTTCGTCGCCATGAAGCTCATGGTCGAAAACTGGCGCTGGGCCGATGTGCCGTTCTACATCCGCAGCGGCAAACGCCTTGCCGAGCACACCACGCAAATCGTCATCGGGTTCAAGCGCAGCCCGCTCCTCCTTTTCGGTAAAAACGCCGACGCCGACATCACTCCGAACCGCCTTGTCATTCATGTGCAGCCCGACGAGGGCATCACGATGGACATTCACGCCAAAAAACCCGGCCCGGGCCTTCCCATCGCCAATGTCCCGCTCGATTTCAGCTACGCGGAATTCGGCGAAACCACCGCCGCCACCGGCTACGAGACGCTTCTCTACGATTGCATGATCGGGGACATGACGCTCTTCCACCGCTACGACAGCGTCGATGCCTCCTGGCGCATCGTGAATCCCATCCTCGATGTCTGGCAGGCCCTCCACCCGCGCGACTTCCCGAACTACGCCTCCGGCTCGTGGGGCCCGGAAGCCGCCGACAAACTCATCGAGAAGGACGGCCACCGGTGGCACTACTACAAGCTGGAACGCTGACATGTCCTCGCGTCCCCACCTTCTTCTCGCCGGCGACATCGGCGGCACGAAGGCGAACATCGCCCTCTTCCATGTTGTCGGGGGCAAGCTCTCCCTCGTCCGCGAGCAACGCTATCCCAGCGCGGGCTACCCCGGCCTGAACGCCATCCTCCGCGAATTCCTCGCCGGAGAAACCCAGCCCATCCTCGCCGCCGGTTTCGGCATCCCCGGCGTCGTTTCAAACGGCCGTGCGAAACCCACCAACCTCACATGGGGTGTCGATGCGGCGGAAATCTCCGCCGAGTTCGGGATCCCCCATGTGAGCGTCCTGAACGACCTCGCGGCGAACGCCTGCGGCATTGCGCACCTGCCCGCGAGCGATTTCGCCGTCGTTCAACGCGGCTCCCCGAACGCCACCGGCAACCGTTGCGTCGTCTCCCCCGGCACCGGTCTCGGGGAAGCCGGGCTTTTCTGGGATGGACAGCGGCACCATGTCTGGGCCTGCGAGGGCGGCCACACCGACTTCGCCCCGCGCAACGAACTCGAGATCGCGCTGCTCGAATACCTCATCAAACAATTTGGCCATGTCAGCGCCGAGCGCGTCGCCTCCGGCATGGGGATCGAAAACATCTACAAATTCCTCCGCGAAACCGGCCGCGGCACCGAACTCCCCGCCGTCGCCGAAGCGATGAAAACCGAGAACGCCGGTGTCGTGATCTCGCGTTTCGCGGATTCCGGCCAGTGCCCCATGTGTGCCAAAACGCTCGATATTTTCGTGAATTGCCTCGGTGCCGAAGCCTCGAACATGGCCCTCAAAACCATGGCCACCGGCGGCGTCTTCCTCGGCGGCGGCATCCCTGTGAAATTGCTCCCCCATATCCAAAGCGTCGCCTTCCTCCACGCCTTCAACGACAAGGGCCGCCTGAGCAGTTTGATGGAAAACACCCCGGTTCTCGTGATCCTCAACGACCAAGCCGCCCTCCTCGGCGCCGCCTACAGCGCCCTGGATAAAAGCACGGGGCGATAAAAGCGCATATCCCTCAAAAGGATATACCTCATCAAGAACATCGAAGTCCGAAAGCTCCCACTTGCGGCAGTGGAAATATTGCTGTATTTATGGCCATATGAAGACAACGATTGAGCTTCCCGATGCGATTTTGGAGCGCACAAAGATTGCCGCTGCGCGCCGCCGCACCACCATGAAAAACCTGGTCATCCAAGGCTTGGAGGCCATCCTTCGCGAGGAAGCGGCCCCTGCCCAGAATGTGGAGGCGCTGGCCCGCCTGCGGGAAGGTTATCACTTGGGTGGCAGACCATTAACGCGCGAGAAAATTCATGCCCGCTGAACGGTTCCTGGACACCAACATCCTTCTTTACGCTTACGATCTCGACGCTCCCGAGAAGCGGGGCGTAGCGCGTGCCATCCTTGAGGAGGCATGGCTGCAGCCCGGCGGCACGGCATTGAGCGTGCAGGTGCTTCAAGAGTTTCATGTCAACTTTGTCCGGCGCGGGCACTCCATTGCACAAGCCTCCTTGCTGGTTGGTGATTTCACGAGCTTGGTAATCATCGACAATTCGCTCGCCCTCTTCGAACGAGGGCTATCGCTTCAATCACGCTGGCAACTCTCGCTTTGGGATGCCTTGATTTTAGCCGCCGCTGAAAACAGCGGCGCGCGCGAACTCCTCTCCGAGGATTTGAACCATGGTCAGGATTACGGCGGCGTGCGCGTTGTGAACCCCTTTCGGTCCACTCTCTCTTAGAAAAACGGCATGTCCGGCCAACCCATTCATGTCTCCTACGCCGAGGGGTTCGGCGAATTGGTTGATGCGCTTGAAACGCTCGAGCGTCCGGGGGATTTCCAGGTTTCGGGGAAACACGAAACGCCGATGCCGCTTTTGTCGGTGGAGGGGATCGGGCAGTTGTCTTTTCCCGTGCCTCCCGCGCAGGCGCGCGAGCTGATTGCCGCGGCCGCCGAGCGCGCGCCGTATGGACGCGGGGAGCAGACGATTGTGGACGAGGGTGTGCGCAAAGTTTGGCAAATCGCACCGGAGAAAATTTCCATCGAGGGCAAGGGCTGGGCGGGAAGGTTCGAGGATTTGGAAGCCCGCGTGGCGGAGGGTTTGGGGCTGCTGCCGAAGGAGGTGCGGGCGGAATTTTACAAACTACTGGTCTATGACGAAGGCGGTTTTTTTCTGGCCCACCGCGATACGGAGAAGGCGGGAGGGATGTTTGGCACGCTGGTCGTCGCATTGCCATCGGCCCATGAGGGCGGGGAGTTGATCGTTCGTCACGCGGGCCGGGAGTCCACTGTGGATCTGCGCGGCACCGATCCCGGCGAGGTGGGCTTCGCGGCGTTTTACGCGGATTGCGAACATGAGGTTCGGCCTGTCACCGCAGGCCATCGCGTCTGCCTGGTCTACAATTTGATTCTCGCGACACGGCGGGGAGCGGGCGATCCGCAGCCGCCCGACGAGAGGCCGTTTATTGAAAAAGCGGCAGCGGCTTTGCGGAATTGGGCCTCCCGGGAGGTCGTCAATCCGAGGAAAATCGCCTACCTGCTGGAGCACAAATACACGCCTTCGGGTCTTTCGTTTTCAGGCTTGAAGGGCCGCGATGCCGCCATCGCGAAAGTTCTGCTCGAGGCAGCGAAATCCTCTGCTTGCGCATTCCACATCGGAATCGTTCATATCGAGGAAAACGGCTGGGCGGAATACACGGGCTGGGGCGGCAGCCGGTGGGACGATGAGGAGGACGGCGAGGAATACGGGGTCGGGGAAGTTTGTGACTCCTATGCTTTCATCGACGAATGGCGGGATTCGGGCGACCGGCCGATGGATTTTGGAAGAATTCCGCTGGGCCAGAATGAGATTCTGCCGCCGGACGCCTTGGATGGCGAAGAGCCCGATGAAATTCAATTTTCGGAAGCCACCGGCAATGCCGGTGCGGGTTTCGAGAGGGCCTATCTTCGTGCCGCGGTCGTGATTTGGCCGGAGGCTTCGTTTGACGAAATCTGCCTCTCGGTTGGCGTCGAGGCCGGAGTGGCGCGACTGGAGGTGCTCGTGCAGTCCGGAGCCAAGCCTGCCACGGCGCGGCTGGCGGCCTTGATTTTTGAAAAGTGGAGATCGGACGACTCGAAATTCTTGAGCCGTTTCCTTCAAGCGCTGACAACCAACGGCGACCCGGAGTTGATCGAGCGCCTCCTGCCGGGGCTTCTGCAAAAATCCTACAACGGCCTCCAGAACGACGCGCTGATCGGGGCCGCGCAACTGCTCCCGCCGGACGCCGCGCAAAGGATTTTGGCGGCGCACATCGAAAGGTTCGGCCCGTTTTTATCTGGTGCGGTTTTGAATCTCTGGAATCGACTCGCGGCGGTGGATCGGTTCGAACCGATCATTCCCTCGTTGCTGGAAATCCTGCTCGCGGTCCTTGAAAAACAGGGCGCGCACTCCGTGCCGTCCCCCGCAAGCGCGGCCAAAGTCGAAGCCAAGCGGATCGAGGCTCCGGTATTCGCGCGCTTCCTCGCGCTTGTGGCCGAACCGCGATTTGCGGCGCACGCCGCGCGGGTTTCCGCTCTTCCTGTTACAAACCCCTACAGTCTGGAGGTCGCCTCGACATTGCTTCCCGCACTCGAGTCCAGTTTTTCAGTTTCCGAAAACCTCCCTCCCGGCTTGGCAAATCCGCTCTGGTCGGCTTGTGCCCGGTTTTA
>CAYOGR010000075.1:0-10916 GCA_964403605.1 uncultured Chthoniobacter sp.
GCAGGAATCCACTGGTTGGGAATCGGATTGAGGTTTGCCCCCGATCGCGTGAGAGTTCTTCCATGATCTCGGAGCCTTCATCGTGGCAAAATTCCTCCCCGGGGGATCTTTCATTTGTTTTTCCAGAGACCCGTTCGGCGGAAGTCGACGGCGCTGTTCACAAATCCGTGGCCGCGTTTCGGGATTGGGCGGGGCTTTCGCTGGAGGAGCGGCGCGAGGCCTTGGAAAAATGCCGGGAGGCTCTGCAAGATCGCTCCGAACAGCTCGCGGTCTTGATTTCACGCGAAACGGGAAAGCCGTTGCGCGAGGCCCGGCTCGAAATGGGGGCGGTGATCGCGAAGTTCGCTCTCACTTTTTCCGACGGGGAGCGGTTCTTGCGCGAGACCGTGGTGGAGGACGGGCCGCATCCCGCCTTGGTGCGCCGCCATCCGCTCGGGCCGGCCGCGGTGATCGCGCCCTACAATTTTCCCATCCACCTCGGCCACGGAGCCGCAGTCGCCTATTTGCTCGCCGGGAACACGGTGCTTTTCAAGCCCTCGCCTCTGGCAGTGAACACCGGCCTGGCCTATGCGCAGGCCATGCAGACCGGTCTGCCCGCCGGGGTTTTCCAGGTCGTGCCGGGCTGGGGGGAGACTGGCAAATCGCTTTGCGCCCATCCTTCGGTGCGCGCGGTGTGCTTCACCGGTTCGGTGCCGGTCGGCCGCGCCTTGTCGGAAATGCTCGCCCCCGATTACTCGAAGTGCCTCGCGCTTGAACTGGGCGGAAAAAATTCCGCGATCGTGTGCGCCGATGCCGACCCCGCGCTCGCCGCAGAGGCTGTGGCTGACGGGATGTGCCTCACGGCCGGGCAGCGATGCAATGCGACTTCCCGCGTGCTGGTGGATAAAAAAATCTCCGAGGTTTTCCTCGAGCGTTTGCTGGCCTCGGTCGCCCGCTATAACCCGGGCGATGTTTTGGAGGAGACGACGATGCTGGGGCCGCTGATCGGCTACGCGGCGCATGAACGCTACGAAAAACTGGTGTCGCAGGACATCGGCGAATGGATCCTGCCTGGTGGCATTCTCGAAAAAAACGCCTGCGAGCAGCATGGTTACTGGGTTCTTCCCGCCATCGCTGTCGCGTCCGGCCCTGGCACACTCGACCGGTCTCCGCTGGCCATCGAGGAAACATTCGCTCCGATCCTGGTGGTCGAGATGTTTTCCGGCGAGGACGAGGCTGTGGCGCGCCATGAAGCGTGGAGGTTTGGCCTCACGGCGAGCGTGTTTACCGCCGACTCCGCCCGGTTCCAACGACTCGGCTCGCGGCTATCGGTTGGCAATCTCTACCAAAACCTCCCCACGACCTTCTCGCCCTCCACGCTTCCTTTTGGAGGGTGGGGAAGTTCCGGCAATGGCCGCCCGGGCGCACGGGGATTTGTCAGGTTCGGCGTCCGCGAGCAGGCAGTTCAGTGGAGGAATATCGCGCCATGAAGCGGGGGTTTCTGGACAAGCTCATTGAGCGCCTTCCGCTGGTTCAACCCGGTGAGGTTCAGAATTACCTCGTCGAAATTGCCCGGGAGAAGGGATTCCTCGAAACGATTTTCAACGCCATTCTTGAAGGTGTGATCGTGACAAATCCCGAGGGTCGCATCCTCTACTTGAACCGCGCCGCGTGCGGATTTTTCGGGATCGAGTCCGACGCCAGTGTCGGCAAGCCGCTCGCGGAGGTCGTTCGCGGGATCGACTGGAGCGCTCTCGGCGGGCCGGGCAGTGGCACGGTGAGCCGCGATCTCGAAGTGTTCTATCCCGAAAACCGGATCTTGAATTTCTATGTTGTTCCGTTGATGTCCGATGAAAAAAACGCGCGGAGCCGCGAGGCGGTCGGCCTGGCGATCATCCTAAGGGACATCACCGAGTCGCGGCGTCAAACCGAGGAGACGATCGAGGTCGAGCGGTTTTCCGCCCTCAACATGCTCGCCGCCGGCGTCGCACACGAGATTGGAAACCCCCTCAATTCGCTCAATATCCACCTGCAACTCATGCAGCGGAATTTGCGCAAGGTTCCGCCGAAGGCTCGGGCGGCGCTTGAGGAATCCGTGAATGTCGCCCGCAGCGAGGTCGCCCGCTTGGATAACATCATCACGCAATTCCTCCGGGCGATCCGTCCGCAAGCCCTCCAGCTTCAACCGGCCGATATCAACGAAGTGGTGGGCGAGGCGCTGCAATTCCTCGGCGCCGAAATCCAAGAGCGCGACATCCTCCTTGAAAAGCGCCTGGGCCATAGTCTGCCCCTGCTCCAACTGGACCGCGACCAGTTCAAGCAGGCTTTTTATAACATCTGCCGCAATGCGTTTCAGGCGATGCAGACCGGCGGCATCCTGCATGTCGAAACCTCGCTCGATGCCGGAAATGTGAAGATCGTTTTCGCCGACACCGGCGGCGGCATCGCCCCGGAAAACATCACACGCATTTTCGAGCCTTACTTCACCACGAAGTCCGATGGCAATGGCCTGGGCCTGCTGATTGTCCGCCGGATCGTGCGCGCGCACGGGGGCGAGGTGATCCTTGAGAGCGCACCCGGCCGTGGCTTGACTGTAACTATTCTCCTGCCCTGCGCCGACCGCCGTGTGCGGTTTCTGGAACAGGGAGATTCCGCAGACCGCGAACCATGACCAACGAAGAAATCCAAACGCTCACTCGAATCCATGCCGACGCCCGCGCCGCCTACGAAGCCGGTTGCCGCTCGCCGGAAGCCATCGCCAATCCGTCCGCCCTCGATTTTTTGAAAACGATCGGGGCAAGCGCGCAATTTCTCTACGATTGCGTGGACGACCTCTCGCGCTACGGCGCGCCGGATTTGCAGGCATTTCTCGATCTTTGTGAAATCCGCTGCGGGTATTTCCACGAGGTGATGAAAGGCTCGCCTGCTCCCCGAATGGTCGAGGAGTGCGAGTTGCCCCCCAAAAAAGAGGAATTCGACGGCATTGCCTGGCTGCCCCGGATCATCCGCAAAGCGCAGTGTTTTCTCACGGGCTGTTTGTGCCCGGACATCATGTATGGCTGCGCCGGCGACCGGGGGTTTTTGGCCGGACATGGCGTCTCGCTGGCCGATTTTCTAGTCCAGGTGCGCGACACCGGAGGCGATCCCGCGCGCTTGGCGGCGTATTTGAGAGCTGCGAACAAAGACCGCGGCGACAAATAATTTTTTCCCTGCAACGCGCCTTGCGCCCTCCGCGTTTCGATTTATCTTGGCCCGCATGTTCGACCTGACGCGTCGCGAACAGGCAGTAGTGGCGGGGTTTCTCATTCTTCTGGTTCTTGGACTGGGAGTGAAACATTGGAGGGAGACCCGCGGCTTTCAGCCCGTTCCGCCGTCCATCGGTCAAAACCAGTGATGCAACAACCAGGATTCCAGGAAGCCGTCGAAAAAATCTGCCGCGAGGACAATCGCTACCAAGCCGAGGCCTACGCGTTCCTCCGCGACTCGCTCGAGGTCACGATGAAGCGCCGCAAGAAAACCCGCAAAGAGTCGGGATCGCATGTCGGAGCGGAGGAGTTGCTCGATGGATTCCGACTCCACGCCCTTGATGAATTCGGCCCCATGTCGCTGATGGTTCTCGACTACTGGGGAGTCCGCGCCACCGAGGATGTGGGGAACATGGTCTTCAACCTCGTGAATGCGCAGGTCTTTGGGAAGACTGACGAGGATACGATCGAGAGCTTTCGGGATGTCTTTGATTTCGCGGAGGTTTTCGTGTCGCCGTTCCAGCCCGAAGGGGAATCATTGAACGCCGACCGCGCGTCCGCGGTCTTTACCGGACTATGATTTTTCGAACCGCTCTGATTGCCGCCGCCCTGACCAGCCTCATGACATCCCGATCCATCGCCGAATCCACCAAAGTTCCCGCCCTTCCCGAATCCCGCGCCGAGGTTTTCACCTACGACAACGGCCTGACCCTCATCGTCGAGGAGGACCGCAGCGCGCCGGTGGCCAGCGTTCAGGCCTGGTGCGCCACCGGAAGCATTCACGAGGGCGATTGGATGGGCGCGGGCCTGTCCCACATTCTCGAGCACATGCTTTTCAAGGGAACGGAAAAACGCCCGCCCGGCGCGATCGCCACCGAGGTCCAGAGCCTCGGCGGCTACATCAACGCCTACACCTCGTTCGACCGCACCGTGTATTGGATCGATATTCCCTCCCAAGGGGCCTCGGAGGCGGTGGAAATCCTCGCCGATGTGATGCAAAATGCCACCCTGCCCGAGGAGGAGTATGCCAAGGAGCAGGAGGTCATCCGCCGCGAATTCGCCATGGGGTTCGATGATCCCGGCCGCCAGTCCACCGAACTCCTGCTGCGGACGGTTTTCAGCGAAAGCCCGTTCCGGCATCCGGTGATCGGCTATCTGGATGTTTATAACAAACTCACGCGCGAGGATGTGCTGCGCTACTACAAGTCCCGCTATGTTCCGAACAATCTGACCTTCGTCGTCGTGGGGGATGTCGATGCGGGCAAAATCCGAGACGAGCTGGGCGAGTTGTTCAAAACCTCCCCGCGCCAGGCGCTCGCCCCGGTGTTTGTGGCCTCCGAACCACCGCAACTCGGCCGCCGCGAAATCCACGAGGAATTCCCGACCGAGCTGTCCCGCCTCTCCCTGTCTTGGCGGATTCCCGGGGTGACGCACCCCGACACCCCGGCGCTTGAGATCCTTGGCGAAATCCTCGGCTCGGGGGCGAGTTCCCGGTTGAACCGCGAACTCCGCGAGCGCAAGGAAATCGTCCACCACGCGGGCGGCGGGATGTTTTCCCTTCAAACCGAGGGGATTTTCGTGATGCAGGCCGTGGCCGATCCCGACAAGCGGCAGGAGGCTGAGAAGGAATCCCTCGCCGTGCTGGAAGACTTGAAGAAAAACGGGGTCACCGAGGCCGAGTTGGAGCGCGCCCGCCGGTCGCTTCTCGCGGGGCAACTTCAGGGCCTCACCACGATGCGCGGCAAGGCCTCGGATCTGGGCTCGAACTGGATGCTCGCGCGCAATTTGAATTTTACCAAATACTACCTCGACGAAATCGCCAAGGTCACCAAGGAGGATGTGCAGCGCGTCGCCAACAAATATCTCGGAGCGGAGTCGATCAATGTCTCCTCGCTGAACCCGGTCGGCTCCGTTCAACCCCAGGTGGCGACCGCGACCGAATCACAATCCGGCGAGATCCAGAAATTCACTTTGAAAAACGGCCTTCGCCTCCTCGTCCGTGAGGATCCGAGGCTGCCGCTTGTGTCGATCAACGCCGTCTTCCGCGGCGGATTGCTCGCCGAGAGCCGGGCGACCAATGGAATCACGCGCCTCTATTCGCGGGCTTTGTTGAAGGGAACGAAAACCCGCACCGCCGAACAAATCGCCGATGAGATCGAGGGCGTGGGCGGAAGCATCGGCTCCGACAGCGCGAATAATTCCTTCAGCATCGGGCTCGATGTGATGTCTCCCGACCTCGCCCTTGGCGTCGAAATCCTCGCCGACATCCTGCTCAACCCCACCTTCCCCGAGCGGGAGGTGGAGCTGGAAAGACGCTCCCAGATCGCGGGCATCAAGGCGGACGAGGAACAGGTCACCTCCGTCGCCCGGAATCTCGTCCGTGAAAATCTCTTCGGCGGGCATCCCTACGGGCTCCGCAATCTCGGTTCCGCCGATTCGGTGGCTGGCATCACGCCAGAGCAGTTGCGTGAATTCCACAAGACCTACGCCAGCGCCCGCAACGGAGTCATTTCCGTCTTCGGCGATGTGAAGGCGGAGAGGGTGAAGGCGCTTTTCGAAAAATATTTTGCCGCCATGCCCGAGGGCCGACTCGCCTTCGAGAATGTGGAGCGCCCGGCGGTTCCGAACGGCCTCGCGCCCGTGTCCGCCCACCTCGACAAGAAACAAGCGGTCCTGATGATCGGTTACCAAGGCGCCTCGGTGGACGATCCGAACCGTATCGCGCTGGAGCTGATCAGCGAGGCTTCCAGCGATCTCGGGTCCCGGTTTTTCAACCGCATCCGCGAGCAAATGGGCCTCGCCTACTTTGTCGGGGCCGCCCAGTTCAACGGCCTCGCCCCAGGAGCATTTCTTTTCTACCTCGGGACGGATCCCAAGAAGCTCGAACCCGTGACCCAGGAAATGCGCTCCGAAATCGCCGATCTCGCCAAGTCCGGATTGACTCCTGAGGAATTGGAGCGCGCGCGCGCGAAGATGATCGGCGCCGAGGTGATCCGCAACCAGAGCAACAGCGCCCTCGCCGCTGTCGTGGCGACCGACGAGTTGATGGGACTCGGCTACGAGGCCCACAAACATCGCAAGGAGCAGATCGAAAAAATCTCCCTCGACGACATCCGGCGCGTGGCTGCAAAGTATTTTCACGCTGATTCCAGTGTCGAGGCCGCTGTCCTGCCGCCTCCCGCTGCGGAGTCCAAACCCGAATCCAACTGACAACACCATGCCCGAAGTCCAACAATCCACCCATTCCGGCGAGATGGCCCAGCGGTTCATCGAGCTTGTCATGATGCAAGCCCAGCAGGCGGCGATGTTCCTGGGGCAACTGCCCGGCCCCGACGGCCAGCGGCTTGAGCCGAACCTTGGCTACGCCCGGATGTTCATCGATCAAATCGAAATGCTTCAGGAAAAAACACGGGGCAATCTGAGCAACGAGGAGACTCAGGTGCTCACTGGCGTTCTCTCCGATCTCCGACTGGCCTTCGTCCAAGCCTCCAAGGGCACTCCCGCCGCTTCCGAACCAGCCCGCGAGACGCCGTCCGTGTCCGAGTCCGCCCCCAAGATCGAAGCTGCCCCGCCCGCGCCGGAGCCCGAGTCCCGCAAGCGTTTCACCAAAAGCTACGGTTCCTGAGTGGGGGAGTCCCTCCCGCTGCTGGAGATCGCCGTCCTGGCTGCCGGGGCTTGCCTTGCCGGAGGGATGAACGCCATCGCCGGGGGAGGCACGATCATCACCTTCCCGCTATTGATCGCTTTTGGAATGCCGGCGATCCAAGCGAACGCCACCAGCACCGTGGCGCTGATGGTTGGTATTTTTGGGTCGGTTTACGGCTTTCGCCAAAATCTCCCCGCCGCCAAACAATGGATGAAACTCTTCGCTCCAGTGAGCTTGATTGGAGGTGTTCTGGGGGCCTGGCTTTTGACTGTCACGAGCGAGAGGTTTTTCAATGACCTCGTTCCGTTTCTCATCCTGTTCGCGACGGTTCTGTTTCTGCTCGGAAATGTGATCAGTCGAGTTGCGGGATTTGATGGCTTGGCGGTTGCAACCCATCCCGTTCACCTTTTTGGCGCTGCTGTTGCCCAATTTGGTGTCGCTGTTTATGGCGGTTATTTTGGAGCTGGAATCGGCATCCTCATGCTGGCTTCCTTTGCACTAATCGGGCTGAAAAACATTCACGAAATGAATGCTATCAAGACCGTGCTTGGAGGGCTCATCAACTTGGTTGCGGCGGGTTATTTCATCTGGGCTGGCCTGGTGATCTGGCCTCAGGCGGTTGTTATGATGCTCGGATCCGCCGTTGGATACTACGGGGGTGCGGCCATCTCTCAAAAAATCCCCCAACGCCATGTTCGCCTGCTGATCGCCGCCACGGGATTATCGCTCTCGGCAGTGTTTTTCTGGCGGCAATTCGCTTGAGGCAATCTCTCAAGCGAAACCGCTCAAGCGCGAACCGCTTTCTTCCTTGTAGATCGTTTTCGAAAGATGGCGGGCTTGGCGGATTCTCTGGCGTGCGAGATTCATCTCCTCAAGTTCTCGCCGCATTTCCGCAGTCACCCGGTCGGCTTCAGTCCGGTTGGCTTCCCGCATGGCATCGGCTGCGGCCAAACGGCGACGAAGCGCGGAGGCCCGGGGTTCGGGAGGTTTGATTCGCTCCACGATCTCCGAAATTGCGACAATCAAATCCCCCTGCTGGGGTAGGAGTTCCAAGAGGTTTTCCACCTCCTTGTTCCTGATGAAAAAAATTTCCCTCCGAAGGTTTTCCTCGAAAGCCGAAAGGAGGATGTCCAATCGCTTCTCCTCGGCGGGAGGAGCGGGCGGTTCGGGCTTGCGAATCAGCATTTCGCCCCGAGGGCTTGGGAAATCCCGCCTTCGGGTGCTTGGGCCACAGCCTGCTCGTGGAGCATCTGAGCCCAGGCGTCGCGGATATCTTGCATGAAGCCGGCGACGACCTTGATTTTCTCACTGTTTTTCTCCCGGTTGGCTTGGGAGAGATGGCTCTGCATGAAATCATACAGGCGGTAGAGGTTTTCGGAAAAAGCCCCTCCTTTTTCCATGTTCAAGGTCGCCTGCAATTCCGTGATGATGGCTTGCGCCCGGAGGATGTTGTTGTGGATTTGCTCATTCCTCCGGGCAAAATGTTCCTCTTGGAAACCGAGCTCCGCTGCCGCCATAAACCGGAGCGCTCCATCATAGAGCATCAAGACCAACTCGCCTGGCGACGCAGTCGTGGTGGCGGTCTTGCGATAGATGTTGAGTTTGTTGCTCGGTTTCAAAATCGGATCAAGAGATGGTGCCGTCGTTCAACGAGGAATTCACAAACAGGGTTGCAATTCCATTAAGAACATTGAGCGGAGGGTAATCCGGATCCACATTCCAATCAATACCCTTTTTCACTTCTCCGGGGCGCACTTCAGGCTGGGCGCTGGCCCACTCGCGGATCATTTCGCGGTGAGGAGCCTCCAAGGTGTCGGAAAGCGTTTTCTGAGGTGGCAAATCGGTTTTTCCGGTGGCAATCACCGAATCCCGAATGGGCACTTCACTGGCTCCGACCTGAGGCGCGGACATGTTGCTTTTGGCAGTGGCCGCATTAACCTCCGGCCAGACCGGTGAGGTAAGCGGCGCGATAGGTTGTATGTTGTTCATTGTCTTATTTTGGGTTGATGTTGGTTTTCTTTATTTCGATATCCAAAGTGTTTGGGTGATTAGCTTCTTTAATCGGATTTTTTTTGAAGGAGTTTAGCGTTTATTTTGAATTTCCGCTGAAGGTTCTGGCCAGATAGGCGGACTGCTGTTGGAAACCCGACTGGGCTCTTTCCATGGCGATGAAGGAGGATTCGAGCAGGGCGCGCTGGGATTCCAGACGGCGTTCAAACTCCTCGATTTGCTTGTCCAAGCTCTTGTTTTGCTTGCTGATGCTATCGGTTTGAACCTTGAAGGTTCCTGGTGTTGTGCTGGAACTGCTCACCAATCGTTCGAGCATGGCATCCATCCGTGCCACCAAACCGTTGTCAGCGGTGGCAAAATAGCTGATCACATCCTCCGCATTCGTAGCCAGTCGGGTATCGAGAGCGGTGGCATTCGTGATGGAAATCGTGTTTTCGATACCTGAAAAACCCACTCCCATGTCGGAGAGGCGCTTGACGGTTCCCTCCAAGGGAGCGCCATTTTCATCCGTTCCGTTGGTGATGAGAATTCGGCGGAGATCCCGGGAAATCGAGGCCAGTTCGCGGCTGCCGGCCAAAACGGCCGAGGTCACTTTATCGCCATCCACCGTGACCTTGGTGTATCTTTCGATGGCGTTTTGAACCGCATTGTATCGTTCGATGAAAGAATTGATCGCGCCCTTGGCGGCGGCGGTGTCGCTGCCCACGGTGACGGTTTGGGTGCCAGCGCTGTTGGCGGTGACGCTCAACCCGGTGATGCCATGCACGGATTCATCGAGAGTGTTGCTGCGGCTGGTGAGGCTACCACCGCCATTCATCGAGAAGACGGCATCCGCGCCGGAGGTCAAGGTGGTGCCTGTGGTGAGGCCCATGGCAGCGGCGAGTCCCCCGCCTCCCATGCCATCTTGGACGGAGATTCCGACATTTCCGGTTTGTTTGTTGGTAAGCAGGAATCTACCAGACGCCAGATCGAAAGTGGCTGTGACTCCGGCTGAGGAAGAGTTAATGCGGTTCAGAACGGTTTGGATGCTGTCCGTGGCGGAGTTGTATTCGATTTCCACTCCGTTGATGAGGATCGAATCATCGACTGCGGGTCCGGCCCATCCCGTGAGGTTGGCTGAGTCGATCGGCCCGGAGAGACGGGGAGAGGAGAGGGTGGTGGAGCTGGCGACAGGGGTTGCGCCGCTCGAAAGCCGCAAAGCTTGGAGAAAATTGCTCGTGTCGTTCGAGGCTCCGAGCGAGATCGAGCCTCCTCCGCCCTTAACGAGATCGATCCGGTCGGTTACTGCATTGTAGGTGGCGGTGATACCGGTGGCGGCAGTGATGTCTTGCAGAACATCGTTCAATGAGTCAGCCGATGTGATCGTGATCTGAGCACCCTCGACGGTGAAAGTTCCCGCAGTGATCGAGCGTCCCACGGGAAGCGTGGAAAGCGGGTCGGCGGGGTTGAGCTGTGTCGCGATTCCACCAGATCCGGTTAGCTTTGAGGCGGTGGCTGCGGAGACGAAAGTGAACTCGTAGGTTCCCGAGGGGGCCTTGGAATCGGCACTCGCGGTCCAGTTGGTTGTGGTATCGCGGAAGGTGGCGGATTTTTTCTGCAATGCCTCGGTGGACGAAAGCGAGGTCAGGCTGGATTTGAGCGAGGAAACCAATCCCCGGACATCATTCAAGGCCGAGTTCCGGGTGGACAAGGCGGCTTTCTCCGAGCGCATCCGGTTTTGCGGAGCGCGGCTCACCTCGATGAGTTGATCCACGATGGATTTCCAATCGAAGCCCGAGGCCAATCCTGACAGTGCTAGTCCCATAAGGAGAGAGTCGGCGGTTTTACGGGGGACTTGAGAAATTTTTTTCGAAAAAAACGCGGGCGGATCATTGGGTTTTGTTTTTCAGATGCTTGCGAAAAAACTCTTCCGCAGTTTGATCGTCGGGGTCACGCGGGGAGCGGATCACGGCCAGCGATGTTTTTTTGAGCGATTCCAATTCCCCGGGATCGGAAAGTGATTCGGGAGAAAGAGTCAGTCGGCGCAAGTTTTTCAG
>CAYOGR010000076.1:0-10897 GCA_964403605.1 uncultured Chthoniobacter sp.
CGGCCAAATCGTGACCGTCGACGGCGGCCTTCACGAGGCGTTCCTGAGGTAAGCCGGGTTCCAACCCCCGCGAATCCAAGGCAGGGGTGGCTCGCCGAGCAACCCCAAGCCTCGGGGACACCGCGCCGTTTCACGCGGTAGGAAACGGGGAAACGAACCGGGAATGTAGCGAAATATGACAATATGTGGGACTGACCCCCTCTCCCCAAAACCCCTCAGCATCTGACCGGGGCGGATCGTCGTAGTATGGTTTTCCCGCTTCATCCATGAAACCTACACTCTTGCCCGAGCAGATTTCCCGGATCGTGCGGTTGGCTTGGGAGGACAGAACGAGCTTTGAGGAAATCAAAAAGCGCACCGGCTTCGTGGAGCGGGATGTTATAGCAATCATGCGCCGTGAGTTGAAGCCCTCCAGCTTTCGCCTTTGGCGTAAACGGGTTCATGGCCGCATCACCAAGCACCGGCGTTTGCTCGAGCGGCGGCTCAAGGGCCCCCCGCTTATGGATTTCGATGCGTGAAATCCTGCCGCTTTTTTCGGTAAGCAGTCAGCTTTTGACGGCTTTTTGTAACGGCGTGACAAGCCTTCGTTTGGCTGTGACAGCGCTTTGTCACGGTGTGACGGACGATTGCTCCGGCGTGACTGCGGCATGTTTTCTTCTGACACGATTCAGTCACGAACCGACAAGCGACTTGCAGGGTCGAACAGGGCGTGGTTGGCATCTTGCAGAGTCTTGTCAGATCGCTCCGCTGCTTTGTTGCGATCCGACGACACGAGGTTTTTTGAGGGTATTCATGCAGACCAAAGAATTTGTCTCATGACCTGTGCATAAAACCCGGGACATTATTTGGAGGATGACCGCCTCCCGGGATTCGCGGTTGGCTTTTGCTGGGTCGTAAAAAATCAGGCGGTGAGCCGTTCGGCGGCGGTGACGCAGTTCGACATCAGCATGGCGATGGTCATCGGGCCGACCCCGCCGGGGACGGGGGTGATGGCGGCGCAACGCTCGGCGACGGCGTCGTAGTCCACATCGCCGACGAGGCGGTAGCCTTTTGGATTGGAGGGGTCGTCGATGCGGTTGATGCCGACATCGATCACCACCGCGCCTTCGCGGATGTGGTCGGATCCGAGAAAATGGGGACGCCCGATCGCAGCGACCACGATGTCCGCCGCGCGGGTGATGGCGGCGAGGTTTTTTGTGCGCGAGTGCGCAACGGTCACGGTGGCGTCCCCGCCCGGGCCGCGCTTCATGAGCAGAAGGGCCATGGGTTTTCCAACAATCATACTGCGGCCGACGACGACGGCATTTTTTCCGGCGGTTTCGATGCCGGATTCCTGGAGGAGGCGGATGCAGCCGAGCGGCGTGCAGGGAACAAAGCCGGTGGGATCCTCGAGCGCGAGCTTGGCGACATTCACAGGATGGAAGCCGTCCACATCCTTGCGGGGATCGATGGCCCGGACGATGGCCGCCTCGTCGATCTGCGGCGGGGGAGGGGACTGGACGAGGATTCCGTGGATGGCGGGGTCGGCGTTGAGTTTTTCGACGAGGGCGAGGAGGTCGGCCTGGGTGGTGTCGGCGGGGAGTTCCTCCTTCACCGAGTGGAGGCCGAGTTCGGCGGCCTTGCGGTCTTTCGAGCGCACATAGGCGCGGGAGGCGGGGTCGTCGCCCACGAGCACGACGGCGAGGCCGGGCTGGATGCCGCGCTGGCGCAGGGCGTTCACGCGTTGTTTGGTTTCCTCAAGCACTTTGGCGGCCACGGCCGCTCCATCAATCCGCACCATTTTTTAAAAGTTCCTCCAGTTGTTTTCGCGCTGTTTCAAATTCTTCCCCGGAGAGGTTCTCCGGAATTTCCAGCGGTTCGGCGATTGTGACCGACACGGTGGAAAACGGCAATGGGATGATGAAGCCGTCCCAGGTTTTCATTCGGAGACAGCGTTGGAAACGGGCGTGGACGGGGATGATTCTCGCGCCGGTGTTTTGGGCAAGAAGGATGACGCCCGGGCCGAGCGAGTATTTCGGGCCACGGGGCCCATCGGGCGTGATGGCGATGTCGCGGCCCATGCGGACGAGGCGAACGAGTTCGAGGAGCGCGCGAGAACCGCGTCGGGAACTGGATCCGCGCACCGAGCCCATGCCGAAGGCGGCGACGAGCTGGGCGAGGATTTCCCCGTCGCGGCTGGGGCTGGTAAGAACGGTCACGCCGAGGCGGTTTTTCGGATAGAGGCGGTCGAAGGCGAAGGTGATCCCGAGGATGCGGTTGTGCCAGAAACAGAGCAGCGAGGGCCTGGGGGTCTCCTCGGCGAGGATTCCAGAGCGGTCCTCGACCCGGAGGCGCAGTGTGGCGAAGAGCCCGCGGAGGATTGCCGCGCCGGTCAGGGCGAGGAGGCGTTCGCGCATCATGACAAAAACTCCCGCAGGATTTTTTGGAGAACCGGCCGGGCCTTGGCGGCGAGGGTTTCGTTGGCGTAGGCGATCCAAGCGATGCCGCTTTCGGTATCCAGCGGCGCGTCGGGGAAACCGCCGAGCGGATGCTCGAAAACGACGCCGGCTTTTTTCAAGAGAAGCCACGCGCAGGCGTCGTAGGGGTGGCAGACGAGCGAGGATTCCATGTCGAGCGTGCGAAGAACGAGTGGGCGCAGGTCGCCGACCATGCGGTCCCGGCCGGTGAGGAGTTCGTGGAACTGGCCGCCGGTGGAAAGGTATTGGTCGTCGAAAACCACCGGCGAGCGCGAACTGTTCGAGCCGACGAGCTGGTCCCAGAGGCGTTCCTCGATTTGTGCGGTGAGGGTGCGGCCCTCGGGAAAAAATTTCGCCAGGGAGGCGAAGCCGTGGTCGAAGGAGGCGGCGGTCGAAGGCTCGGTGTGGAGGGGTTGGGGATCGGTGCCGGTTCGCCAATCGCACCAGGTCGCAATCAGCGGGCCATCGAGGCTGGCGCTGAACTGGTCGGCGCGCCACTGCTTCGAGACGGGTAGTTCGGTCATTGCCGTGGCGACGATCCCGGAGAGAAGGGTTTCCTCGCCGCGCTGCGGGGCGATCGCGGCGAGCGCCCAGGCGCTGCGCTTGTCATACATCAGGCCCCGCGTGCCATCGATGGGGTCGATGAGGCATTTCCAGTCGGTTTCACCGGCGGACTTGCCTTCGGGAAAACACAACTCCGCCTCCAGCCCCTCCATGACGATCTGAACCGGGTGATCGGCAGGCCAGGTGGCGCGGAACCATTCCAGAATGGCCTCCTCGCCGAAGCGATCGATGGCGAAGATCGTATCGCCCCCTGCCTCACCGGAAACGGCGGCGAGGGTTTGCGCCGGAAGGCCCTCGCGGGCGGAGACGACCTTCGAGCGGATGGCGATGCCAAGTTCGCAAAGAAGGCGGCGGAGTTGTTCGTGTTCCATCGAGTCTGGGAACCCTAGCGCGATGGCTCGGGATGTGCCGAGCATTTTGCCAGCAAACGCGTGACGAGAGCGATGGCGGCGACGGCTAGGCCGACTACGAATCCTGCCCAGATGCCGGAGGCGCCGAGTCCCATGTCGAAGGCGGCGAGATACGAAACCGGCAACGCGATGATCCAGTAGGCGAGGATGCCGATCAGAAATGGAACCTTCGTGTCTCCAAACCCCCTCAAGCCGCCGGAGGAGGCAATTTGGAGGCCGTCGAAAATCTGAAACACGCCGGCGATGATCAACAACCGGGAGGTGAGTAGTCGGACGGATGGATCGTCCGTGAAGCAACCTGCTATCCACGATCCCAAGGTCAAAAAAACGAGGGCAAAAAACAGGGCAATGCCGAAGGCCATGCCCAGCGTGCCGTGCACGATGGTGCGGATTTCATCCAATCGCCCCGCTCCCCGGGCCTGCCCCACGCGCACGCTCAGGGCCTGGCCGATTCCGAGCGGCACCATGAAAGTCGTCCCCGCGCAGGTGATCGCGATTTGGTGGGCCGCGAGTTCATTGACTCCGATCCAGCCCATCATGATCGAACCGAACGAAAACCCGGTCACTTCGCAAAGATTCAGTCCGCCCGAGTGGATGCCGATTCCGAGCAGGCGCTTCACTTCCGGCATCAAACCCGGGCCGAACCAGTCGGAAGGCCAGGCCGCTTGGAGCGAGGGGGCCATGGCGGGATAGAGAATCATGGCGACCATCGTCGCGATGCGGCTGAGCAGCGTGGCCAGCCCCGCGCCATCGAGTCCCATCGCGGGAGCGCCCAGATGTCCATAGATGAAAATCCAGTTCAGAAGCACATTCAGGAGCACCCCGCCGAGCATGATCCAAAAAGGCGGCCAGGGCCGCGCGAGGGCTTCACAGAAATTTTTTGTGGATCCGGTTGCGAAGATGGCGGGAAACGACCAAGCGCAAAGCAGGAGGTAGTTCACACACGAGGCATTCACCTCGGCGGGTTGGCCGAATACAGAGAGAAAGGGAAGAATCGCGTGGGTGGCGAGGGCCACGAAAAAACCCATCACGAGTGAGATAAGCAGACCGCCCCGGAGGCTTTCGCCCGCCAAATGCGGCTTGCCGGCTCCGAAGGCGTGGGAGGCGTTGACACTCACGCCGGCGAGCACGCCGAAGCCGAAGACAAGCGGGATGGAGAGGAGGGTGTTCGAGAAGCCGCAGGCGGCGAGCGGGACGGTTCCGACATGGCCCACCATCAGCGTGTCGGTGAGCCCCATGAGCATTTGCCCGACCAGCCCGGCGACAATGGGAAAAGCCAGCCCCAGTGTGCGACGACTCTCGCGGCGGAGAGACGCAAAAGTGTCGGATTCTGGCATGGGGCCGAGCGCCCTCAGGCGGCGTCGAGAACTTTTCGGAACCGCGAGATCGAGGCGGCGAGTCCCGTGGCGGGATCGATCTCGATGAGCGCTCCACAAACCTGCACGGGCCCGCCCGCGATCGGAAATTGCGAGGGGAGGGCGTCGAGAAATTTTTTCACCACGGCATCGGCGCGACGGCCGAGGATCGAGTCGAGCGGCCCGCACATGCCCGCATCGCAAAGAAATGCGGTTCCGCCGGGCAGGATGCGTTCGTCGGCGGTTTGCACATGCGTGTGGGTTCCCACGACCGCCGAGACCTTGCCGTCGAGATGGCGGGCGACGGCGGTTTTTTCGCTGGTCGTCTCGCCATGGACATCCACGAAAATCACGGGTGTTTCCGCACGCAGGCGCTCGACCTCCGCCATGGCGCAGGTGAAGGGGTTGTCGAGTTGCTGGTTCATGAAAGTGCGGCATTGCACATTCAGGACGGCGATGGGGCCCTTCGCGGTATCCAGGACGATGCTGCCCTGCCCCGGAGCGCCCGGAGGGTAATTCACGGGACGCAAGACCCTCGGCTCGGTGGGGAGGTAGGCGGCGAGCTCTTTTTGATCCCAAACATGGTCGCCGGTGGTGATCACGGCGATGCCCGAGCGGAGAAGGTCGATCGCGATTTTCGGCGTGATCCCCCGGCCCTGGGCGGCGTTTTCGCCGTTCACCACCACGAAATCGACGGCGTTTTCGGCCAGCATGGCGGAGACGACTTTCTTGGCCGCCGAGCGCCCCGGCTCGCCGACGATGTCACCCAGAAAAAGAAGACGGATCATTGATCCTTTTTATAGCAACCGGGTGCGAACGCATTTAAAAAAACCGGGTGCGCATTCTTCTGTTGATCCTTGTTTGTCTTGCGGGCCCTCTGGAGCCCGCCTTCGCCAAAACCACGCCGCTCGGCAGCCGCCCCGACTGGTCGGAGCTGGATCAGTTCCAGGAGACGATCACCCGCGAGCAATTCATCGACCGGCTCGGGAGGGTTTTCGCCCCCGGCGACGCCGCCGTGGGATTGATCGCTGTGACTCCCACGATGGCGAAAATCCAGACCGCGCCGGGCAGGCCGCCCTATTTGCTTCGCTTCGCCGATTCCCCCGTGGAGCCACCGCGCTATTGGCGTCCGCGGTCGACGATTCCCAAGGATTCCAACAAGCCGCTCGCGGGTGTGAAAATCGCGATCGACCCCGGCCACATCGGCGGCAAGTGGGCCAAAATGGAAGAGCGCTGGTTCCAAATCGGCGATTCCAAACCCGTCACCGAGGGCGACATGACCCTGCGGGTCGCCAAACTTCTCAAACCCCGCCTGGAGGCCCTTGGGGCGCGGGTTTGGTTGACGCGCTCCGGTTCCGAGCCGATCACGAGCCGCCGGCCGGCGGATCTCCGGAAAGTGGCCGTGGAATCGCTTCGCGAGAAGGGAGAGAAGCCCACGAAGTTTGCCGTCACCAAAGAAAGCGAGAGGCTTTTCTACCGCACGAGTGAAATCCGCCGCCGCGCCGTTTCGGTGAACGATTCGATCCAGCCCGATCTTGTCCTCGCCCTGCATTTCAACGCCGAGCCCTGGGGGAACCCCGCGAAGCCCTCGCTCGTCGATCAAAACCATGCGCACTTTCTCGTCACCGGCGGCTGGAGCCGGAAGGAGCTGGAATTCGAGGATCAGCGCTTCGAGATGCTGGTGAAGTTGCTCAACGGCTCGCACCACGAGGAGGTGGCGGTGTCCAAGGCCCTCGCCAAAAGCACGCTCGCCGCCACCGGCCTGCCCCCCTACCTCTACCAAGGCGCGGTGGTGAGGATTCCCGGCAGCGATTACATCTGGGCTCGGAATCTGCTCGCGAACCGGCTTTTTGAATGCCCTGTCGTCTACGCCGAGCCTTATGTGATGAACTCGCACGAGGTTTTCCGGCGCGTCCAGGCGGGCGACTACGAGGGCAAGAAAAAGGTCGCCGGCGCGCTGAGGAAGAGCATTTACCGGGAATACGCCGACGCCATCGTGGCCGGACTGGTCAACTACTACTCGCACCGCTAGCGTTCCCCCATCCATGAAAATCATCGCCATCACGAACCAGAAGGGAGGCGTCGGGAAAACCACCACCACCCTGAACCTCGCCGCGGCGCTCGCGGAAAAAAAAGTCCGCGTTCTTCTGGTGGATCTCGACCCGCAGGGCAGCGCCTCCAGCGTGTTGGTTCCGAAGGAGGACGAGGTGGAGCGCCCCAGCATCTATGCCGCCCTTATTGGCGAAAAACCCGCGTCCGAACTCGTCAGCCAGACCCGGATCAAGAACCTCTCGATCATCCCCTCCGACCTCGACCTCGCCGGAGCGGAGGTGGAGGTGGCGCGCATGGACGACCACATGATGCGGCTCCGCGCGGCGTTCGACGACCTTCGGGAGAAAAACGCCTTCGACTATGTCCTGCTCGATTGCCCGCCCTCGCTCGGCATCTTGATGTCAAACGCCCTCACGGCCGCTGACGAAATCCTCGTTCCGATCCAGTGCGAATACTACGCGCTTGAGGGTCTCGGGCTGTTGATGGAGGTTACCGACCGAATCCGCGCCACCGGGGCGAACCCCACGCTTTCCATCTCGGGACTGCTGCTGACGATGTTCGACGCCCGCACGAACTTGAATCCCGCCGTGGAGCGCGAGGTGCGGAACCATTTTCAGGAGGTGGTTTACAAGACACTCATTCCCCGGACGGTTCGGTTCGCCGAGGCGCCCAGCCACGGGCGGACGATTTTCGAGCACGACCCGCACGGCATTGGAGCCGCCTCCTACCGCAAGCTCGCCGCCGAGTTCCTCGCCCGGCAGAAAAGTCAGGTCACCTTCATCAACTCGCCCAGAACCGCCGAGGCACCGGAGTAGAGTCCGCTGCGTCGCGGTCGCCCATTTTTGCCATTTTTCTATTGCGGGCGAAAGTCGGTGCGCTAGAGTGCGCGGCCCGGTCGAGACGGCGATGGCGGTAATCCGCGTAGGTTTGTGTCGTCCGGACAAACCAAAAAACCCACTTGCCAGGGTAGCTCAGCGGTAGAGCAGGGGACTCATAAGCCCTTGGTCGGGAGTTCGATTCTCCCCTCTGGCACCAACAATTCCATGGCCAACATCAAATCTTCCGAAAAAAGCGCGCGCCAGAGCCTCAAACGCCACGCCCGCAACGCCTCCGTGATCACCGCGATCAAGTCGCGCCAGAAAAAACTCCGCTCCACCCTGGCGGGTGGTGACGCCGCCGCCGCAAAGGAGCAACTCGACGCCTTGAACTCAGCACTCGACAAGGCCGCCAAGCGCGGGATCATCCACCGCAATGTGGCGAACCGCCGCAAAGGCCGCCTTGCCAAGGCGCTCGTCGGGGCGAAAGCCGCCAAGTAATTTTCCTCCCGCTCCGGGAGTTTTCCTTTTCCAAAACGGCGCCGTCTTTCCGGCGGTGCCGTTTTTTTTGCCGTGATGCGCTCCCGCGCTTTTGATTGATTCAGCCATGGCATCGAAGCGTCCGCGCTCGAAAAAAACCCGCTCGCTCCACACCACGATCACCGGCGTCGCGCCCGGCCATGTGCCGAAGAAGTGGGTGAAATTCGTCGCCGGGGCCTTTCTTTTGGTTCCATGCTGGGTGCTCACGCTCGCGTTCTTCGGGGCTTTTCTCGACAGCGCCGGGCACAGCCATTTCTGGAACAGCGGGGAGTTCCTCGGCTTCGCCGCCGGCGCGGCGCTGGGGGTGCTTTGCTATTTCACCGTCAAGCCACTCGTGTGGCTCTATGTGATCGGCCACGAACTCACCCACGCCCTGCTGGTGTGGCTTCACGGCGGGCGCGTGCATGATTTCCATGTCGCCCGCTCGGGTGGCCACATTGTGACCGACAAAACCAACACGCTCATTGTGCTGGGGCCGTATTTTGTTCCCTTCTACACGGTGCTCTGGATCGGATCCTACGCCACGGCGCGGGTCGTTTTCGATCTGCCCGGCAATCCCGCGTTGTTCCAGGGAATGATCGGAGCCACCTGGGCCTTTCACATGGCTTTCACAGTGGCGATGATCGTGCGCGGCCAGCCCGACCTCGAATACGGCGGCGTGTTTTTTTCCGTGGTGCTTATTTACCTTCTGAATCTGGCTCTCATCTGCGCCATGCTGGTCGCCCTGTCGCCGGTTCTGGATTGGGGCGGCTTTGCACGAACCCTCTTGTGGAGCGCCCAGGAGGTTTCCGCCGAAATTCTCCGGTTGATCGGGCAGGCGCGATAGCGTTTGTTTGTCACAACCGAAAAAATAGAACCCGTGGATTTTATACGAAACAGGCGAAAAACATCGATCCTTCCGGGATCGCGGCTAGATTTCACTGCATGCCAACCGTTCTTCGAGTCGGCGCTTTTCGTTTCCATTTTTACTCCGATGAAGGTGGCGAGCCTCCCCATATCCATGTCCGGGCTCCCGATGGCGAGTGCAAGTTTTGGCTCGAGCCGATTGTTATCCTTGCCAGCAACAAAGGTGTCCGGCCCCATGATCTTCGAGGGATCGAAAAGCTTGTTTACGAACATCGGGAGACACTAAGAAAGGCCTACAATGAACGCCATGGTTGTTGAGACCCCACTTCCGACCGAGCCCGTCGCGGTTCGTGCCTGGGCTGAAAATCGAACCATATTCATTGAATTGCACGACGGCCGGACGATTGGTTTTCCAGCTGATCGTTTTCGCAGGCTGGCATCCGCCGCCACAGAGCAACTTCGGGAGGTCGAACTCGAAGTCGGCGGCTATGCCTTGCGCTGGGATAGCCTGGACGAGGATATCACCGTTCCCGGAATCGTGGCGGGTCGATTCGAACTCCCCGGAAAATAAAAGGTTTTCCTCAGCGGCTCAAAGCTTGGGGCGCGAAAAAAAACGCAAAAAAAACGAATTGCAATATCGCGGGTGTCCGCCAATTTCTCGTTCTTCAAATTCTTTTTCCATGGCCGACGCAGCAAACAAATACAGCGACAATGTCCAAGGCAAATTCTATGTCGATGACCAGTGCATCGATTGCGACCTCTGCCGTGAAACCGCCCCCGCCAACTTCAAGCGCAACGACGATGGCGGGCACAGCTTCGTTTTCAAACAGCCTGAAACTCCCGAGGAGGAGGCTCTGTGCCAAGAGGCGATGGATGGCTGCCCGGTTGAGGCGATCGGCAACGACGCCTAATCTGAAATTTCTAAAATCGGCTCCCGCGCCCACAAGCCGGGAGCCTTTTTTATGACCCCCGAAATGTTGAGAGCCCGCGTTCTCGCCGAGTGGCGGGGATTGGATGAGCCGCTGGAGCGCAGGGATCGTTGCGCAGCGGTCGGCGACATTCTTCAAAAGCTCATGCCCAAGCTCGGGCTCGGCGAGAGGCTGGGAGAAGAGCAGGTCAAACAAGCCTGGAGCGGAATTGTGGGGTCTTTTCTGGCCAGCCATGCCTCGCCTGTCGGATTGAGCGCCGGCGTGCTGAGCATCCAAGTCCTCCAGCCCAGCGTTCGCTACGAACTCGAGCGGAACTGGAAAAGCGAAATCCTCGCCAAGCTCCAGGCCCGATTCGGCAAAAAAGCCATCCGCGAAATCCGATTCCGTATTTCCTGAGGGGGGTGAAGAAACGGCGCGCCCTGCCTCTTCAGGCGACGGAGAGAGATTTGGAAAGAATCCGTTCCTGAGCAGTGGACATGCGTTTGGCCAAGGCGGGCGTGGTGTCGTCGAAGCCCGAAAGGTGGAGGAGGCCGTGGATAGCGTAGAGGGCGAGTTCGGTGGTGGTATCGTGGCCGAATTCCCTGGCCCGTTCGGCGGCGACGGGAGCGCAGAGGAGAATTTCGCCGTAGGGGAAAGTGATCACATCGGTCGCTCCCGGAATGCCAAGGAAGTCGCGGTGGACCCTTGCCATGGCGCGCGTGCCGAGGATCGTGATTTCAACCAACGGGAGGGAGACCAGTTCGGCGTTGTGTTTTTTAGCGAGGGCGAGGCAATGGGGCAGCGCGGCGGCGACAATTTTTTCAAGGCGGTCGCCTTGGTAGATAGTGCCGCGTGCGCGGTGCGAAAACAACAGGCTGGGTTTCACTTTGGGCATCATCAAATCCCGCCGCGACAAAATCACGCGAATTGATCTAGACTGGGGGCATGGTT
>CAYOGR010000077.1:0-10834 GCA_964403605.1 uncultured Chthoniobacter sp.
AAATCAGACGCAACCGATGCCGCAGTTCATTCAGCGTGGTGATTTTTACGGGCTACGGCACCGATGAAAAAAATGTCTCCAAAGACATAAATGGCGGCACCCCGTTTCAAGCCTCCACGCTGACAATCATCGGCGTGGAGTGGTGTTCCCACCCGGGCGAGCGGGCCTCCCATGTGCCCCCCTTTTCACCCGGTGCCGATGTGATGGACAACCAAGTCGCAATTATCGACTACGCCAACAATGTCCGCGCCACATTTCACACGAATTGCAATAGCGCGATCAAAGAACGCCGCTTTTACATCTGCGGAACCGAAGGCACCCTCCGGGCCGATGTGTTCACTGGGCAACTGGAGGTCAAACGCATCGGCTTTGACACCGTTACGGAAGTGATCAATTCAAGGACATTTGACGGCCACGGCGGTGGAGAAGGGGTCATGGCCGAGGGGCTCAGCAAAACCATTTTGAATGGCCCGCCTCCCTTGGCGGGAATCGATGAGGGAATTTAATCCTGTGTCACAGCCTTTGCCTTCAATGATGCCATGGAAAGCGGCCGTCTGGTGAAGCTCGGCGGATACTGGGAAAAGGCGGACTGTGGTTATTCCAGTCAGACTCCGATTTTGAAAAAAGCAGCAACCCTGCGCGCCTGAGGCGGAACTTGGCGCAAAGTTGATCCGGCACGCCCTGAGGTAGCCTTTTTGTGCTCGGCTAGTTTTTTTACCGATCAGACAGCATGGTTTGAGGTGGGGATCATCATCCCGCTGGCGCCGGTTTGGAGAGAGTAAGATTGGCACGGATTTCGCCAGGCGTTTTGCCAGCGATTTCCTTGAATCGGCGATTGAACTGCGAGATTGATCGGAAGCCGCAGGAGTAGGCGATCTCGCTCACCCGCAGAACAGACGATTCCAGAAGCGTCCGGGCTTTTTCCACCCGCAGTCGGGCGAGGTGGTCGGTGAAGGTGGAGCCGGTTTTCCTGCGGAACACATCGCTGAAATAACTCGGGTTCATGTTCACCGCGCGGGCCACCCCGGTGAGTGTCCAGTTTTTCTCCAGATCAGCCCCCACTAGACGCAAGGCCCGCTCCACGGCGGGATAGGAAACCGCGCCCGAAGGGATCGAGGCCGGAAATTGGCTGGCGAAAATCTCCACGAGGTTCACTGCGGCGCGGTAGCGCTCGGGATCGCTCCTGGTGGTGCTGCGAAGGGCGCGATCGACCGCTTCGTTGGCGAAACCATGGCGCTTCGCGAAGCGGCGGAGTTTTTCGAAATTTACGGCTTCCTTTTCTCCCAGGAAGACATGCCCGACACTCAGGAAGGCAACCGTCTTGCCCTGGACTTTCACGGGAATCGTCGTCGAGGTCATTCCGGCGAAACACTCGGTGGTGCGGGACTTCTCGGCTGCGGACTTCTGCATCGAGGCGTGGGTGTCCTTGCAAATCCGGCAGGTGTTTCCGCTGGAGTCCATCAAGTGGCAAAAATGCGGAGCCCCTTCGGGAATGCGGAATTCTCCGGGCGCGGCGAGGTCGAGGTGTAAACCGGTCGCTTCCTCAAAAGCGGTGCGAAATTCGCGGTAGATCCGATTTTCAACGATCGTGATGTCAGGCGTTGTCCCCATGGCAAAGCATCCCGAATTTACGACGATTTCCAAAATTTTGCATAGAGAATCCAAAGCGGTGCGCAGACGCCGCGCCGTGCTCCTCCTAGTTTGAATGCCGACCTCGATGAATCGGCATCCGTTCCAATGAGCGTTCTCCATCTCACGATTTTCGTCAGCGTGATGCTGGCGCTCTTTTTCGTGGCGGGGTTCGTTTACCACCACCTCCACTCGGGCGGCGACGCGCTCCGCGACAGCCTCCTGCCGTTCAAAAAGGAAAAACCCAACCCCGGCCGCGCGGCAGATACACGCGATTCCTCCAAGCTCTCTTCATGACAACACGAACAATCGAATACAACGACAAGGTGGTGCGGCAGTTCATGCTCGCATCTGTTTTCTGGGGCGTCGTCGGCATGCTGGTCGGCGTCTTCATCGCCGCGCAGCTCAGCTGGCATTTCCTGAATTTCGACACCTCCTGGCTGACCTTCGGCCGACTCCGCCCGCTCCACACGAACGCCGCCATCTTCGCCTTCGTCGGCAACATGATCTTCGCGGGCATCTACCACTCGACCCAACGCCTCACCCGAACGCGACTGGCCTCGGATTTCCTATCGAACCTCCATTTCTGGGGCTGGCAGGCGATCATCGTCGCCGCCGCCGTCACGCTCCCTCTCGGCTTCTCCCGAGGCAAGGAATACGCGGAACTCATCTGGCCCATCAACATCGCCGTCACCCTCATCTGGGTCGTTTTCGCCATCAACTTTTTCTGGACCCTGGCCATCCGCAACGAGAAGTCCCTCTATGTCGCCATCTGGTTCTACATCGCCACCATCGTCACCGTGGCGATGCTCTACATCGTCAACCACCTCCAGTGGCCGACGAGCCTCACCCACGCCTACCCGATCTTCGGCGGTGTGCAGGATGCCCTCGTCCAATGGTGGTATGGCCACAACGCCGTCGCCTTCTTCCTCACCACACCGGTCCTCGGCATCATGTATTATTACCTGCCGAAGGCCGCCGAGCGTCCGGTTTACAGCTACCGCCTCTCCGTCGTCCACTTCTGGTCCCTCGTCTTCATCTACATCTGGGCCGGACCCCACCATCTGCTGAACACCGCCCTCCCCGAGTGGCTGCAAACCCTCGGCATGATTTTCAGCCTCATGCTCTGGGCACCCTCCTGGGGGGGCATGCTCAACGGCCTCCTCACCCTCCGCGGCGCCTGGCACAAGCTCCGCACCGATCCCGTCCTCAAGTTCTTCGCCGCCGGCGTGACCTTCTACGGTATGGCCACATTCGAGGGCCCGCTCCTCGCCATCCGCTCGATCAATGCGATTTCGCACTACACGGATTGGACCATCGGCCATGTCCACTCCGGCACCCTCGGCTGGAACAGCTTCATGGCCGCCGGCATGTTCTACTGGCTAGTCCCGCGGCTCTGGAACACCAAACTCTACTCGGTTCGCCTGGCCGACATCCACTTCTGGCTCGGCATGGTGGGCATCCTCCTCTACATCGCCGCCATGTGGGTCTCGGGCATCACCCAGGGCCTCATGCTCAACGCCGTCACTCCCGAAGGCGTCCTCGCCTACCCGAACTTCCTCGAGGTCGTGAACTCGGTCCGCCCGATGCAACACATGCGGTTCCTCGGAGGCGCGCTCTTCCTCCTTGGTTTCCTGATCATGTGCTACAACATCTGGCGCACCATCCGCGCGGGCAAGGCCGTGACCTCCACGGTCGAGGTGGAAATCCCCGACCAACCCCAAAAAGAAGGCCTCACCCTCGCCGCGAGCATTTTCAACGCCCCGGTCCTCTACTCGATCCTGCTCGTCTTCTTCGGCTGCACCTGGGGGTTTGCCGACGGGCTCATCTCCACCATCGCTTTCGTCCTGCTGGTGGAAACCATGCTCATTGCGATGATCCATATGAGCATCGCGGGCATCAAATGGAGCCACTGGTATGAAAAACTCCTCGAAAGCTGGCTGCCGTTCACCGTCCTCACCTTCCTCGCCGCCGTCGCCGGTGGCGCCATCCAAATCCTGCCGACCGTTTTCTCAAAGGAAGCCGTCGCCTCGAATGGCCCCATGCAGCGCGTTTACACCCCGCTGGAACTAGCCGGCCGCGACATCTATGTCCGCGAGGGTTGCTACAACTGCCACAGCCAGATGATCCGCCCGCTCGTCGGCGAGGTCCTCCGCTACGGCAAAAGCGGCCAACTCACCGAGTCCGTTTACGACTTCCCGTTCCAATGGGGTTCCAAACGCACCGGCCCGGACCTCCAGCGCCAGGGCGGAAAATATCCGAACCTCTGGCACTTCCAGCACATGCTCAATCCGCGCACCACCTCGATCGGCAGTAACATGCCGGCCTACCCCTGGCTCTACACGCAGCGCACCGACCTCGCCGCCCTGCCGAACAAAATCAATGTGCTCCGCAAAATGGGAGTCCCGTTCGCTCCCATGACCCCCGAGGAAATCCAGGCCGCCAGCATCGCCCAGGGCCAGACCATCGTGGACGACCTCGCCCAATACGACATCCGCATCTCGCCGGACAAGGAGATCATCGCCCTCATCGCCTACATGCAGCAGCTCGGCAAATACGATCCCCCCACCGAAACCGCCGCTGCCGCCAATCCCTGATTCCCATGTTCGACCAGATCCAACTCGCCAACATCAGCGGCCTCGTCGGCATGATCGCCTTCTTCGTCTGCGCGGGCGTCTACGCGTTCATCGTCACCCTCGCCCTCCGCGCCCCCAAACAAAAAATCGACCACCTCGCCAACCTCCCGCTCGAGGAAAATTCCAAGCCATGAACCAAAAGTCCGACAACCCCGAGGGCATCGAACTCCGCCCCCACACCTACGACGGCATCCAGGAATTCGACCAGCGCCTGCCGAACTGGTGGCTCTTCACCCTCTACGGCGCGATGGTTTTCTCCGCCGCCTACTGGGCCTACTACCACTGGACCGACCACATGAAGCCCGGCTACGAGCGCGTCGAAAACCAGATCGCCGAACTCCAAAAAGCCGCCCTCGCCTCCGGGGCCGCCCCCACCGACATCCAACTCTGGCAGCTCAGCAAAAACCCCGACGCTGTCGCCGCGGGCAAGGAAAACTACATCGTCAACTGCGTCGCCTGCCACGGCGCGAACCTCGAAGGCGGCATCGGCTTCAACCTGGCCGACAACGAATGGGTCCACGGCGGCAAACCCACGGACATCTACAGTGTCCTCGTCGCCGGCGTCACCGACAAGGGCATGCCCGCCTGGGGTGCCATCCTCGGCCCCTCCCGCATCGCCGATGTCGTCGCCTACCTCGTCAGCGAAAACAAATCCATTGAAGAACCCAAAGAATAGCGCCTCTCCCATGTAGCACAGGCGTCCCGCCTGTGATCGAAAACCAACCCGGTGAAACCCAAAGCCCCGATCCGCGACAGCGTCACCACCATCAATCCCGATGGCTCGCGCTACTTCGTGCATCCCGCCGATGTCCGCGGCTTCTGGACCACCCTCCGCCGCATCGCCGGCCTGGGCCTCATCGCCGTTTACATCCTTCTCCCCATCGTCCAGATCAACGGCGCCCCCGCTGTCTTCCTGGACATCTTCCACCGCAAGCTCCACATCTTCGGGTTCACCTTTCTCTTCCAGGATCTCTGGCTCCTCTTCTTCCTCATCACCGGAACCGGCTTCGCCCTTTTCTTCATCACCTCCCTCTTCGGCCGCCTCTGGTGCGGCTGGGCGTGTCCCCAGACTGTTTTCCTCGACCATGTCTTCCGCCGCGTGGAACGCCTCATCGACGGCGACGCCCCCTCGCGCCGCCGACTCGAGGACGCCCCGCTCACAGGCGGCAAAATCCTCCGCCGCGTCCTCAAACACGGCATTTACATCGCCCTCTGCGCCGCCATCGCCCACCTCTTCCTCTCCTACTTCGTCTCGATCCCGGAACTCTACCGGATGACCCACCTCTCCCCCTTGGAAAACTGGGGCGCATTCCTCTTCGTCTCGGCCCTCACCGGCGTTCTCTACTTCAACTTCGCGTGGTTCCGCGAGCAGTTCTGCATCATCATGTGCCCCTACGGCCGACTCGGCTCCGCGCTCATCGATGACAACTCCATCGTCGTGGGCTACGACACCGTCCGAGGCGAACCCCGCGGCAAACAAGGCACCACCACCGGCGATTGCATCGACTGCCGCCGCTGCGTCCAGGTCTGCCCCACCGGCATCGACATCCGCCAAGGCCTCCAAATCGAGTGCATCTCCTGCGAAGCCTGCATCGACGCCTGCGACGACATCATGACGAAGATCGACCGCCCCAAGGGCCTCATTCGTCACGATTCCCTCAACGCCTTCTCGGGAAAAAAGACCCGTTTCCTGCGTCCCCGCGTCTTCCTTTACCTCGCACTCATGATCGCCGGAGCCACCGCCTTCGGCCTCTCCACCCAACGCCTCAAGCCCGTCGTCGTCTCCGCGCTCCGCATGCAAGGCGCGCCCTACTTCAAGGAAGGCGACCGCCTCCGCAACAATTTCCTCATCCGCCTCGCCAACAAACGCTCGACGCCCCACACCTACACCGTCTCCGTCGTCTCGCCCGTCGCCGCCCTCGAAGTCGCTGGCGGCAACAACAAACCCGTCATCCTCCCGCCTGCCACCGACATTCAAGAACCCCTCATCCTTACGCTCCCGCTCGCCGACTTCCCCGGCCAATTCGAGGTCAAAATCCAAATCCTCGGCGAAAACGGCCAAGTCGAAAACGAACGCACCGTCCCGTTCCTCGGGCCCTTCCGCGAATGAAACTCGTGCCCGAAGCCCTCGCCTCCCGCCCCTGGCTCCTCGTCTGGCTCGCCTTCGCCATCGTCATCACCGTCTGGGTCGTCGTTTACAACCTCGCCGCGAAAGTGAACACCACGCGCATGACCCCGCAGCAGGAAGCCGCCCTCCTGCAGAAAGGACAAATGCCATGACCCCCGCCGAAATCACCGGCCCGCTCGCCGCCCTGGTCGCCGGCGCGATCACCAGCCTGCATTGCGTGGGAATGTGCGGTCCCATCTCCTGCGCGGTCTGCGTCAAAAAAACCGGCCAGGGCCAACTCTCTTCGGCCCTCTCCTACCACGCCGCCCGCCTTCTCTCCTACTCGCTCGCGGGCCTCGCCGCGGGGGCACTCGGACGCCACGCCGCCGCCTTCCTCAGCACCGGCACCCTCAAAGGCCTCACCTGGATTTTCATCGCCCTCTTCCTCCTCGCCGCCCTTGGCCTCGACAAACGCTTCCCGCTTCCCGCCCTCGGCAAATGGACCGCCACCGCCGCACAATCCGCTCTGCGCCTCGGTCCCCACGCCCGCCCCGCCGCCCTCGGCCTGCTCACACCGTTCATCCCCTGCATGCCGCTCTACATCATCGTCGCCGCCGCCGCCCTCTCCGGATCGGCCCTCGCAGGCGGAGCGATCCTGGCCGCCTTTGCCCTCGGCACCATCCCGCTCCTGCTCGGCCTACAAAGCCAATACATCCGCTTCGGCTCCCGCCTCTCGCCCCACAAAATCGAATTCGTCCGCCGAGGCCTCGCCGCCCTCTGTGCCGCCATGTTGGCCTATCGCGCCTTCTCCGAAACCGGCTGCGTCTTCTGCCCATGAGAACCCGCGCCGCCACCCTCGTCGCCTGCAAACACTGCGGAACCCCGTTCCAGCCGACCGAACGCCGCCCCGACTTCTGCTGCGCCGGTTGCCAGTTCGTCAACCACCTCCTCCAAAAACGCGGCTTCCAGGAATTCTACCAATTCGGCGAAACCCAAACCCCCGCCGCCAACTTCGTCTTCCACGCCCGCGACTTCGACTGGCTCCGCGACCTCCAAAAAGAAACCGAACTCGCATTCGACCAAAGAAGGGGGCACGGGCGTCCCGCCCGTGAATCGCTGACTCCCGCTGTCACATTGGATGTCCAAGGCATCTCCTGCGCGGGCTGCGTCTGGCTCCTCGAAGCCGTCTTCACCGAGCACCCCGGTGCCGTCTCCTGCCGCGTCAATTCCACCTCCGGCACCGTCGAACTCCGCTGGCAACCCGGCCAATGCGACCTCGCCGCCTACGCCTCCGACATCCAACGCTTCGGCTACCTCCTCGGTCCCCACGACGGCTCGAAACGCTCCGCTCTCCGCCCGCTCACACTCAAGCTCGGCATCTGCGCCGCGCTTGCGATGAACGCGATGCTCTTCACCCTCCCTCGCTACCTCGGCATCGACACCTCCGATTCCCTCGTCCCGATTTTCGACGCCATCTCGCTCGCCCTCGCCACGCTCAGCATGCTCGTCGGCGGCACCTACTTTTTCCGCCGCGCTCTCGCCGCTCTCGGCATCGGAGCGCTCCACATCGACCTCCCCATCTCGCTCGGACTCCTCGCCGCCTACACCGGATCCGTCATCGCCTGGCTCCGCGGCGACCACTCCTTCGCCTACTTCGATTTCATCTCGATATTCACCTTTCTCATGCTCCTCGGCCGTTGGATGCAGGAACGCACCCTCGAATCCAACCGTCAGCGCCTCCTCGGCATGAAAATCACCCCCGGCAAGGTTCAAAAAAACAACGCCCCCGCCGCGGCCGAGTCACTCGTGCAGGCCGATCATTACGCGATTTCCAAAGGCCGCATCGTCCCCGTCCGCTCCCGACTCCTCTCCGCCCCCGCCACCTTCGCTCTCGACTGGATCACCGGCGAACCCGCTCCCCGCCTCTTCCAGAAAGGCTCCATCGTCCCCGCCGGCGCGCGCAACATTTCCTCCGGCCCCATCGACCTCGAAGCGCTCGAATCCTGGACCGACTCCCGCCTCGCCTCGCTCCTCCAAATCGAATCCGGCAACGAATGGCGCAACGCCGCCATGCAAAAACTCATTCGCACCTACCTCACCGCCGTCCTCGTCATCGCCGTCCTCGGCTTCGCCGCCTGGGGCCTCTCCACCGGCGACTGGTTCCGCGCCACGCAAGTCATCGTCTCCATCCTCGTCGTCTCCTGCCCCTGCGCCATCGGCGTCGCCCTCCCGCTCCTCGACGACATCGCCGCCGCGCGCATGCAAGCCGCCGGCGTCTACATCAAGGAAGGCTCTCTCTGGCCCCGACTCCGCAAAGTCAAAAACATCCTCTTCGACAAAACCGGCACGCTCACCCTCGAAACCCTCGCCCTCGCCAATCCCGAAGCCCTCGCCGCGCTCACTCCCTCTCAAAAATCCACCCTCCTCCACCTCGTCGAATCCAGCCTCCACCCCGTCGCCGCCTGCCTCCGCGAAGCCCTATTAACAGAAGGCATCGAACCCAGCGCTGACGGCGACGAAGTCCAGGAAATCGCCGGTATGGGCCTCCAATCCGGCCCCTGGAAACTTGGCCGCGCCTCGTGGGCGCTCTCCCCCGTAGGACAGGCGTCCCGCCTGTCATCCCCACCCACCGGCACCCTCCTCACCCACAACGCCGTTCCAATCGCCAGCTTCTCCTTCCACGAGCAAATCCGCCCCGCCGCAAAATCCCAAATCCACTCCCTCCGCGCCAGTGGCCACGACATCTACCTCCTCAGCGGCGACCAATCCTCCCGCGCCGCCGCCATGGCCCACGCCCTCGACCTCCCCGCCGACCACGCCTTCGGCGACCTCACGCCCGAGGATAAAGCCCGCCTCGTCCGCGACCGCTGGGCCGCCGACTCGCTCATGATCGGCGACGGTGCCAACGACAGCCACGCCTTCGACGCCGCCCTCTGCCGCGGCACGCCCTCCATCGATGCCGGACTCCTCGAACACAAATCCGACTTCTACATCCTCGGCGCGAGTCTCGCGGGTCTCACCACCCTCTTTGTCGCCGCAAAAAAACACCTCACCGCCACCCGCGCCGTCTTCGGCTTCGCCATCACCTACAACGCCTGCGCCGTCGCCGCCTCGCTCGCCGGACACATGAACCCCCTTGTTGCCGCCGTCATCATGCCCCTCAGCTCCCTCGCCTCCATCGCCATCGTCCTCTCCATTTTCCAACTCAAAAAAAACCAACCCGCCACTCAGCCATGACCACCGAACCCAACTCCGCATCGTCCCCGCAACCGCCCCGCGCCGCCCTGTCGTTTCTCATCATGTCGCTCCTCTTCCTGTGCGCCTCGGCGCTTTGGATCGCCATCAAACCCTCGATGTTCCTCGAGGCCGGTGTCACCGCGTCCGCCCGCGCGTGGACCTACCTCACTCTCTACGGATTCGTCCTGCCCGCCGTGTTCGGCCTCATCTACCGCGCGCTGCCCTTGGCCTACGACGCCCCGCTGCTCAGCGAAAACCTCATCCCGCTCCACCTGGCCTTCCACATGTTCGGGTTCGGCATCATTTTCGCGCACGCCCTCAATCCAGCAACCGTCCAACCCGGCATGGGCGTGACCTTCCTTGCCTGCGGCATGATTGTTTTTGTCCTCAACACCGGGGCCGCTCTTCAAAAACGCGGACTCGCCGAGCCGTCGAGCGCCTTCCTCGCCGCGTCCCTCCTCTGGCTTGCCATCTCCAGCTTGCTGGGCCTTCCGCTTTCGGGAGAGCCTGTTTTCTCCGCGCTCAAGGACACGCAATGGTCGGCTGCAACGCTCGCGCTGGGCCTTCTCGGATTTGTAATGAATGCCATCCTTGGCATGGCGCTTCGCCTTACCTCGCTGCGCCTCGCCAACGACCCGCCGCGCACCGAATCCTCCTGGTTCGCGCTTTGGTTCACGAACGGGGGCCTCGCCTGGCTCTTTGGTGCGATCACCTACGGCCCCGCAGGCTATGTCCTTTTCTGCTCCGGGGTGTATCTCGCGGGACTCCTCATTTTCCTCGCGCGCTTCATGGCCATCACCCAGCAACGCCGCGTCGAAGTCCTCGACTGGGACACGAAAATCCTCGTTACCGCCTTGTGGGTTCTGCCCGCGGTCGCCCTGCTCGCCGGTTGGGCCGCGTGGATCCGCATGGGAAATCCCGAGCAACCTCCCGCCGGAATTGATACCGCAACGGCGCTTACCGCCATCCTAGGCGTCGCTGCGCCCGCGCTCATCGCGCTCCTCTACCAATCCGAGGCCATTGTTCGCGGTTTCAACCCCGACGAACCCACTGCCCACCTCCGCCTCTCGTCGCAAATCCTCCTCGCCTCCTTCTTCAACTACGCCACCGGCGTCTGCCTCCTCCTTGGCGGGGCCGGCGTGCTTTCCGAAAAGATGACTGCGCTCGGTGCGCTCTTCACCCTCGTGGGGGTCTTCGGCTTCGCCGGTAATCTGGTTTTTCTCTC
>CAYOGR010000078.1:0-10760 GCA_964403605.1 uncultured Chthoniobacter sp.
TCGAACCACTCTCGAATTTTGTCGAACCGTTCTGATCCACCCGCCGGCGTCGATCCGGCTTTGCGGGGAAATGTGTGGCGCTTCATTGCCTTCCGCATTTTTTTCAATGCCCGGTTTTATTATCCGGTCCTCGGGGTGCTTTTTCTCGATCTGGGACTCACGCTCGACCAATACGCGTTTCTGAATGTCGTGTGGGCGGTGACGATTTTGACGATGGAAATCCCCTCCGGGGCTCTTGCCGACTCGATCGGGAGGCGTCCACTGGTGGTCGCGGCCGGCGGGTTGATGGTGCTCGAGATGTCGGTGCTCGCCTTTGCGCCAGCCGGGGCCTGGCTTTTTCCCGTGCTGCTGGCGAACCGTGTGGTGAGTGGCCTTGCCGAGGCCTGTGCCAGTGGAGCCGACGAGGCGCTGGCTTATGATTCGCTGCCCGTGGAGCGCCGGGACGAGGTCTGGCGGGGGGTTCTGGCCCGGCTGGTGCGGTGGAAATCGGGCGCCTTTTTTGTGACGATGATTCTCGGTGCGTTGGCGTTCGACCCCTCGGTGGTTTTTGATTGGGCGGGGCTGGAAACTCCGGTGACGACTCGCTGGCCGGTTTACCTGACCCTCGGCATGTCGCTGGGGGCCTTTTGGTGCGCTTGGGGAATGCGGGAACCGCCGGGCAGGCATCGCGGGCGCTTCCACATGGGGGAGGCCTTCGCCCGAATCTGGGCGGGCGCGCGCGTGGTGTGCGGAGACCGGCGGATCGCGCTGTTGCTGCTCACAGCGGTCCTTTGCGACAGTCTCGTAAGGATTTTTCTGACCTTCGGCAGCAACTACTACCGGCTCATTGAAATTCCGCCGGTCATCAATGGCTTTCTTGGCTCCGCGTATGCATTGCCCGGATTTTTTGCGGCCTCTCTGGCCGCGTGGATGGGAGCCCGCTGGAAGCCGGCACGCATTTTTTTATGCATTGGCGGGCTGGTTCTTTTGGGGTTGGCCGGACTCGCGCTGGCTACGCCGTTGTGGGGGGTGTGGGTGGTCGCGCCGCTCGCGCTGGCCGGCCCGTTGCTGGCCTTCTTTGTTTCAAGCTACCTCAACGAATGGTGCGACAGTTCGCTTCGGGCGACCGTGTTGAGTTTTCGTGGAGTCGCGATGAATCTCGGCTACGGGACGGCGGGACTGGCGTTCGGCGGATTCGCCGCCGCCGTGCGCGAGGCCAATCCCGACTGGAGTGCCGACGCGGTCTTCCGCTCGATGCTGCCTGCCATGCCCCTGGCTTTTATCCTCGGCGCGGCAGGATTGCTGGTGGTGAGGAAAATCATGGCTCGACCGTGAGATTGCCGCTTCCAGACGGCCGGCGGTTCCAACGGGGGGCAGAGCCGTGGGCGGGAATCCCAACCTCCTTGGGGCTACGGATGTCCTAACACTTTTTTTTGCCCCGATTGTGAAAAGTGAGTTCCGCGATGCCGGATTTGTCGAGGTCGCCAAATCCCTCGGCGACCATGCGGTCGTATTGCTTCCTGGCGGCCTCGGCGAGAGGAAGGTGGAGGCCTTTTTGATGGGCGAGGGAGAGGGCGATGCCGCTGTCCTTCGCCGCGTGGGCCCCTGAAAAGAAACAAGCGTGGTCGCGGTTCTGCATATCCTCTCCATCAGTTTTGAGAACCTGCGAGTTTGCGCCGGTCTGGGAAAAAACCTCTCGCAGCATGGTGAGATCCAGGCCGAGGGAGGCCCCGAGCCCCAGGCCTTCGGCGAGTCCGGCGGTGTTGATATTCATCACCATGTTGACGAGCGCCTTCACTTGCGCGGCCTGGCCCGTGGCTCCGATGTGGCGCAGGGAAATGCTGAGGCCCTTGAGGATCGGTTCGGCGCGCCGGAAGGCCGCATCCGCGCCTCCGGTCATGAGATACAGGGTTCCTTCGCGGGCTTGGGTGATGCTCGAGGCCATGCAGGCTTCGAGCGATTCGGCACCGGCCTTGTGTGCGAGCGCCTCGACATCGAGGTGAACCTGGGGCGAGACGGTGGCGCAGTTGATAAAAAGTTTGCCCTTGGCTCCAACCAGAAGGCTGTCGCCTTGTTCCGCGAAGATCGCCCGCATGGCGTTGTCGTCGGTCACGACAGTAACGATCACGCTGGCGAGTTCATTCACGCGGGCCAGCGTTTTTGCAGCCTCGGCTCCGATTTCTTCAGCCAACTCCCCGGCGAGCGGCGCGTGGGTGTCGAAGACGGCCGTGACATGGAATCCTTGATCCTTGAGTCGGCGGGCCATGTTCGCCCCCATGCGACCGACCCCGACAAATGCGATGGTTTCTTTCATAAATTTTTAGGCGGCAAAGAAGGGATTGGCGTGTTTTTGTTCGCCGACCGTAGTGAGCGGCCCGTGTCCGGGGCAGATGATGGTGGTGTCCGGAAGGGTCAGAATCTGTTCGCGGTTGTTGCGAAGCGCCTCGGCGTAGGAAACCATGCCCCCGCCCATGGAACCTGCAAACATCGAGTCTCCCACGATGGCGACGGGCTTGGAGAGGCCTTGGATAAAAAAAGTCACGCCGCCCGCCGCGTGTCCGCTGGTGAGGCGCGATTCGACGGTGAGGCTGCCGATTTGAAAAGTTCGTCCGGCGCGAAACGGCTCCGCACCGGCAATCGGTTCCTTCTCGCAAACCCAAGCGTGCGCGCCTGTTTTATCGACCAAGCGATCCAAATCAAAAATATGGTCGGCGTGGGTGTGGGTGATGAAAATTTGTTTCACCCGCAGCCCGCGGCTTGCGGCAAAATCCAGCATCGGCTGGCCATCGGCCCCGGTGTCAAAAATCGCCGCCTCTTTCGTGGAGGGATCCCCTACGAGAAACGAATTCACCGTCATGTCGTCGAACACGGAATTGAAGTGCGCAAGGCCCTCGATGTCCTCGACCGGATCGGGCTTGTAGCGCGACTCCGCCAAAGCCAAAAGCGCCTCGGCTCCCAGCCCGAGCGCGCGGGCCACCTTCCGGAGAGCGCCTTCCTCAAGCGTCCCGTTCTTGAGGTTTTCGATTTCCAAGACGCTCGCCCCGGATCGTGCCGCCAGCGCTTCGTTGCTCAGAGAAAGCCCGCGCTGGGCCTTGGCGATGATGTCGGTGAAATTGTCTTCCAGTGGGATGCTGAGTGGCATGGATGTGGTTGTGGTTGTCGATTCGCCCTGTTCTTGGGCCCGCTTGGTTAAGGACATGCCAAGCGCTTCAACAACCCCGACCCTGCCAATTCTGTTAATTCTGTCGAAGCCAAAAACTCGTCCCCACCTTTCGGCTTCCGCAGCGAAAGAATTTTTTGGGGGGAGTCTTTGGTTACACGCCAAGCAAGTCGCGGCGGAGGAGGTCCAAAGAAGCCTGGGTGGCGAGTTGCTTGAAAGTCGCTCGGTCCGTTGAAAAGCGGCGTTCCAACACCAGCGTCCCGGCATCCGGGCGGGCCAGGGCGATATGAACGAGGCCCACGGGTTTTTCGGCGCTCCCGCCTCCGGGGCCGGCGATTCCCGTGAGAGCCAAGGCAAAATCGGCCTTGGCGCGCTTTTGGGCGCCCGCGGCCATGGCCGATGCGACTTCGGTGCTGACCGCTCCATGACGCTCGATCAACTCCGCCGGGACCCCGAGGATTTGGGTTTTCGCCGCGTTCGAGTAGGTTATGAAACCCTCTTGGAAAACCTCCGAGGCCCCCGGGACATCCGTGACTCGACTGGCCAGAAGCCCGCCGGTGCAGGATTCCGCAGTGGACAGCGAATGCCCTCGCCGCTTCAACTCCGCCACGATCCAGGACTCGATCCCCTCGCCCAGCGCGGAGACAAGATTCGCGCCGAGGATTTGAATCACACGGGGCTCGACCGATTCCAAATCCTCCCTGGCCCCGATGAGGCGGAAATCGACCTCGTTCGGCCGCGCGCAATAGCCGACCTCGAGGGCGGGATTTTGCGAAAGCTCGAGGCCGATCATTTTCTCGACCGCGCTTTCGCCGAGTCCGACCACGCGGTAAACGCGGCATTCCTTCGCTTGGATTCCGGCGGCAAGCTTGCGCAGGCGGGGCATCACGAAATCGGAAAACATCGGCTGCAACTCGCGCGGCGGGCCGGGCATCAGAAAAAAATGCGGCGTGGCCCAGGAGGGTTGCGACACCGCTGGGATGTAAAGGCCGGGGGCCGTGCCATTGGGATTGGGCAAAACCTCGGCCCCCTCGGGAACCATCGTCTGGCGCAGCATGCGCTCGACGAGTTCGTAGCCGCGCGCGGCGAGTCTGGCCTCGATGTGGGCGCGGATCGCGGGATCGGGCTGGAGTTTTCTGCCTAAAAGCTCGGCGATGACCTCGCGCGTGATGTCGTCGGTGGTGGGGCCGAGTCCGCCGGTGATGAAAACCACCTCCGCGCGTTCGCAGGCCTCCAACACCCCAACCCGAATGGCAGGGCCGTCGGGGATGGTTGTCTGCCGATCGAGTCGCAAGCCGAGAGGAAAAATCTGGCGGGCGATCCAGCCGGCGTGGGTGTTTTGCACACTGCCGAGGAGCAGCTCGGTGCCGATGTTCAGAACCTCGACCGTCATTTCGTCATGACCCCGCAGGCCAAGGCATCCATCCAGCTCTTCACCAGGCCGTGGCGGCCGCAGTCGCCATCGAGGTCATAGACATACAGGAGGTTCGCGAGGATTCGCATGAGGAATTGCCGGGGGGAGGCGGGGTGCAGGTGGCTTTCCTTGAGCTCGATTCCCTGGCGGCAAAGGATGCTCCGCAAATCGTCCCGCCCGAGAATCCGGCCGTTGTGGAAGGGGTCGAAAAAAATGTCGCCGTGCCGCGCGATAAAGTGGCCCGGGAGGTTGATGCCCTCGATTTTCATCCCCGCCCGGGAGCCGACCATCATGTAAAGGAGCGAGAGGCTGATCGGAATCCCCAAGCGCGTGGAAAGGAGCCGCGGCAGCAGCGAATTTTCCTCGCAGTAGTAACAATCGGAGTTGCCGCGGAACCGGAGCTCGCCGGAGAGGAATTCGCCAAGAAGGCGGATGCGGTCTTCATTCGTCACCGCGCCGTGGATGCGGGAGAGAAACTCGACTCCCCATTCGTTGACCTGTTCCTCGTGGGGAGTCGTGGAAACCTCCGGCAACAGCGCCCGGGAGAGAAGCCAGGCGGCTCTTTCGATGTCGAACCGGTCCCCGCCGAGGTGGCACAAAAGCCAAAAATCGCCACAGGATTCGCGGGCCTGCAAGTCGCCGAGAACTTCCCGCGCGTGGTTCCGGATGGCAGGACTGCCGCCATTCGCCAATTCCTCGAGCAAGCCCGGATTGTCCTCGGCCATCGCGGCGAGTTGTTCTTTCACCAGCTTGACCGTGGACGGGTCATCGTCGCTGAGCAACTTCGACAGGGCTTCCTCGTTGGCAACCATCTTGGCGACCAATAAAGGCGGCTTTGACCCCATTGCAAGCGGGGACTTGGCAGAGGGGCCGGAGTCAGGGGAGGATTTGGATTTCAATCGAGTAGAAAACCGGATCGCCAGGCACCCCACCCGCCACCGGGGAAAAACCCCGCGCCGCCAGGCCGTCCTCGAAGGCGGCTTTCCGGTCGGCAGGAATTTGAATCAACCAGCGCGTGCCGCCCTCTTCGATTTTCTCGGGGGCGAGCACCGATCCGCCACAATCCCGTGCGAGGGCTTGGACATCTTCGCCGGTTTTGAGACACGCATCGCCATTGGCAACGCCGAGTGAGGCGGTTCGAAAGCCCCCCTCGAGAAATGGCTCCTTCCATTTCGAATCCACCACCGTTTCGAGGGCTTCGCGCAAACCCTCCACCTCGGGCGCGGGGGTCTTCCGAATATCTCGGATTCCAATAATGGCAACCGTCACAGGCAAGGCCAAAGCCACCAACAACAGGGCCACCATTTGCGGCACCTTGGAATTCCATCGAAACGGAGGGGCCGGCGTTTCCTCGGGCACGGGATTTTGTTTTTCGCTCATGGAATCTTTTCGAAAGCATAGAAAAAGCGCCTGCCATCGTCAGCGCAAATCCTCGCTTCCAACGCGGAGATTGACCCGCCCACGGCGCTGGCGGATATTTCCCGGCTTTTCATGGCCATCGAGAACACGCGCAACTTCTGCATCATCGCCCACATCGACCACGGCAAGACCACGCTCTCGGACCGTTTGCTGGAGGCCACGGAGACGATCCAAAAACGCGAGTCGCAGGAACAACTCCTCGACGCCATGGATCTCGAGCGCGAGCGCGGCATCACGATCAAGGCCCACCCGATCGCCATGGAATACACGGCGAAAAACGGCACCCGCTACAAACTCAACCTCTCGGACACCCCGGGCCATGTGGATTTCTCTTACGAAGTGTCGCGTTCGCTCGCGGCTTGCGAAGGCGCGCTCCTGATCATCGATGCCGCCCAGGGCGTCGAGGCCCAGACCGTCGCCAATGTCCACCTCGCCGAAAAGCAGGGCCTCAAGCTCATCCCGGTCATCAACAAAATCGACCTGCCGAATGCCGATGTCGAAATGGCCAAGAAGCAACTCGAGGACATCCTCGCGATTCCCGCCGAGGAGGCGATCCTCGCCAGCGCGAAAGCGGGAATCGGCATCGAAGAAATTCTCGAAGCCGTCGTCGCCCGCATCCCGCACCCCTCCGGAAAATCCGAAAACCGCCTGCAGGCGCTCACCTTCGACTCCCACTTCGACACCTACCGCGGCGTCGTGATCTACATCCGCGTGGTCGAAGGATCGATCAAGGCCGGCGACCCGGTGAAACTCATGGCGACAAACGCCAACTACGAGGTCAAGGAGGTCGGCGTCTTCAAGCCCCAACAGCCGAAATTCTTCGCCCGGGAAAAACTCATCGCCGGCGACATCGGCTATGTCATCGCGAATATCAAAACCTCCGCGGAGGTGAAGGTCGGCGACACGCTCACCAGCTCCCGACAGCCCGCCGACAAGCCTCTTCCCGGCTTTCAGGTCGTCCAGCCGATGGTCTTCAGCGGCATCTACCCGATCAACACCGCCGACTTCGAGCGCCTCAAGGCCGCCATCGCGAAGCTCCAACTCAACGACGCCGCCTTCCAATTCATGGCCGAGTCGAGCGTTGCCCTCGGCTTCGGCTTTCGCTGTGGATTCCTCGGGCTGCTCCACATGGAGATCATTCTCGAGCGCCTCCGTCGCGAGTTCGACATGGACATCATCGCCACCTACCCCTCGGTCATTTACGAGGTCGAGCGCACCAACGGCGAAGTCCTCCGCATCGACAATCCCGACCAACTCCCCGACCCCAGCGTGATCGAGGAAATCCGCGAGCCCATGGTCCGCTGCTTCGTCATGATTCCGAACGAATACATCTCGCCGATCATGCAGCTCATCATGGAAAAACGCGGCGAGGTCTCGCACACCGAGTCCATCGACACCAAGCGCGTCATGCTCACGACCGAGATTCCCCTCAACGAAATCCTCGTCGATTTCGTGGATAAAATGAAATCCATCACGCGCGGCTACGGCTCGATGGACTACGAGCAGGCCGGCTACAAGCCCGCGAAACTCGTGAAGCTCGAAATGCTCGTGAACAACGAGCCGGTCGATGCCTTTTCCTGCATCGTCCACCGCGAGAAAGCGGAGGCCCGGGGCCGCGCGCTCGCCGCCAAGCTCAAGGAGGTCATTCCGCAACAACTCTACCAAGTCGCCATCCAGGCGGCCATCGGCGGCAAGATCATCGCCCGCGAGAGCGTAAGCGCGCTCCGGAAAAATGTGACCGCGAAATGCTACGGCGGTGATATCACCCGCAAGCGCAAGCTCCTCGAAAAACAAAAAGAGGGCAAAAAACGCATGAAGGCTGTCGGCAGCGTGAACATCCCGCAGGAAGCCTTCATTCAAGTCCTCCGCACGAGCTAGCCCGCCCCCCATCGCGCCATGTTTTTTTTCACACCCCGCTACATCAAGGAGGCGAAACACTACCTTCACGGCGCGAAAAAATTCCTCGCCTACAAGCGCGACATCCTCGCGCCCTCCCGGGTTTCCGAGATCGAGGCGGCCATCGAGGCGCTCCGCTCCGCCATGCGGGAGCGCAACCGCGACGCCCTGGCCAAGCGGATGCAGCATCTCGACGAATTGATCGGCAAAAGCGTTCCGCCGCTGAAAAACCCCGGGCTCCGCGAAAACATCGAAGTGCTCGTGGTCGCCATAGTTTTCGCAGCGGGCGTGAAGGCGTTTTTCCTCCAGCCCTTCCGAATTCCCACCGGCTCGATGCAGCCGACCCTCTACGGCATCGTCGGCGTGCCCACCGACACGACGCCTCCGAATTTGATTGTGCGGGCGTTCGACCTGGTGGTTCGCGGCCGCCACCATCTCGATCTCCGGGCGAAAGAAGAGGATGTCGTCGTGGCTCTCGAGGAGCGGACCTACCTGAACTTTTTCACCTTCACCAAAATTGTCTGCCGCCGCAACCACTACACGGTCTTCGCCCCCCGCGATCCGTTGATGCGGTATTTCCGGGTGCTGCCGGGCCGCGAATACGCCGCCGGAGAGGTCATCGCGCGCGGGTTTGTGAATACCGGCGACCAGATTTTCGTGAACAAGGTCGTTTACAATTTCACCAAGCCCGAACTCGGCGATGTCTTTGTTTTCAAAACCACAGGCATCCGGGAAATCGAAGCCGGGCTCGATCCCGAAATGGGCTCCCAGCATTACATCAAGCGCCTCGCCGGGATGCCGGGCGACACGCTCCGCATCGATCCTCCCAAACTCTTGATCAACGGCAAAACGCCCGACCAGCCGATGCTCAAGCTCGTGATGTCCTTGCAGGATGGCTACCAAGGCTATTCGAACGGCGGCCAGAGCGGCCCGCCCTTCCGCTATCTTGGCTCGCCCGCGGCGACCTTCACCGTTCCCGCGCGGAACTACTTCGCTCTCGGTGACAACAGCTACCACTCCCGGGACAGCCGCGACTGGGGCGGGGTTCCCGAGCGCAATGTCGCGGGCCGCGGATTCTTCGTCTATTGGCCGGTCAGCAGCCGCTGGGGCTTCATCCACTAAAAATGAACCTCCCCGAACTCACCGCAAAAGCCGCCAACGCCCCGCTCGCTCGCGAAGAGATCCGGCACGCCTGCGATTTTCTTCTCGAAGAAACGAATCCCATCGAATCCCGCGCCGATTTTCTTTCAACCCTCCACCAACGCGGCGAAACACCGGGCGAGGTCGCGGACTTCGTCGAAATCCTCCTCGAGCGTGCCGTCAAGCCCCCCATCGACGGCCAAGGCCGGATCGATGTCTGCGGAACCGGTGGCGACCGCGCGGGATTTTTCAACATCTCGACCGCCGTGATGTTCGTCGCTGCGGGAGCCGGGGCCTCGGTTGTGAAACACGGCAACCGCGGCATCACCTCGAAGTCCGGCGGTGCCGATGTGCTCGAAGCCCTCGGCGTGAAAATCAACCTCCCGCCCGATCAAGCCGCTGAGGCCCTGGAAACCGCCGGGTGCTGCTTTCTTTTTGCCCCCGCCTACCATCCCGCTTTCAAAGCAGTCGTGCCCGTCCGCCAACTCCTCGCCAAGCAAGGCCGGGCGAGTGTTTTCAATATCCTCGGCCCGCTCCTCAACCCCGCCCGACCCGAGTTCCAACTCTCGGGCGTCTTCGACTCCGCCTTGCTCCCGACCTACGCCGGGGTCTTCCAAAAACTCGGCCGACGCCGCGCCTGGGCCGTCCATGGAACAGGCCCCGCCGGATTGCGGGTGGACGAGGTTTCGCCATTCGGAAAAACCAAGGTCCTTGCCGTGGAGGATGCGGGCCTTCGCGAATTCGAGATCGATCCGGCCGATTTCAACTTGTCCCCCGCCTCGCCGAGCGACCTTCTCGGCGGCGATGCCGCGGCCAACGCCCAAATCCTCCTGTCGATTTTCGACGGCTCCGACCGCGGCCCCAAGCGCGAGGCGGTTCAACTCAACGCCGCCGCCGCCCTCACCGTTGCGGGCCTCGCCTCCACCATCGCCGATGGCTGGTCGCTTGCCGGAAACGCGATCGACTCCGGCCGCGCCTGGAATTCCCTTGAACAACTCCGCTCAGCCACCCAATAAACCCACCATCATGAAACGCCTTCTTCTCGCCCTTCTTCCGTTGCTGCTCCTTGCCTCCTGCGCCACGACCCCCTTCCCGGCCAACCCGCCCGCCTCGGCCCTTTCCCAGCTCCTCCAGCGCGGAGTCCCATCGACCACCGTGAAGCGAATCCAGCACGGACGCGTGCTCGATTTCGACGACATCCTCACGCTTGTGAAAGCGAATGTCTCCGACAAGGCCGTGGTCGCCTACCTCAAGAGCACCCGCGCTCCCTACCGCTTCACCACCGCGCAACTCGAGCAACTCAGTGACGCCGGCGCGGGATCGACTCTTGTGAACTACCTCGGCCAATCCGTCGGCTACTACGAAGCCACGAAGCGCAGCCAACTCGGCGGATCGAAATGGGACAACAACCCCTACTTCAACGATCCGCTCTACTGGGGCGCGCCGCCATTCGACTACGGCTTCCCCGGCGAGTGGGGTTATCCCGGCTTTTTGTTTGCCCCCTTCTGACATGGAGGGAGTCCAATACCGCATTGGAAACGAGAAGCTCATCCGCGTCCTGGACGGGGCGAGCCAGCGACTCCGCTCGCTCCTGACCAAACAAGGCCGCCCCCAGGGCGCGCTCCGCGTGGCGGTCATCGGCGGCGGTTGCTCGGGCCTCCAATACAAGATGGATCTCGTGGATGGCCCCGCAAACCGCGACATCATGGTCGAGTCGAACCAGGTGCGCGTGGTGGTCGATCCCAAGAGCGC
>CAYOGR010000079.1:0-1510 GCA_964403605.1 uncultured Chthoniobacter sp.
CCCCATGCGGCCGCCCTCGGCACAAGACTCCGGCCGGGTGATGCCAGGGGTGTGCCTCTGGCCATCCTGCAGCGTCCGCTCAAAGCCGGCTACGGCCTTTACCCGATCCCAACCATTGTGGAGGGCATTGTAATGCGCTCCCAGGAACTCGGCTATCGGACAGAAAGCTTTCCGGTCCGGAAAAGCACCGATCTTCCCCGCCTGCTCAAGTTGCTTCACAACCGGGGATTCCTCGGGATTTTTGTGCCGCCGATCGGCGAGGAGTTTCAAGCGCGGAACTTTGATTGGAGCCGCTTCAGTGTGGTGGGTTGCGGACGCTACGACCAGAGCAGCATTTTCCACACGGTGCGCCAGGAGATTTTCGAGAGCACCCGGTTTTTGTTGAACGAAGTCATCCGCCGGGGATACCGGAGGATTTGCATGGGGCTCTTGAAACATGATGTTCCGATTATTGACGACTACGCGCGCCACGCCGCCGCTCGGATTTGCACAACGCCAAGGGGCCGTGAGACGGAGGTTTTTTTCTCCGACCCCGAGATGGAACTGACATCCTTCATCGACCGGGTCAAAGCCAGGAGGGCGGACGCCGTGATCGGTTTCTCTTCTGCCCACTATCACGCCCTCCTGAGTGCAGGCATCCGCGTTCCCCAAGAGGTCGGGTTCGCCACGCTGCATAAATACGAAGAAGCAGGCATGCTTCATCTCAGCGGACTCATCCCCCCGGATAAACATATTGGAATCGTGGCCGCCAACCGCATGGATACCATGATCCGCCACCACGAGCGCGGCATACCCGATGTCGCGGAGCAAATCACAATCCGTCCCCATTGGCTGCCAGGCTCGACGCTTCAACCGATCGATCCCTGAAGGCAACCCGGGGCCCGTGCGGCGAGGTGCGTTCCGGATGACACTGGGCCTGACCGGCACTTTTCCCTCCAGTTTCGTCAAGGGATTTACATTCTTAAGGGATGACAAATGCCTTCGGGGAAGAGATAGAAAATTGGCGTTTGCGGGAATTGCCCCGGGCCACCGTCGCGGCGACTATCGACGGTAAGCATAACTTTTATCGAATGATGTCTTTATCTACTTGCGAAAGAAACCCCGGGGTCCCGGGTTCGAACCTGCCGGAAACCAAATCCGAATGCCCCGGCCCTGTGGAACTCTTGGACAAATCCCCCGACGCGCCGGAGACCAGATTCCAGGGCAGCCGCTTTGTCTGGGCCGATGTCGGCGACGCACCAAGCCGGAATCTTTTTGTTGGTTTCCATCGTCAATTCCACCTTGAAAAGGTTCAGGAAAGTTTCCTCATCCATCTCTTTGCAGACACCCGCTACAGGCTTCTCGTAAACGGAGTTTTCGTAGCCTACGGACCGGGACGGTTTGTCACGCAGCATCCGGAGTTTGACACCCACGACTTGGCTTCCTTGCTTCGCATCGGCGACAACACCATCACCGTGGAGGTGAATTTTTTTGGGGCCTCCTCTTACCAAAGCATGCCCGATGGTGCCCC
>CAYOGR010000079.1:1610-10706 GCA_964403605.1 uncultured Chthoniobacter sp.
GATTGGCAGCATGAGGAAGGCGGACTGGCCCTTTACCGCTCGAATCCATTCACGGATTCCGCAGACCGGTTCATTCTGAAAGGCGGCCGCCAACGCATCGAACTGTTCCACCCGCGCGGCGGGAAGATGATCCAAGTGACGCTTCGCGCTCCCGCCGGAACGCCCGAAGTCGATCTGGCCCTGCATGATCTTTTTGTGCTCTCGCGACTCTCGCTCGGGGAGGACGCCACATTCTTTTCCTGCGATAATCCCGTTTTGAACTGGGCCTGGCCGACGGCGCTGCGGACCCTGACCAGCTCCACCGAGGACTCCTACTCCGACTGCCCGTGGCGTGAGCGGGGATCCTATATCGGCGACGGTTTTGTGAACCTCAACCTGAATGCCCTGCTCTCGTCCGACTTGCGGACGGCGGCTCGCACACTCCGGATTTTTAGCCAAGCGCAACTCCCCGACGGTCAACTCGCGTGTGTCGCTCCCGCCTGGCTGCGCAAGCCACATGAGGATTTCACCCTGATTTGGATTCTTTCGCTTCATGCCTATTGGATAAACACAGCCGACCTCGGATTGGTTGAGGAACTGTGGCAGACCATCGAACGCATCTGGCAAAGCCCGACCTGGGAGTGCCACGCCTCCGGGCTTTGGAATGCCAACGATCGGCGTGTCTTCATCGATTGGGGGGTTATTCCAGCCGAGCGCACGGGAGAGGCCAACGCGGCCATCAACCTCCTGCGAATCGCCGCCGCGCGGGCTTGCGCGGAAATGGCACAGGCGGCCGGTCGGGACTCGGAAGCCGCCTCATTCATCCGAGATGCCGAGACGACCACGACAGCCCTCGAGCAGGTGCTGTGGAACGAAGAGGAAGGCCGTCTGGATGGATTCCTCGGCGCGACGAGCCCGGCCTTGCATGCGAACACGATCGCCCTGGCCATAGGCTTCAGCACCGGGGAGCGCCGCAAACAAATCCTCGCCTACCTCGAGCCCCACCTCCTGGAAAACCTGACCAGGGGGTTGGAAAAAGGCGCGAACTCAGGGCACCTGGAGCTGTTCTTTCTTTCCTTCGCCCTCCCGGCCCTTGCGGAGCATGGCCGCCCCGATCTTGCCGAGAAGCTCATCACCGATCACTACGGCTACTTGCAAACACTGGGTGACGACACTCTGCCCGAGAACTTCTACGGAGCCGCCAAATCCGAGGGCAGCCGCTGCCACAGCTGGGCGGGGGCGGCAGCCATCTATGCCGCGCGCTATGTCTTGGGCATCCGCCCCGTCAACATCGGCAAACCGGGCGAGTTTTTCCTTTTCGATCCGGTCGTGGATAAAATCAAGGAGGCCCGTGGCAGAATCGCCCACCGCTCGGGTTGGATCCATGTGTCCTGGCAGACGGTCGATGGAAAAATTCATTCCCGGATTGAAGCCCCGGACGGCGTAAAAATCCTGTCCCCTTCCGAACTGGCCTCCATGCCGCATTCAAAACAATGACCTGCGAAACGCCCGAGGCTCCTCCAGAGGTGAAAAACACGCCGTCTCGATTGATCACCCGGGCCGATGATTTTGGAATCAGCCCGGGAACCAACGAAGCCATCCTGGAGTGTCTGGACGCGGGATTTGTCCGCAATGTCGGCGTGATGGCCCCCGCTCCGTCTCTCCACCATCGCCTTGAGGAATTGATCGCCCGGCAGGAGGAATGCTGCCTCGGCCTGCATGCCACCCTGAACAGCGAGTGGGCAGAATGGCGCTGGGGCCCCGTGCTTCCCCCGGAAAGCGTCTCCAGCCTCGTCGGCGAGGATGGCACCTTTCACGCGACGACGGCCTTGCTCCACGAGCGGGGGCAGGTGGACGAGATGGTTCGCGAGGTGGAAGCCCAGCTGGCCAAGCTCGTCGGACTCGGGTTGCGCCCTCGATATTTGGATACCCACATGGTGTTTTCATGGATCGAGGGGGTCGCCGATGCGCTTGAGGAACTCTGCCGGAGGGAGGGTCTGGTTTTTGCAAACAGCTCCGGGTTTTGCGACCTTCCCCTGCGCCTCTGGGAGCAACCGGACCCCAAGGATATCCATGCGGCGATCCGAAGCCTTGCGCAAAGCCACCCCGGTGCCCGACCGGTAAGCGTTTTTCACCCCGCCAAGCTGGACTCCACAAGTGCCCTCTTTTTTAGAGATCCCACCGAGCGTTCCGGCGGCATTGGCGCAACCCGCCATTCCGAATACCTGGCTCTTTCCAACGCCCCGATCCTCTCCGATTGGGCCGCCTGCGCGAACATCCGCCCCGCCACCTATCTTTCAGCCAACTAAAATTATGCCCTACTCCACCAAAATGCACCGTTCCCAACTTCCCCGCACCGGCATGGCCCTCGGGGGCATCGGGACGGGAGGCTTTGAAGTCCGACAAGACGGCGGTTTTTTCCACTGGTCGATTTACAATAACTGGCCGCTCTTCAGTGGCGCGAGATATCCCCACAACGAAAAGCAGGCGCTCTTCTTCATGCTTTGGGTGAAACCGGAGAACGAAAACCAAAGGCTGGTCCTGCTCCAGATCGAGGACGGACACGACGCCGCCGCCATCGAGGGCCATGAGTTCCAATACATGTTTCCATGGATCAGCGGAGTCGATACGATTCATTATCAAGCCAGCGTTCCCTTTGCCGACCTCGATTTCGAGCAGGACGGCCTGCCCCTACAAGTGAGCCTCCGGGCCTGGTCGCCACTCATTCCCGGCAATGTGAAAGACTCGGCCCTTCCCCTCGCCTATTTCGACTTTGACATTCGCTCGAAATGCGAACGGCCGGTGGATGTGCAAATCTTCGCGATCGCCCGCAATGCCGTCGGCTACGACCAACCCGGGCGCATTTATGTGAACCGCCGGGTCCGCGACGGGGCCTTTTCCGCAGTGGTGATGGAGAATGCCCAGTTGGATCCGGAGGCCCAGACGACCGGCAGTGTTTGCCTGGCCTCCTTCGATCAAAACACAACCGCCTATTCCGGATGGGAACACCACCACCCCTACTATGAACGCCTGCTCCGGGAATTCCCCATGCCGGAAGTGGATGACACCGCCGGGCGCAACCGGCCCGACCCGACCACCGGCAAGCTGAAGGCCGACCCCCGTTGTTTTGTCACCCTCGCCCGGTCCGCGCACCTTCCCGCCCGCGGAAGCGCTTTTCACCAGACCTTCTCGCTGGCCTGGCATTTTCCGAACCTCTACGGCCGCCCACTTTCCAACGATCCCAACTACGGCATGGACGCCCCCAATGGTTACGACCGTCCCGAGGGGCACGCTTACAGCAGGCACTTTGATTCCGCCGAAGCCGTGGCCCGCTATGCCCACACACAGTATGGCCGTCTTCTTGCCGAGACCGAGGCGTTCCACCGCGCCTTCTTCGACAGTTCGCTGCCGCAGTTTGTGCTGGATCAGGTGAATTCCCATTTGAACACCTTCCGCACCTCGACCTGGTTGACCAAAACCGGAATGTATGGGGTGCTCGAAGGCCTCAGCCATACGAAGCCCTACGCGGGAATCGCGACCACCGATGTCGCCATGTATGGCCAGATCGCCACCAGCCTGCTTTTCCCGGAATTGGATCGCTTGACCATCGATACTTGGCGCAAGTTCCAAAACAAGGACACCGGGATCGTCGTGCATTCCGTTCTCTGCAATTCCCACACCATCTCGGAAGGCGAATCGAACGGCCACCGCCTCGATATGCCGGCGCAGTTCGTCTTTCAAACGCTGCGTGCCGCCCTCTGGAACAATGACCGCGCATGGCTCGAATCCGTCTGGCCCGATGTCAAAGCCGCCCTCGCCTATGTTCTCAGAGAGCGGGACAAAAATGGCGACCACCTTCCCGACATGGAGGGCATCATGTGCTCCTACGACAATTTCCCCATGTTCGGCGTCGCTCCGTTTGTGGTGAGTCAGTGGCTCGCCGCTGTCGCCTTGGCGCTCCGTGTGGCCGACCAACTCGGCGACGAGAAATTCACCGCCGAATACACACCCTTCTTCAAAAAAGGCTGTGCCACGCTGGAAGCCACAACTTGGAATGGACGCTATTTCCAACTTTATTCGGATCATCAGGAAAACGACCCCACCGGCGAGACCGGTTGCATGGTCGATCAGATCATCGGCGAGGGAGTGGCCCACCAGCTTGGCTTGCCGGAAATCATCGATCCCGCCAAAGCGGTAACCGCCCTGCGCACAATCCTGGCCATGAATTACAAGCCCGACCAAGGCTTGCGCAATTGCCAGTGGCCCGGCGACACCTTTCTCCACGATATCCACAAGGATACCTGGGTCGACCAGGCCAATACTTGCTGGACCGGCGTCGAACTCAACTTCGCCGCCCAACTCTATTACCACGGCCTCAACGAGAATGCGGAAGAGATCATCCGCAATGTGGACGAACGCCACCGCAAGTGGGGCATCTATTTCGACCACCAGGAATTCGGCGGCCACTACTTCCGCCCGATGGCCGCGCTCGCCATTCCAAACGCTTTCCTCGGCCTCAGCTACGATGGGGAAACCCTGCGTATCGCCCCGGCCCGCCCGCTCCCCGTTGGCCGCTGGTGCGTGCTTCTGCCGGGCGCTTACGGCACCTACTTTCAAACGGCGGATGGCGCACGGCTTGAGATCAAGGGCGGGGCCGTATCTCCAAAAACCATCGAATTGCCTGCCACCGGCCGGGTGACTCTCCACGGCTTTTCCGGCTCCTACCGGCATTCGGAGCAGCACGGCCGCACCGTTTTTATCAAAGGCTAGTCTCCCTTCACAAAGAACCCATGACGCCAACCGCACTAAAGCCTCGCCAAACCCTTCTCTTCATCGGCGACAGCATCACGGACTGCGGGCGCAACCAAACCGATGTTCCGCTTGGGACCGGTTTCGTTCGCATGTTTTCCGACTTGCTCACCATCCGCGAACCCGCCAAGCGCATCCGCATCCTCAATCGCGGAATCGGTGGCCACACGGTGGACGACCTGCGCTCGCGCTGGAGCGACCATGTTCTCGCCCACCGCCCGGACTGGCTTGTGGTCAAGATCGGCATCAATGACATCAACCGCTGGCTCTGTGCCCCGGAAACCAATTCCAAACAGTCGCTCGAACAATTTACCGCCATCCACGGCCAGATCATCGCACTCACCCGCGCCGCCCTGCCGGAGACGAACATTCTGCTCGTTTCCCCATTCTACGCCAGCCGCGACACGACGCCGGATTCCTACCGGGCCCGTGTGCTGGCGACCATTCCCGGCTACATCGAGGCGGTGCGCGCCACCGCCCGCAACCACGGGTGCCGGTTCCTCGATCTTCACGCCGCCGTCACGAACTTGCTCCACGATCTGCCTCCCGATGTCTTCGCCGAAGATGCCGTCCACCCCGGCCCGTCTGGAGCCCTCTTCATTGCGGAGCAAATTTACGGAGCGCTATCGTAAAATGTTCAAGTTTTCCCAATCTCCCGGCTCCGGTCTTTCCTAGTTTGATCCATGCAACCCCGTCCAAACATCCTTGTCTTCTTCACCGACCAACAACGGTGGGACACTCTTGGGCTGAACAACTGCCGGGCCGGACTCACCCCCAATCTCGACCGGCTCGCCCGCCAAGGAACCTTCTTCAAGCACGGCGTCACCCCGCAGCCAGTCTGCGGGCCCGCGCGAAGCTGTCTCCAGACCGGCCAATACGCCACAACCACGGGCGTATGGCGGAATGGCCCCGGCCTGAAACCCGACGCGCCGAAGCTTGCCGAACTCTTTGCCGAGGCCGGATACCGCACCTGCTACATGGGAAAGTGGCATCTCTCGGAAAACACCGGCGACGGGCCTGTTCCCAAAGCCAACCGTGCAGGGTATCAGGACTGGCTTGCGGCCAACTGCGTCGAACTCACCAGCGGCCCCTACTCGTCCGTGCTCTGGGATGAAAACGACCAGCCCGTTCAACTTCCAGGCTATCGCGTCGATGCCCAGACCGATGTCATGATCCGCTACCTGCACGAGCGCGCCTCCGAGCCGGCAGACAAAAGAAAGCCCTTCCTCCTCTTTCATTCGTTTCTCGAGCCGCATCATCAGAACACCGACGACTCCTACCCGGCCCCGCGCGGATATGAGGAACTCCACCGCGAAGTCCCTCTCCCTCCCGATCTCCAGGCTCTCGGAGGCACTTCCCCGTCGCATTGGCCCGGCTACTGCGGCATGGTCAAACGGATTGACGAGGCCCTCGGTCGCACAATGGATGCCTTGGAGTCCACCGGCCTCGCGGAGAATACCATCGTCGCGTTCATCAGCGACCATGGTTGCCATTTCAAAACCCGCAACGACGAATACAAGCGCAGTCCGCACGAGGCCTCCGTGCGCGTTCCCTTCGCCCTCTGGGGCCCCATGTGGAATGGCGGTGGCGAGCGCAGCGAAGCCGCCAGCCTCGTGGATCTGGCGCCCTCGCTCCTCGAGAGCGCCGGCATTTCCATACCCCCTTCGGTCCAAGGCCGCTCCCTGCTCCCGCTCACCCGCAACGCGACCGAAGGCTGGCCTGGAGAGACACTCATCCAGTTCGGCGACGGCTGGCTCCCGCCCGGTCGCGCCATTCGCACCAATCGCTGGAAGTATGCCGTTACCGCCCCCATCGAATTCCAGGGCCAAGGCACCGCGGCCAAATACCTCGAAACCCATCTCTACGATCTCCAAGCGGACCCCTACGAACTTGCGAATCTCGTTGCTTCGGCCGCCCATACCCCCGTTCGCGATGACCTTCGGGCGCGCCTCCTGAAACGGATGGCCGACATCGGCGAACCGACACCTGAAATCGCAAGCATTGAGCCGGATACAGGATTCAGCCAACGCTCCATCGACTACCCCAACACCTAATACCAACCCACCAAATGCAGACACCATCAACCACCCATTCCACTCCTACCCGACTGCGCCATCTGGTCGCTCGACACGAGGCACTCACCACCCGCGCCAACGAAATCGATGACCGCTGGGAGAACGGTATCTTCCACCGCTATCGGCATCCAGTCCTCACCCACGAGCACGCCCCGGTCTACTGGCGCTACGATTTGAATCCCGCCACCAACCCCCGTCTTCTGGAACGCCTGGGCATGAATGCCGCCATGAATTCCGGCGCGATTTATCTCGATGGAAAATTCTTTCTCGTTCCGCGCATGGAGGGCCTCGATCGAAAAAGCTTCTTCGCCCTCGCCGAGAGCCCAACCGGTATCGACAACTTCCGCTTCCATGACCACCCGATCCTGATTCCGGAAAGCGACAATCCCGCGACGAACATGTATGACATGCGACTCACCCGGCATGAGGACGGCTGGATCTACGGCGTCTTTTGCGTGGAACGCAAAGACCGCAACGCGCCCTCCGGCGATCTTTCCGCCGCCGAGGCCCAGTGCGGAATCGTTCGCACCAAGGATCTCACCCGCTGGGAACGGTTGCCCGACTTTCAAAGCCCCTCGCCCCAGCAGCGCAATGTCGTCCTCCATCCCGAATTCATCGAAGGCAAATATGCATGGTATACCCGCCCGCAGGATGGCTTCATCGATGCGGGCAGCGGCGGCGGCATCGGATGGGCCCTCTCCGACTCCATCAACCCTGCTATTTGCGGCCCCGAATCCATCATCGACCGCCGGATTTACCACACGATCAAGGAGGTCAAAAATGGAGCCGGAGCACCCCCGGTGAAGACTGATCGCGGGTGGCTGCACATCGCCCACGGTGTCCGCGGTTGCGCCGCCGGCCTCCGCTATGTGCTCTACTGCTTTGTCACCGACCTGGCCGATCCCTCGAAAGTGATCGCCGCCCCCGGCGGACATTTCCTGGCCCCCTTCGACACCGAACGCGTCGGCGATGTCTCCAATGTGACATTCAGCAACGGCCTCGCCGTGCGCGGCGAGGAAGTCTTCCTCTACTACGCCTCCAGCGACACCCGTCTCCATGTCGCCACCAGCGATCTCCCGACCCTGCTCGATTATGCCTTCAACACGCCGCCCGATGCCCTGATCTCGCACGACTGCGTCGTCCAACGCCGTGCGCTCATCGACCGGAACCTCGCCTATGCCAAAGAGGCCGGTTTGGATGTCGGACAAGAATCCTCCTGGAAACAATCCCGCTAAACCAACCAACAACCCAAACCAAAAAATGAACCAACCCACCGTCAACGAACTTGCCAAAATGATCGACCATTCCCTGTTGCATCCGACCATGTCGGACGCGGAGGTGCTGGCCGGCTGTGAAATCTCCCGCGACTATGGTGTCGCTACCGCCTGCGTGAAGCCCTATCACATCAAACTCGCCCTTGATGTGTTTGCCGGAACCGATGTGATGGCCTGCGCCGTGATCGGGTTTCCCCATGGCAACAGCACCACCGGCATCAAAGTCATCGAGGCGGAATCCGCAGCCCTTGCCGGGGCCAAGGAGATCGACATGGTCGTCAATATCGGCAAAGTCAAAAGCGCGGACTGGGGCTATGTGACCCGCGAAATCGATCTCATCAACCGGGCCGTCACCGCCGCCGGATCCATCCTGAAGGTGATTTTCGAGAACGACTACCTGACCACGGAGGAAATCATCAAACTCTGCGAAATCTGCTCGGCGGTGAATGTCGCTTTCGTCAAAACCTCGACCGGCTACGGATTCGTGAAACAAGCCGACGGCCAATACAACTACAAGGGGGCCACGCTGGAACACCTCAAGCTCATGAGGCAGCACACCGCTCCGCATATTCAAATCAAGGCCGCCGGAGGTGTGCGCAGCCTCGACGACCTTCTGGCCGTGCGCGAACTCGGAGTGACCCGCATCGGCGCCACCGCCACCAAGCCCATTCTCAACGAAGCCATCAAGCGCGGCTTCGCCGGCACGGTGCTCCGTCCCCACCTGGATGGTGCTGCCGCGACGCCCTCGGGTTACTGAACCCCGGGGAGCTTGACCCCTGTGTCCCAAAAACTGATCGATGCCTACACCCACTGCCCGCTTTGCGGGTCGGGGAAGTATATTCCCGATGGGAACTGCCGGGCATGTGGCGATTGCGGACACAGGGATTTCAACAACCCGATCACGGCGGTGGCCGCGTTCCTCTTCGATGAGGCCGACCGCGTGCTTCTCATCCGGCGCG
>CAYOGR010000080.1:0-3388 GCA_964403605.1 uncultured Chthoniobacter sp.
AGCGCGATGTAGATGCCGACTTGCGAGTAGGCGGTTTCGATTCCCAGCGAATAGAAAAACTGCCCAAGCCAGCCGGTGCGTGCATAGAGCGCGGTGAGGGCAATGCCGGCCACGGCGGTCGGTAGGGCGAATGGCAAATCGACGAGGGCATCGAGAATCCGCCGACCGGGGAAGCGGTAGCGGGTGAGCACCCAGGCGACGAGAAATCCGAAGACCGCATTGGTCGCGGCGGCGAGGAACGAGATTCCAAAGGTGACCTTGTAGGACGCCACGACCTGACGGCCGGTGATGGCGGCCCAGAAGGCGTCCCAGCCCATGCCGGAGGAACGGATGAAGACGGCGGACAGCGGGATGAGCACGAGCAGTGTGAGATAGGTCACGGTGATGCCCATGGTCAGGCCGAAGCCAGGCAGAATGCGGCGCGCGGGGCGGCGCTTGGTTTTTTGGCGGGTCTCCATCCGTTCTCCGGGGCGGGTGTTATTTCAGGTAGATCTGGTCGAAGATTGCGCCGTCCTCGAAGAACTTCTTCGTGGCCGGATCCCAACCACCGAAGACCTCGTCGATGGTGAAGAGCTTCAGGTTCGGATACTGCGATTGGAACTTCGCGAGGATCGCGGGATTGCTCGGGCGGTAGAAATGTTTCCCGGCGATCTGCTGGCCTTCGTCGGAGTAGAGGTATTCCAGGTAGGCCTGCGCGACTTCGCGCGTTTTCTTTTTGTCCACATTCTTGTCGACCAAGGCCACGGTGGGCTCGGCGAGGATGCTGAGCGACGGGGTGACGATTTCGTATTTGTCGCCCCGCTCCTTCAACGCGAGGAGCAGCTCGTTTTCCCAGTTGATGAGCACATCGCCGATCTGGCGCTCGGTGAATGTGGTCGAGGACCCGCGCGCTCCGGTGTCGAGGACCGGAACATTGGCGTAGAGTTTTTTAATGAACTCCTTGGTCTTGGCTTCATCGCCACCGAAGTGGTTCAGGGCCCATCCCCATGCGGCGAGGAAGTTCCAGCGGGCCACGCCGGAGGTTTTGGGATTCGGCGTGATGACCTGCACATCGGGGCGAATGAGATCGTCCCAATCCTTGATGTTCTTGGGATTTCCCTTTCGCACGAGGAAGGCCAGCGTGGATTGGTAGGGCGCGCTGTTCGACGGCAGGCGGCTCTGCCAGTTTTCCGGCAGTAGACCGGTCTTGGCGATGGCGTTCACATCCGCGGCGAGCGCGAGGGTGACGACATCGGCCTCGAGTCCGTCGATGACGGCGCGGGCTTGTTTCGAAGATCCGCCGTGCGAATGGCTGAACTCGATTTGTTGGCCGGTTTTTTCCTTCCAGTGTTTGGCGAAGGCAGCGTTGAACTCGGTGTAAAACTCCCGCGTGGGATCGTAGGAGACATTGAGCAGCGTCTGGGCAGCGGCGTTGTAAAGCGCGAGGCCGAACAGGGCGATGACGAGCGCGGCGGCTAGGCGGCGCGGGGTGCGTGGATGGGTTTTCATGATGTTGGAATGGTTGGTTGGATTTGTGGTTGGGTTCAGAAATTCACGCCCATGTGCAGGCCGAGAATGGTGTCGTTGGCCACGAGGCCGCGTCCGCCGGGGTTCATGATGTATTGGAAGACCGGCTGCACATACGCGAAGCGGTTGAGCTGAATGCGGTAGTCGACCTCCAGAACGGCTTGGTAGGTTTGCGGGTCGCGGTTTTTGGCCCGAGCTGCATCGGCGGCTTCGAAGCTGTAGTTGCCGAAGGCGAAGGCCACGCCGGTTTGGTCCTTGTCGCGGCCGGGGATCAGGCCTTTGTAAATGAGGCCGCCCAGCGCGTAGAACTGCATGAGGTTGTTCTCCGGAGGCGCGAAGTTCAGCGTGCTGATCCAATAAAGGCCTTGTTCGTCCTTCTTGGGTTTGACCGCCGCCACAGGGTTCTTGCCGCCCTCGGATCCTGCGCCGCTCGAACTCGTCGCGATGGATTTTTCGCGGAACAACTGCTGGTCGGCTTGCCAGTAGAATTGGAAATTTCCATCGTAGGGCACGCCGTCGAATCCGGTTTTTTCGACGCCCCAGTAGATCATGCCGGCGGCGTATTTTCCGGGAAGCTGCTCGGGGCCGATTTTCGGGGTCACGCCGATTTCGTTGAGGCTGTAGAGGCCGTTCAGCGAGGGATCGAGGGCGTAGCCTTGGAATGAGAGGCCGTGGTTCAGCGAATCGGCACCGAAGGGATAGGCCAAATACAAACCGCTTTGCGCGTAGAGCCAATCGGTGGGCTCGATTTTTGCGTAGCCGCCCCAGGTCGAGAAGGAACCGCCCCACGGGAGGTTCGGGTTGATGCCTTTCGCCGTGCGGATCGTTTGGTTGACGAAGAGCTTCGACTCCGGCTGGACGAGGAACAAATCCGTCGGCACCTGCCAACCGCCCGAGAGCGTGAGAAATTCGGGAACGCCGAAAAGCTCGGGCGTCGTGTAGGTCGCGTAGGCTTTGCGGAAGCGCCACCCGGCCCCGCCGGTGTAGGCGCTCGGGCGGAAGGTGCTGTCGGTGCCAGAGTATTTGTTGATGCTGTAGGTGCCTTCGCGCCAGCGGACATCGCCGGTGAAGCTGAGGCCGTCGAGGGATTCGACTTTGGTGAGTTTTGCGGCATCGACTTTGAGTTCGAAGCGAATCTCCTGGTCGAATCCGCCGCGTTGCTCGAGTCCGCCATCGACGATCGCCAGGAAATTGGCACGCCAGTCAGCACGGAAGTTCACGCCGCGATCCTCGAGGGAATCGCGGACTCCAAACCAATTTCCTGTGGCGTATTTTCCATCCCACCATTCGGCGAGGGCGGATTTTTCGGTGGGGGCGGGTTGGGTTTCGGCGCTGCCCGCGAAGGTGGTGCCGAGTTGAAGCGCTCCGAGGGCGACGGCCCCGGCGAGCGAAAGCGGGCGGAGGGGACGCTTTGCCGCGAGGCGGGATTCGTAGTTTATCAATTTAGTCATTTTATTAGGTAGGATGCGACAGCACTCCGCCTCGCGGGGTGGTGGTGTTGCGGATCGTTTTTTAGCCTCCTGGTTTCAGGTCGGACAAATTCGGGGTCGCGCCATCCGATGGGATGCGGACCTTCTTGGTTTGGCGGATTTCCATGACCCGGCCGTCGTGAACCACGATCTCCACCGTGCCGAAACGAACCTCGCGGACCGCTTGCAGGATTTCCCGCTCGGGCAGCGCTTGGGGTGGTTTTGTGGTTGGAGAGGTCGCGGACATTTGTTGATTTAATAGATCAGGAAATAATGAAGGTGACTGAATAGGTCAACATAAAATTTCAAAAAAAATTCGGCCGGGTGTTTTTTTGAAGAGCGCTGAACCGGCTCTGACAAGCAGAGCCCTCCTCGCGAGGCGTGATGGCTACCGGATTTTAGATTTGGTAATC
>CAYOGR010000080.1:3488-10615 GCA_964403605.1 uncultured Chthoniobacter sp.
AAGCAGAGCCCTCCTCGCGAGGCGTGATGGCTACCGGATTTTAGATTTGGTAATCCGACGAGGCTTGGACTTGGGGGGCGGGGGTGGCGAAGGGAAGCGCGATTTGGTCGCGCCGGAGTTTTTGGAGGGTGACTTCGACGACCTGCGCGAGGCTGTATCGGTCGAGGATGTCGGCGATGGCGGTTCGCACATCGAGCATGAGGAGTCGCAGGCCGCAGTGATCTTCGTCGGGGCAGGAACATTTTTTGTAGGCGGTCTGGCTCACGCAGGCGATCGGTGCGAGCGGGCCGTCGATCAAGCGGACGATTTCGCCCATGAAAATGTTGGTCGGAGGGCGGGCCAGGAAAAATCCACCATGCTTGCCGCGCTTGCCATCGACGATGCCGGCCTCTCGGAGTTGGGCGAAGATTTGCTCGAGGAACGGAAGCGGGATGTTCTCACGGGCGGCGACTTCCTTGAGCGGAAGTAAATCGCGACCCGCTTCGCGGGCGATGGCGAGATCGATGAGGGCGCGCAGGGCGTATTCGCCGCGTTTGGTGATTTTCATTCCGGTTCGGAAGCGGCCCGCAAGAGGGAAGCTTGTGGGTTTTTCTAGGGAAATGCGGCAGCGAGTTCAAGTCGAGCCGGGAAGTTTTGGGTTTGCAAAGCGGTAAGCCTTGAAAAGATCCCCTCGGAATTCATGAAAACGCTCACGAGGGGTTTTTTCCAGCGCGACCCTGTCTCCTGCGCGCGGGATTTGATCGGGTGCGAGTTCGTTTGGAACGGCGCGGGTGGCGTCATTGTCGAGACCGAGGCCTACTCGGTGCGGAATGACGAGGCGTGCCACACCTTCAGCCGTCCTTCCTCCCGAAGATTCGTCGCCGAGAAGCCGCCCGGCACCGCGTATGTGTATTTGAATTACGGCATGCATTGGCTGCTGAATTTTCTGGTGAAGGGAGGGACGGAAGACGGCTTCGTGCTCATCCGCGCACTCGAGCCCACGCGGGGAATCGAGGAAATGCGCCGACGCCGGGGGATGAGTGACCTCAAAAACCTGTGTTCCGGGCCCGGGAAACTCACGCGCGCGTTGGGCATCGACGGAGGGATTCACGGAAGGGATTTGTTTGAGGTGGAAAATTCCCTGCTGGTCACACCGGTCAAGCCTCCTCGGATTCTGGAAGGTCCGCGCATTGGAATTTCCCGCGCTGTGGACCTGCCCTGGCGTTTTGTCCAGGAACGGAGCGGAGCCTGAATCCACAAAGACAAAGCCATTCGAAGCCTGAAAAAATTGCACCGGCTGCATTGATCGGGCTTTCCGGTTGAGAAGAAGGGAAGTCGGCTTGGGGAATCGGAGCTGACAGGCTGGCGTTTGAGGTTCAGTCTGTCCGGGCAACCTTCGAAATGGCTACCGAGAGTCCTCAGACCCCCGCATCGGGGTATCAACCGCTGCCGCGACAGCTGGGCCTTTTCGGTGCGGCGATGATGGGGCTGGGCGCGATGATTGGAACGGGGGTGTTTGTCGGACTGGGTGTGGCGGCCGGGATCGCGGGTCCCTCGGCGGTTCTGGCGACTTGCCTCGCCGCCGGGGTGGCTGTTTGCAACGGCCTCAGCAGTGCGCAACTCGCGGCCTCGCATCCCGTGAGCGGCGGCACCTACGAATATGGTTACAAATACCTGCATCCCTCGCTGGGGTTTACGGCGGGCTGGATGTTTCTTCTGGCCAAGTCCGCCTCCGCAGCCACGGCTGCTCTTGGGTTCGGAGGCTACTTGTTGCATGTTTTCAAATGGTCCAGCCCCGGCGCGATAACGCTGCTGGGTGTCAGTATCTCGGTTCTCGTGACCCTGCTGGTTTTGGGTGGCTTGAAACGCTCGAACTTCGCGAATGTCCTGATCGTCTCCGCCACACTACTGGCTCTGGCAGTCTTTTTGGGCATCTCACTGCCGGCGGCGTGGGAACGGGCGGAAAAAAATCTCCTGCCGTTTTTTCCAGAGGATGAAGAATCGCTGGGCGCGTTTCTCCAAGCCTGCGCGCTGATGTTTGTGGCCTACACCGGCTATGGACGCATTGCCACAATGGGCGAGGAGGTGCGTGAACCCCGGCGCAACATTCCTCGAGCCATCATCGCGGTGATGATCGTCTCGGCGTTGCTTTACACGGCAGTGGGTCTCGGCGCGGTGGGATCCCTCGGCGCCGCTCCGCTGGGGGCCGCCGCCGACCGGGAAGCTGCTCCGCTCGAAACGGTGCTCCAGGCGCTGGGCCATCCCGCTGCGGCCACAGTCGTCGCTGTTGGCGCGATGACGGCGATGCTGGGTGTGCTGTTGAATTTGATTCTCGGGCTTTCCCGCGTGGCGCTGGCCATGGGGCGGCGCAACGATTTGCCGCGCGTGTTCGCGCGGCTTGATCGCAGAGGCGGCACGCCCGCCGTGGCGGTGATCGGCGTCGGAATTTTGGTGGCCTTGCTGGCGGCGCTCGGCGAAGTGCGACTCACCTGGTCTTTCAGCGCATTCACCGTGCTGGTGTATTACGCGATCACAAACCTCGCCGCCCTGCGTTTACATGGCGAAGACCGATTGTATCCGCGATGGGTTTCCGTGATCGGTCTTCTTTCCTGCCTGTTCCTTGCCTTCTGGGTGGAGCCCCGCATCTGGATGGCCGGACTCGCCAGCATCGCTGTCGGCCTGCTCTGGCACGGGTGGCGAAGGCGGAACGAGGCGGACGCGACCAGGTGGGGCTAGGGGACTTTTGGTAGGGGTGACCGGCCTCAATCGGCCGCCGGCGCGAAGACTTCCGCCCAGTCGGTTTGGATGTCGGTGACGATCCATCCGCGTTTGGGGGCCGCAGCGAGGGCCTCGACGAGTTTGCCGGAGCTTTTGGGTGAGGAGTCGTAGGCGTATTCGCGCTCGGCGTCGGTGTGGTGGACGAGGAGGCCAAAGCTGGGGCGGGGATTGTTGATCGTGGTGTATTCGAGCATTTGGAGGTCGCCGTCGCTGTTGCCGAAACAGGCGATGGGGCGGCGGCCGAGGAATTGGTGGATGGCGACGGGCTTGCCGGATTTGTCATCGATGAAGAGGTCGTTCATGGTTTTGACCAGCGCGGGGCCTGTGTCGCGGAGCTCGAAGACGGCGCGGGTGCTTGAGCCGATGACCTGCTCGGGGGGGATTCCGTAGACGCGCTCGGCGAAGACGCGCAGGAAGTCGGCTCCGCCGCCCGAGACGATGCAGGTTTTGAATCCATGGGCCCGGAGAAATGCGAGGACTTCGAGCATGGGTTGGTAGGCGAGTTGGTCGTAAGGACGCTGAAATCGCGGGTGCTTGGCGGTGGCGAACCATTCGCGCACGCGGGCCGAGAATTCGTCGGTGGTCATTCCCGATCCAACGAGTTCGATCAGATGAAAAACCCCTTTGTAATTGTTCGCGAGGAGGGCGGCGAAATCCTCTGCCAGGGCAGCTTGCACGGCCGGATCGTCCTTCCATGCGGGTTCCTCGGGCAGGCGGCGCTTGAGTTCGTCGAGCGTGAAGGCGAACTGGAAGGGGATTGGGTTTTCCGGCCAGAGGGTGCCGTCGTTGTCGAACACCGCGAGGCGCTCGGACTCGGGGACGAAATCCTTCGAAGCGGGATCGGTGGTTTTTTCGACGAAGTCGAGGAGGGCTTGCTTGGCCGGGCCGGCGTTCCAAGAAGGAAGCGGGTCTGCGGAGGCAAAAGATGTAAAAAATGCGAGGAGTGTGAGGTGGAGCAGACTTTTCATGGGAATCAAAAGGGTTCGATAATCAACGCGACATCCTTCATACACCGGCCTTCGAGCGCCTTTTTCCAAACCGCCCCGCGAGGGCGCGTAGCGGAACGCCCGAGGGCGGGCATGGTCCCCGGGACCTTTGGCCGGTTGCAAAACAAAGCCACCGCGAAAGTCCGCTCGTTGATTTTTACTGCTGAACGCTGGTGACCGACTCCATCACGCGGTCGAGGTTGAAGCTGCCGGGCTTCTGGCGGGGCGGGAATTCCTTGAAGCTCTGGAGCCAGTTGCCGACATAGGCAGCGGCGGGGGCAATGACGAACATGTGCTCGAGATACCAGCGGTCGTAGCCCATTCCGATATCTTGGGCCAACTCGAAGGGATCCATTCGAAGGTTCGAAACCATCGGCGCGCGGAGTTGCTCGAAGGGTTGCTGCCACACTTCCATGCCGTGGGCGTTTTGTTTGAGGAAGGTGATTTTCCAGTTGTCGTAGCGGAGCGCGGCGACGCTGCCGTCATCGGTCCAGTAAATGAATTCGCGGCGGGGCCACCCGGCTTCGCCTTTGAGGGCGGGGAGGAGATTGTAGCCGTCGATGTGGACCTTGTAGGAGCGGTCGCCGATCTTTGCGCCTTTGAGGAGTTGCTCCTTGGCGTCGGGGTTTCCGGCGGCGGCGACGAGCGTGGGCAGCATGTCCTCGTGAGCGCCGATGTGGTTGATCACGGTGCCGGGTTGGATCACACCGGGCCAGCGGATGAAGGTCGGCACGCGGTAGCCGCCCTCCCATTGGGTGTTTTTCTCGCCGCGGAACATTGTGGTGCCTCCGTCGGGCCAGGTGAAGGCTTCGGCGCCGTTGTCCGTGGAATACATCACGATGGTGTTCTCTTCGAGGCCGAGTTCCTTGAGTTTCGCGAGCACCTGGCCGACATGGCCGTCGTGCTCCACCATGCCGTCGGCATAAATGCCGAGGCCGGTTTTTCCATCGGACTCCGGCTTGAGGTGCGTGAAGATGTGCATGCGGGTGGAGTTCCACCAAAGGAAGAAGGGTTTGTCCTCCTTCGCGGCGCGCTCCATGAAATCCAGCGCCTTGGCATTGACCTCGTCGTCGATGGTTTCCATGCGCTTTTTCGTGAGCGGGCCGGTGTCCTGGATGCGGCCGTCGGCGAAGCTGTGGATCACGCCGCGCGGTCCGAATTTCTTTTTGAATTCGGGGTTCTTCGGGTAGTCGGGATTCTCGGGCTCCTCCTCGGCGTTGAGGTGGTAGAGATTGCCGAAAAACTCGTCGAAGCCGTGGGCGGTCGGGAGCATGTCGTCACGGTCGCCGAGGTGGTTTTTACCAAATTGGCCGGTGATATAGCCTTGGGCTTTGAGAAGCGTTGCGATGGTGGGATCCTCTTTTTTCATGCCCTCGGGAGTGCCGGGGAGGCCGACTTTCGTGAGCCCGGTGCGGATGGGGGATTGGCCAGTGATGAAGGCTGCGCGGCCGGCGGTGCAGGATTGCTGGCCATACCAATCGGTGAAATACGCGCCCTCGCTGGCGATGCGGTCGATGTTCGGAGTGCGGTAGCCCATCATGCCGCGATTGATCGCGCTGATGTTGAATTGGCCGATGTCGTCGCCCCAGATCACGAGGATGTTTGGTTTTTTGTCGCCCCCTTGCGCCGCAAGTGGAGCGAGGAATGCCAGAGCGGCAAGCAGGAGTGTGGTTTGGATTTTCATAGAATTGGCAAGGGACCGGTGTGCAATAGGGGGCTGTTGAAGATTGCGCTATGTAAAAATCGCCCGAAGCAGCGATTTTCGCGACCCGCCAAGCTCGAATACATCCCGGGGATTGAGTGCCTGAATCGCCATGGCTTGTGCTTCAGCCCGGGGAGTTGAAACAGCGCTACCCGGCGAACGAGGGGATTTTCGGAGCCACCCACACAAGCCAGGCGGAGAGAATCAGCCAGCAAAAAATGTTCATCCAGACGCCGGCGCGCATCATTTCTTGCAAGGTGAGGCGTCCACTGCCGAAGACGATCGCATTGGGTGGCGTTGCCACCGGGAGCATGAAGGCGCAACTGCTCGACAGCGCTACGGCCGCGCTGATCAACACCGGGCCTTGGCCCAGCGCCACCGCCATGGCCGAAACAATAGGCAGAAAGGTGGAGGTGGTGGCGGAATTGCTGGTGATCTCCGTGAGCCACACGATGAGAAAGACCACCAAAAAAATAAGACCGGCTGCCGGGAGCCAGTCGGCCCGGGAGGCGAACCCGCCGATCCATTCGGCAACACCGTTTTTTTGAACCGCCGCCGCCAGGCTCAACCCGCCGCCGATCAGAACCAGAACCTCCCAGGGAACCTTGCGGGCATGGTGCCAAGAGAGGATGGCTTTTCCGTCCCCCCGTCCCGAGGGCAGCATAAAGAGCAACAACCCCCCCGCCATTCCAATCGTCGAGTCGTTCAGCCAAGGCAGCCATTCCTCCAAAAAACCCCGCGCGATCCACATCAGAGCCGTGGCACAAAACACCGCAGCGACCGTTTTTTCCTGCCCGCTCATCGGGCCGAGGGCCTGCTCTTCGCGCTTCAGCAAAGCCTCGCCGTCGGGCAGCGAAGCGGGGGGCACTCGGTGCGCGATGCGCGTCAAAACCACCCAAGCCACGCCCGCCAGGATCGCCGCCACCGGAAGAACCATCACCATCCATCCAAAAAAACCGATCCGCAGGCCGTGCGTCTCCTCAAGGAATCCCGCCAGAATGGCGTTCGGCGCGGTGCCGACGAGGGTGGACATCCCGCCGAGATTCGCGCCGTAGGCCACCGCGAGCAGAAGCGCGGGTGCAAGGGCCCGGTCCTCCTCTTGTTGGAAAAGACCAAGAACCGACACCGCGATCGGCAGCATCATCACCGCCACGGAGGTGTTGTTCACCCACATCGAAAGGAAAAACGAGGCAGCCAAAAAACCGCCCACCACCGCGCGCCGCCCCGTGCCGGCGATTCGAATGATCCGGAGAGCAATGCGGCGGTGCAGGTTCGACGCCTCCATCGCCAGCGCGATGAAAATCCCGCCGAGGAACAAATAGATCACCGGATTCGAAAACGGCGCTGCTGTCGCCTGCACCGAAGCGACTCCCGCCGCGGGAAACACCACGAGAGGCAGCAACGCCGTAACGGGAAAGGGAAGAACCTCCGAAATCCAGAAGGCTCCCATCATCGCGGCCGCCCCGAGGGTGTGCCAGCCGGCTTGCGTCAATCCCTCGGGCGGAGGAGTTGCCAGCGTGAAAAGGAAAAACACCAATCCCGCCAGGGCAAGGAAGCGTGATATTAAAAAAGCCGGGTTCATGATTTCAAGGATATGAGTTTTTCCCTTGGAAATCATCAATCCCGCCGAATGATTATTAAACCCATGTTTTCACCCCGGGAAACAATTCGCATAAAATAGA
>CAYOGR010000081.1:0-3005 GCA_964403605.1 uncultured Chthoniobacter sp.
CGCGAACTCGGCCCCTGTTCACACAGAGTCTAAAAGCTATCGGCTCTTGGTATTAGGTTAAAACAAAGGCGGCTCCGCCGAAAATATGCGATGTCACGGCGGTCATCCCTCCAGTTGTTTTCCGATAGGCACTGCCGCGCCAATCCCTCATTTTTCGAGAAAATCATCACATTATTCCTATGAATATTTGACATGCTCCCGCAATTCCTTTAGGAATTCCCCGTATGCAGCGAGATCTTTACCGCCAATTGGGCGACTGGAAAGCCTCGCCCCGTCGCAAGCCGCTGGTTTTGCGCGGGGCGAGGCAGGTCGGCAAAACCCATTTGCTCAAGGAATTCGGCCGGCGCGAATACGAGAGCCTCGCCTATTTCAATTTCGAGGAGGATCCGCGCTTGAAGGGATTTTTCACCGGCCGCCTCGAGCCGGCCGCCCTGGTCGAGGCCCTGAGCCTTTACCGCAAGGCCGCGATCCGCCCCGGGAGGGATTTGATCTTTTTCGATGAAATCCAGGCCTGCAACGAGGCCCTTAACTCGCTGAAGTATTTTCAGGAGGATGAGGGCGGGCACCACATCGCCGCCGCCGGGTCGCTGCTCGGCGTCAAACTTTCCCAACCCATGTCGTTCCCGGTGGGGAAGGTGAATTTTTTGGATCTGCGGCCCATGTCGTTTCCCGAGTTTTTGGATGCGGTGGGCGAGTCGCGCTACCGGGGTCTCCTTGATGGCAAATTGGACGCCGAGCCATTCCTGAAGCCGTTCCACGAGGAGTTGACCGGGCTTTTTAAGCACTACTTTTTTGTCGGTGGCATGCCCGAGGCGGTGCGGTGTTTCGCCGAAACCCGCGATCTTTCCGGCGTGCGGGCGATCCAGAAGGAAATCCTCGACGCCTATGTGCTCGACTTCGCCAAGCACGCGCCCGCGTCCGATATTCCCAAGCTCCTGCAAGTGTGGGATTCCATTCCCGCCCAGCTCGCCCGCGAGAACCGCAAGTTCGTGTTCACCGCCCTCAAAAAAACCGCTCGCGCCCGGGACTACGAAAACGCCATCCACTGGCTCGAGAAAGCCGGGCTGATTTTGAGGGCCTTCCTCGTCACCAAGCCCGGCCAGCCGCTACCCGCCTACGCCGACTGCGGCGCGTTCAAGGTTTACGCGCTCGACATCGGGCTGCTCGGAGCGATGGCCGGAATTTCCCCCGACATCCTTGTGCGCGGGCACGATCTCTTCCAGGAGTTCAAAGGCGCCTTCGTGGAAAATCATGTCGCCCAAACCTTGGCCGGACTCCCCGGCGCGGGCGGGCTCCACTACTGGAAAAACGACTCCGCCACCGCCGAGGTGGACTTCCTCTGGCAATCCCCGCAAGGCGACATTCTGCCGCTCGAGGCCAAGTCCGGCATTAATCCCAAAAGCAAAAGCCTCCGGATCTACGAGGAAAAATTCCACCCCGCTCGGCTGCTCCGGACCACGCCGTTGAATCTTCGACAGGATGGCAAAATCCTGAACATCCCACTCTACGCGCTCACGGCCATCGACCGGCTCGCCTCCTAACTTTTCAAACCACCCCGCGAGGGCGCAATGCGGAGCGCCCACCCGCGCGTTGGGCGCCCACCTTCGTTCCAAATGGCAGGGTTCGGCAAGCCGAGCCGACCCAAGCCTCAGGCGCGCTCGCGTCCGGGCTCGGGGCGGCAAGGGGATGGATCCTCTGAACCCGTTGCCAAAACGGATTTCCTTCGTGGCTTTGAGGCTTCGTATGGGGATTCGGGTTTTGGTGGGCGGCGGCTGCCGCGCCTGGATCTTATGTCTGCTCGATCCGATTCGCCGGGGCCTCCCGCCCCTTGCCAAGCCGCAGCGGATCGTGGCAAAGGAGGATGCACCGATGGCTTTGATGGATCCATTCGAACAACAACTCGACGACTCCCGCGCCGCTGCCGAACTCACGGCCGCCTGACCAACCATGCCACAATTCGAACGCTACCTCGGAATCGACTACTCCGGAGCGCAGACGCCCGACTGCAGATTGAAGGGCCTTCGCGTTTACACGGCCACGCATTCCGAATCGCCCACCGAGGTTCTTCCGCCACCCAGCCCGCGCAAGCATTGGACGCGCCGGGGCCTGGCCGAATGGCTCGTGGAAACCCTCCGCGACGGCCCGCCGACGCTTGTCGGAATCGACCATGCGTTTTCCTTTCCGCTTCGGTATTTCGAGGTCCATCACATCCCGCCCGAGTGGCCTGTATTTCTCGAAGACTTCCACCACCACTGGCCCACCGATGAGGAGAACATGTATGTGGATTTCATTCGCGAAGGAGTCTACGGGAAGGGTGCCGACCGCATGGGTTCTTCACGCTGGCGGCGCATGACGGAAGAGCGGTGCCGCGCGAAGTCCGTCTTTCACTTCGATGTGCCGGGCAGCGTGGCAAAATCCACCCACGCCGGCCTGCCGTGGCTTCTTGACCTCCGCCGCCAACTCGGCCCGCGCCTGCATTTCTGGCCATTCGACGGGTGGACTCCCCCCGAGGGTCGCTCTGTGATTACCGAGGTCTACCCCTCCCTCTGGAGCAAAACCTTTCCGATCGAGGACCGGACCTCCGACCAGCACGACGCCTACAGCGCGGCCCGCTGGATGCGGGAAACCGATGCCGCAGGAAAATTGAGCGACTATTTTGCCCCGCCCTTGCGCCCGCCTGAAAAAACCGTGGCCACAGTGGAAGGCTGGATTCTCGGAATCGCCTAAGGGTTGGGCAGGACGCCCTGCCAACTATCCCCTTTCAGAAAAATTTGGGTCGGCAGCGCCCTACCGATTCCTCTGCGTCCCAGCGTCTCTGCGGGAGATTTTGGGCAACACAGCGGGCACCTCTCAAATGTCGTGTGCAGATTGGATGGCGACTGGAGCGCAGGCGGTGACGAAGCGGTTGCGCCCCTGGTGGTCGGCATGCGCGAGGACTTCTTGAAATCCCCGCTCTTTCAGCATGGAGAGGACTTTTTCGGATTGGTCGTGGCCGATTTCGAGGG
>CAYOGR010000081.1:3105-10353 GCA_964403605.1 uncultured Chthoniobacter sp.
CGCTCTTTCAGCATGGAGAGGACTTTTTCGGATTGGTCGTGGCCGATTTCGAGGGCGAGGAGGCCTCCCGGGGAAAGATGTTCGGGGAGTTGGTCCGCCAGGCGCTCGATCAGTCTCAGGCCGTCATCCCCACCATCCAACGCGGAGGCGGGATCATGCAAAACCTCCCTCGCCAAGCCGGGGATTTCGGCTGTGGGAATGTAGGGGAGGTTGGCCGCAATGGCGTCGAACAAACCCTCCACGGACGCCAGTAAATTGGATTCGATCAACTCCACCCGGGACTCGAGTCCATGCCGCGTGCGGTTTTCCCCCGCCAAGGCCAAGGCTTGAGGTGAAAGGTCGCAGGCAACGACTCGGGCCTCCGGTTTTTCAAGGGCCAAAGTGAGGGCGATGACTCCGCTCCCGGTGCCGACATCGAGATACGACTTGGCTTCCGGGGCGGATTTTAAAACGAGTTCGACCAATTCCTCGGTTTCGGGCCTCGGGATCAGGCCGCGCGCGTCGCAGAGGAATTCGTGGCCGAGAAAATCGACGGTGCCGAGCAAGTGCTGGAGCGGCACGCCCTCCGATCGGCGCTTCACGAGATCGCGCAGCGGGGCGCGGTCCTTTTCGCCCAGCGGGCGGTCGAACGCGAGGTAGAGATCCATGCGCCTCGGCATCCCGAGCGAATGGGCGAGGAGGTGCTCGGCGTTCAACCTCGGGCTCTCGACGCCCTGCTTTTGCAGGTAGGCGGTTGCGGCGTTCAGGACTTCGAGAACAGTCATCATGGAAGGCGAAGTTGATACGCCATCACGATCCCGTTGGAAAATTTTTCCGGCTGTGCGGGCCGGAGCGCCTTGTTTATTTTGAGTTGATGTCTGCGAACCCGAAAAAAATCCTGATCCTCGGTGGCCGAGGCCGGCTGGCCGCTTCGCTCGCTCAACGCTGGTCGAAAACCCACGAGGTTGTTTCCTGGGGTCGCGCCGAGGCGGATGTCTCAAATATCGAAAAACTCCGCTCCCAGCTTGAGTCTGCGGAGTTTGATGTTTTGGTGAACGGCTCCGGGGCGACGAATGTGGATGGCTGCGAAACCGCCCGCGACGAGGCCCGCACCGTCAATGCGCTCGCCCCGCAAACCATGGCGCAATGCGCCACGCGGCGCGGCGCAAGGTTCATCCATTTCAGCACCGACTATGTTTTCGACGGCAAAAAAGAAGCCGCACTCACGGAGAACGATCCTGCGAACCCCGGCGGCTGGTATGGCCAGACGAAACTTGAAGGCGAAACCCTCGTCCTTGCCGATTCCCCCCGCCATCTGGTGGTGCGCGTCTCCTGGGTCTTCGGCCCCGCGAAGCCGTCGTTTGTGGACATGATCGTTCAGCGCGCCCTGGAGAACGAGCGCGTCCAAGCCGTCGCGGACAAGTTCTCCGCCCCGACTTACGCGCCGGATGTGGCCGATTGGCTCGACCCTTTTGTTTCCGCCGAGGCGCCCGGCGGGCTCTACCACGCCTGCAACTCGGGTTCCTGCTCCTGGCGGGAATACGGCGAGAAAGCGCTGGAATTCGCCGCCGAGGCCGGCCTGCCTCTGAAGACCACCAAGGTCGAGGGCATCCCCCTCTCGGACATGAAACAATTCATTGCGCCGCGCCCGGTTTTTTCCATCCTCTCGACCGCCAAGCTCGCGGCCGCCACGGGATCCACCCCCCGCCACTGGCACGACGCCCTGCGCGAATACATTTTCGAAAAATATGCACCGCTTCCATCTCGCTCCTGAAAACTGGGAATCCGCCACGCTCGACGAGTCGGAATCCCACCACGGCCTGAATGTCCTGCGCCTCGAGGTCGGCGACCGCGTGACCGTTTTCGACGGCCGGGGACGCGAAGCCTCGGCGGTGATCGATTCGAAAAACGGTTCGCGCATCGTCTTGAAAATCTCGGCCCCCGCCAAATCCCCTCCCCCGCCCTGCGCGATCACTCTCGCCCAAGCGGTGCCGAAGGGGAAAAACATGGATCTCATCGTGCAAAAGGCGGTGGAACTCGGCGCCGCGCGCGTCGTGCCGCTCCTTTCGGACCGGACGGTTGTTCAACTCGATGCCGCCGACATCGCCAGGAAGCAGGAAAAATGGCAGGCGGTCGCGCTCGAGGCTTGCAAGCAATGCGGCCAGAACCATCTCCCCGAAGTCGCCGCGCCGCTTTCGCCGAAGGATTTCCTGGAACGCCTCGATAAAAAATCCCTTCTTCTCATCGCCTCGCTCCAACCCGACGCGCGAACACTCAAGGAGGTGCTTGCGGACTATTCCTCACAGCACGGTGCCCTGCCCCGCGATGTGACAGTTTTTGTGGGACCCGAGGGGGATTTTACTCCCGCCGAAATCGCACTGGCAAAAAGCCACGGCTGCCAACCGATCTCGCTTGGCCCGATCATTCTCCGCACCGAGACGGCGGCGATCTACTGCCTGAGCGTCCTCGCGCACGAGCTGTTCATTCCTGCGCGGGGATAGGAACCGGCAACTCGCCCAGCGAGGGTGGAAGCGGCTCGGGAGTCTTTTCAGGTTCCAGTTCGGGCTCCGGAACCGGGAGGGGTGTCGGCGTGGCGCGCACAACCGGCCGCGGCCTTTCAAATCGCGGTTCCTCGGCCGGCTGTTGCTGGAACATCGTCCAAGCGACAAAAAGCATGATCGGCACCACCAAGGCGACCACGGACAGAAAAAGCGCCCAAGTGGAGCGGCGGGCCGCCATGGTCAGCGCGGCCTGGGCGAGAGCCTGCTCTCGCTCGGCGATAAGCTCCACGCAAGCCAACCGCTCGCGTGAACGCTCGGGAAATGTCGGTGCCAACGCCTTCAGGCGCGGAAGGGAATGCCGCGCGAGATGCCGTTTTTCGTTGTCCACCAACTCGAAGTCAAAGTTGTCCATCGGGAGTTCTCTCCGCGACTTCCTAGGCCCGCCGCGCTGGCGGGGCAAGAGGATTCCAGCTCTCCCTGCGCCCGTGGGCGACAGTTATTTGCGGAAGGCCAGCACGGCCTCGACGACCTTTTCCATCGGGATGTCCTGCATGCAGCGGAAGTCGATGGGGCACTCGCGCAGGAAGCAGGGGCTGCATTCGGCTTTTTGGCGGATCACCACGCTGCGCGGGCCGCGCGGGCCGGTCAGGCTTGGCTCGGTGGAACCGAACAAGGCCACGAGCGGCGTGCCAAGAAAATCCGCCAGATGCATCGTTCCGGTGTCATTCGTGAGCAGGCCGGTGATTTTCGAGAGGAGATCCATCAACTGGCCGAGGGAGGTTTTGCCGGTGAGGTCGGTGATGTTCGGAATCCCCCGCGAGATTTGCTCCGCGAGCGGTGTGTCGGCGGCGGTGCCGAGGATCACCCATTGGCAATCGATCCGCTCGTTCACCTCTTTCACGAGGGTCTGGAACTTGTAGGCGGGCCAGCGTTTCGCGGAGCCGTATTCCGCACCGGGGCAGAGCCCGATCACGCATTCCTTGGGATTCGACTTCCAGAGGGTTTTGCGGGGCGGGCGCTCCACCGCGCCGCACCGCTGGGCGATCCGCCAATAGCGATCGGCGTGATGCTCGGGCGGGCGATTGGTTTTTTCGGGTTCGCGAACGATCTGATTGAGGAGCCAGTGGCGCGAGTGGCCGCGGAAGCCGACGCGACGGGGAATTCCGGCCAGCCAGACCTCCAAAGCGGAGCGCAGGGAATTCGGCAGGAGAACCGCGACCTCGAATTGACCGCGCAGTTTTTTGGCGATGGAAAAAATGGACTCGCCGGGCTCGAAGGAAATCACCTCGTCCACATCCCCCACCCGCTGCCAGAAGCCCGCGAGCTTTTCGGGAGCGAGCACCGCAAGGTGGGCGTCGGGTCGCCCGAGCTTGAAGGCACGCACGGCCTCGACGGACATCACCGCATCGCCAAGCCAGTTCGGGGAGCGCACTACCATTCGGAAAGGATGGGGATGCGGCTCGCCGGGCGGAAGAAAAATCCCGCGCTTGGTGTTCCCGAGCAGGAAATTCGGATTCGGGGTTTTCCAGCGGTTGTGAACCCAAAACCAATCGGCGGGCGAGGTTCGGATTTGTTTTTCGAGGGCCTTGTTGATGTCCAGGGTCAGCTGGTCGGGATTGTCCGCAGACCAAGGGATTTCCTTGCTCAGGACGACGCGCCACTTGGCGAATCCCTCGGTGAAAATCGCGACCGGCAGGACGGCGGCGTTGGTGCGGATCGCCAGGGTGGATGTGAGGGGCGAGGTGGAGCAAAGCCTCCCGAAAAATGGCGTCCACACCCCGCTGTTGCCGGCGTGTTGATCCACCAGCACGCCCAGGATGCCGGGCTCGCGAAGCAGGGCCAGCGCGCCTTGGAAGCCCTCTTTTCGATCAAAAGTCAGCACGCCGAGTCGGCGGCGGTCGCTATTCACGAGGTCATCGACGAGTTTGTTGTGCAGGGCTTGGTAAACGGTGCCGAAGCGCGCCTCGGGCACCGTGTAGACGAGCTGCGCGTAGAGTTCCCAATTGCCGATGTGGTTGATGGCGAGAAGCACCGGACGGCCCTTGGCGATGTTTTGGCGGATGAAGTCGAGGTTTTCGATCGTGGCGATGCGGTCGATCTCCTCATGCGAGAGCGCGGGGATTTTGATCGCGCTCACCACATTCGCCCCGAGGGTGGTGAAGTGCTTGAAAGCCAACCGGCGGATTTCGGCCGGTGAAAGCTCCCGGCCGAAGGCCACGGTCAGGTTTTCCCTTGCGAGGCGGCGGTAGCCGGGCAGGATGAGCCACATCAACGCACCGCCGGCCTGACCCACGACGAAACACAACGCAAGGGGCAGGCGCCGGACGAGCCCCAAAACGGCCAGCGCAAGAATATAGACCAATCGATCTGCCATGACGGAAAAGGAAGTGGAAACTACCGGCAATCGCCGGAGGACGGAACAGAAATCCATCCCGCCGGGAGGCGTGGTGGGAATCCTCGGCGGCGGCCAACTCGGCCGGATGCTGGCCATCGCCGCGCGCCGGATGGGGTATCGCGTCCATGCCTACGAGCCGCAGCCCGACTGCCCGGCGGGGCAGATTTGCGATGTCGAGGTGAACGCCCCCTACACCGATTCGGCGGCACTGGAAAAATTCGCGCGGGAGACGGATGTCATCTCCTTCGAATTTGAAAACATCCCGCGGACGGCCTTGGACGCCGTTTCGGAGCTGAGGCCGGTTCGCCCGCGCGGCGAGGTTTTGCACATCTGCCAGAACCGCGAACGCGAAAAAAACTTCCTTCGCTCGCAGGGCTTCCCCTGCGCACCCTTCCGCGTGGTGGATTCCGCCGACTCCCTCGCCACCGCGCTGGCGGAAATCGGAACGCCCTCGGTGCTGAAAACCGCCGACTTCGGCTACGATGGCAAGGGGCAGTTGAAAATCTCCGGGCCCGCCGACGCCGCCGAACTCTGGAATCGCTTCGGCGCTCCGCGTGGGGTTTTGGAAAAATGGATCCCGTTCGAGGCCGAGCTGTCGGTCGTTTGCGCGCGGGGGCTGGACGGCGCGGTTCTCCCCTTTCCCTGCTCGGAGAACATCCACAAAAACCACATCCTCGACCTCTCGATCGTTCCGGCGCGTTTCGATCCCGAAATCGCGCGGCGGGCGGAAAAAACCGCCGCCGCCATCGCCGGGGCCCTCGATGTGGTCGGCTTGATCGCGGTGGAGTTTTTCCTGACGCGCGACGGCGAGCTTTTGGTGAACGAACTCGCCCCGCGACCCCACAATTCGGGTCATTTTTCGTTCGATGCCTGCGTAACGAGCCAGTTCGAGCAGCAACTCCGCGCCGTCTGCGGCCTGCCCCTCGGCTCGCCGGAACTCCTCCGCCCGGTCGTGATGTGGAATATCCTCGGTGACTTGTGGAAAAACGGGGAGCCGGATTGGAGTGTCGTCCTGCGCGAACCTTGCGCCAAGCTGCACCTCTACGGAAAATCCGAGGCGCGCCCAGGTCGCAAGATGGGCCATGTGTGCGTGATGGCGGATTCCACCACCGAGGCGCTGGCCGTTATTGAAAAAATCCGCGCCGGGCTCGGGTAGGTTTTCACCGCCCAAGCCAAAACTTCGTGCGGCTTGCGAAGAGGGAGCGTGCTGGTAATTTCGGGCCGTGAGCAAGTCCGTGATACCGATTCAAATTCGCGCGCTGATTCCGACGAATGCGGGAACGGCGGTTTTTTTGGGGAACGACGAGAAGGTTTTCACCATCTACATCGACCAGACGATCGGCCACGCCATCGGGCTGTATCTCAGCGACGCGGAGAAGGAGCGTCCCCTCACCCACGACCTCCTTGCGAATGTCCTCACCGCCCTTGGCGGCAAGGTCGAGCGCATCGTCATCAATGATTTCAAAAGCGGGGTTTTTTACGGCCGCCTGATCATCACGGCCGAGAACGAACTCCAGCAGCGCAAGATCGTGGAACTCGACGCGCGCTCGAGCGACTGCATGGCCATGGCCGCTCTCCAGAAAGCTCCGATCTATGTGAGCGAAGTCGTCTGGGAGGAGGTCGAGGACATGACGCCCCTGCTCGAGAAGCTCCAAAAGAGCAACCCCGAACCAGAGGAATCCGAAGGCGGCGAGGAGCCGGAGGATTGATCCAGAAAATTAACTCCAGAGGGCGCGGACTGGGATTTTAGTAAACGATTCAGCGGGGTCCGGCGTTTCGCAGTCGAGACGCCTGCGCTACCTTCCTGAAGCCCGAAAAGCACTCCCCTTTGGGTTCAGACCCCCGTGGCCTTGGCTTTGAACCGAACGCCGGGCTTGCCTTCAAAATGGGCATCCTGAGTCCACAGCATGGCGTCGTGTTTCTTTGCAACGGCGTAGATGACGGAATCCGCAAACGACAACCCCTCTTCCAGCCCCAACGAGGCGGCCTCCATCGCGAGATCGGCATCCAAATCCACCAAGGCCCCCTGGTGCATCGCTGCCACAGCCGAGAAAGCCTCGTCTTCCCCTCGCTCCCTCAAAATGACCTTGAAAACCTCATGGATACACACCGAGGGAACCACGAGAAGATCCATGTCCTCGATCGCCCCGGCAAAGAAATCGGCCGTCGGCTCGTCCGCGAAGTAGGCCAGCCAGGCCGAGGAATCCACCAGATTCATTGGCGGTCGCCGTCCCGAACCAGTGTCGTATCCATGCCCTTCAGATATCCGCGCAGTTTTCGCACTTCGCGCACGGGGATGATTTCGATGCGATTTTTAAAAGAAAAGACCTTGGCTTTTTCGCCGGAGCGCAGTCCCATGCCTTCACGAATTTT
>CAYOGR010000082.1:0-10331 GCA_964403605.1 uncultured Chthoniobacter sp.
CGCTCCGCCAGCATTTTGCCCAGGGTGGATTTGCCGCATCCCGAGACGCCCATGACCAAATAGCCTGTCGGTTTCATGGATTGGGTCGGCTTATGGAGCGGGGAGAACTCCCCGCGGATTTCCATGGTTGCGGGCGGCGGAGAGGCCGTAGAGGGCGATTACGACGAAGCAGAGGAAGGGCAGGAGGAACGACGCGCGAGTGGCCGACAGGGCAAGGGGGCCGAGCGCGAACCCCGCGCCGTCCATCACAAGCGCTTGGAGTGGCGGCATGAGGCAGCCGCCTCCAATCGCACAGATGAGTCCTGCGGAGCCGAGCTTCGCATCCTCTCCCAGACCCGAAAGGGCGATGCCGTAGATGGTCGGGAACATGAGGGACATGCAGGCCGAGACACCAACGAGACAGTAGAGGCCCGGCATGCCCTGGATGAAAATGGCGCCGAGCACCAACAATCCCCCACCAACGGCCAGGAGGGCCAGCAGGCGGCCGGGATTGAAAAACTTCAACAGGTAGGTGCAAACAAAGCGGCTTGAAACAAAGACGACCATCGCGACGATATTCCAGCCCTGCGCCGTTTGGGCCGGGAGGCCGAGTTCGTTCACCGCGTATTGGATAATGAAGGTCCAGACCATGATCTGGACGCCGACATAGAAGGCCTGGGCGATGACACCCCGGAGGTAATCGGGCTTGCGCAGCAAACGGCCCAGCGAGGCGGCGACGCTGGACTTGCGCGCATCGTGAGGCGTGGAATCGGGAAGCCGGGCGATCGCAAAAACCATCAACGCCAAAAGCACCACCCCGCCGAGGATCGCATACGGCCAGACGATGACGGCGAGGTCGGCGACCTGGATTTTTTCCAGCGCGGCCGGGTTGGTTTCCAAAAGCGCGCGGCGCGAGGCCTCGTCGGTGGAATCCAGTTTGGCGAGGATGAAATCCTTGGCGATAAACATCCCGAGCAGCGAACCGACGGGGTTGAAGGCCTGGGCGAAATTCAATCGGCGCGCGGCGGTTTCCTCCGGCCCCAGCGAGAGGATGTAGGGGTTCGCGGTGGTCTCGAGAAACGCAAGCCCGCTGGTCATGATGAAATACGCCGCGAGAAAAAAACCGAACTCCCTCGAGCTCCCGGCCGGGATGAAGAGGAGGCATCCCACGGCATACAGTGCGAGGCCGGCGAGGATGCCGCTCTTGTAAGTGAACCGACGGATGAAAAGCGCCGCCGGAATCGCCATCACGCAATAGCCGCCGTAAAACGCCGCCTGCACGAGCGAGCTTTCAAAATGCGAGAGGAGCAGCACATTTTTGAACGCCGCGACCATGGGGTTCGTGATGTCGTTGGCGAAGCCCCAAAGGCTGAAGAGCGTCGTGACGAGGAGGAATGGAGCGATGAATTGACGGGGAAGCAGGGACGGAGACTTCATGGGCAACAGCGATCGGGCGTGGGGCAAACTCGGGAGGGCGCGGGGGTGTCGCAACCTGCGGGGTCAGGATTGCTGGGCTTTTGCGATTTGCGCGCGGCGGTAGTGCTCGTCGGGACGGTTGTCGATCCGGTCGCTGACAGTCTCGGGAAGGAAGCGCGGGCCGCCCATGGCGAGGGTGTTGACGAGGATGCGGGCCCACTTGTCGAGCATGAGCAGGATGTTCAGGACTTCCTTGTCGGTGGCTCCCAGGGCGACCGGGCCGTGGTTTTCGAGCAGGACAACTTTCGGCGCGGAGCCGTGTTTTTCGATGTGGGCTTTCAGCGAGCGGCGGAACTCGCGGGCGAGTTCGAGGCCGGGGTCGATGTAGGGCACCACAGCCACATGGCGGCCGCAGACGACAATGGCGTCGGGGAAGATGTGCTTGAGAAAGGGTTGCGCTCCGTGTGGCGTGGCCAGAATCGAAAGAACCGAATCGGCGTGGCAGTGCCCGACCCATTTCGCCCCGCCCTCGGACAGGCAGACCGCATGCAGGAAGGTTTCGACCGAGGGCAGTTTCGCCGAGGAGTCCACACGCGAGGATTCCAGCACCTTGCGGACACCGGAGTCGTCGAGCGCGGAGTCGTCGAGCGCGGCGAGGGCCAGGTCGAGCCGCACTTGGGTGAGATCGTCGGATCCCATCGTGGCCAGGCTCGAGCCGGACGCCTTCACCAGAAAGGATCCATCCCCGAGGGAGGCGCTGGTGTTTCCCTCTCCGAGGATGGCGAGGCGGCGCTCCTCGCGGCCGATTTCACGGGAAAGGGCAATGAGTTTTTCGCGGGTTTCTATCATTTCAGGTGTTGGTGTTTTCATTCGGAGATGGTGTCGGAGGCTACAGGCAGGATTTCAGCCGGGTCGATAAACTCTTGGGGATGGTCAGCCGATTTTTAACAGCCAGTTGTAAACAATCAGGCGCTCGGTGGGGATCGAGAGATAGTCGGGGCCCGGCAGGCTGTTCCTTGAGAGGAAGCCGAAAAGAAGCCTCTCCCAGCGCCGCATCTGCTTTCGCGGGGCAGTCAGCACCAGCTCCTGCGCGAAGATGTAGAAGCACTTCTCCTCGTCCAGCACCAATCCATGCTCCAGGATCGCGCGGCGCATGATCAGTGGCACATCCGGTTCGCGCATGTAGCCATGGTCGGCCGCGACCTCCCAAAGCCCGCCTCCCATTCGGCGAACCCGAATGTTGTCCGCCTCCGCGAATGGCTTCCCCCAGGAGGAGTTCAGCAGCAGGATGACGACCGTCTCCGGCAGCACATTGGTTCGCCGCCGCTGCTCGAAAATCCTCGCCGCCGCGTATTCCGGCTCCATCAACCGCATCACAAACACCTGTGAACTGGAAGTCCTCGGCGTCGATCCATTGGTCAAAACCTCCTCCAACCGCTCGGGGGAGTTCTCTGCAAGGTTCAGGGACACGCGCACGAGGTCGCGCCCTTTTCTCCAGGTCAGCATCACCGCCGCCACGCCGCAAGCGATGAGGAGCGGCACCACGCCCCCGTCCGCGAGCTTCGTGAGGCACGCCCCGAAGAGTGGCAGATCGAGGCACAGCAAGCCGGCCAGCAGCAAGGCCCCCTTCCAGAGAGCCAGGCCCCGCCGCGCCACCATCACATAAACGAAAGCCACCGAGGTCGTCGCCATCGCCCCCGTCACCGCGATCCCGTAGGCTCCCGCGAGGGCATCGCCGGTGCGGAAGCCCAGCACCAGCAGGATACACACCGCAGCCAGCACGGTGTTCACCACCGGAATGTAAACCTGCCCGCGAGACCGGGCATTCGTGTGCTTCACATAAAGCCGCGGCAGGTAACCCAGGTCCATCGCCTGGCTCGCGAGCGAGAACACCCCGCTGATCAGCGCCTGCGAGGCGATGACTGTCGCCACCGTCGCCAGGACCACCAGCGCCGCGCGCATCGAAGGTTCGGGCAACAAAAGGAAAAACAAATTCGAGTCCGTCGCCGTCTCCGGCATCTGCCGCACCAGGGCCGCCTGCCCGAGGTAGTTCAGAACCAGCGAGGGAAACACCACCCACCTCCAGGCCCGCACGATCGGCACCCGGCCGAAATGGCCGAGATCCGCGTAGAGCGCCTCCGCGCCCGTCACCGCCAGCACCACCGCGCCCACCAAAGCCCACGCTCCCCAGCCGCCATGGATCAAAACTTGCACCGCATGGGCCGGGTTCAAGGCTTCGAGCACCCCGGGCTCGAGCCAAATCTGCCGCGCCCCGAGCACGGCCAGCACGGCGAACCACACCAGCATCACCGGGCCGAACAACCCGCCCAGACGGCTGGTTCCAAAACCCTGCGACAAAAAAAGCACCGCCAAAATCAACACCGTCAGAGGCAGTGAAAATTGGTCCCACTCCTTGTTTACCGTCGCCAACCCCTCCACCGCGCTTAACACGGACACCGCCGGCGTGATCGCTCCATCGCCGAAAAGCAGCGCGGCGCCGAAAACCATCAACACCGCCAAAAATCCGCGGTCCACCTTGGGCGACGGCTTGCCCCCGAATGCCAGGGCCATCAATGCAAAAATCCCGCCCTCGCCGTTGTAGTCCGCCCGCATGACCAGCAGCACATATTTCACCGCCACCACCAGAAAGAGCGTCCACACCACCAGGGAAGCCACGCCTGTCGCCGCCGCCGCGCCCGCGAGCGAAACCGCCGTTTGGAAGGCATAGAGCGGGCTCGTGCCGATATCCCCGAAGACCACCCCCAGCGCCACCAGCGCCAAAGCGGCTTTGGATGGGTTGCCGTCCTTCATCCCGCCATCATCGGGCGCACAACAAAGTAAACGATCGCCAGCGCCAGCACGATCACCACACCTCCCAAAAACAAAACCGTCCGACCATCGTAGGCCACCGGTTGACTGCTCGAAATCCGGCGTTCCGTGGCGGCGAACCTCCAGGTCGCGACGACCAGGGCCACCAATCCCGCAAGCACCATGGCCAGTCCCGCCTCGCGCCCGCCGTGGGAGATCTGCACCGGCGACTTGCCGCCGAAGGATTCCGAAACCGTGTGCAAAAACAGGCTGAACCTTTCCAGAACGAACCCGAACGCGATGATCGAAATGCCCGTTCTCAGCCAGGCCAGATAGGTCCGCTCGTTCGCCGCATGGTCGCTGAATTGGGGTATCACAAAAAAAATTCTCCCAAAAACCCGACGCCTCCGCGAGCAACAATTCCAACCGGTTTCTGGCTTGATGAAACCCGCGCGGCCGGAAGTGAACCCCTTAAATCAACTTTATCGACTCTTGCACATTGCGCAAAGAGTGGAGGAGTTGGTTTTGGTAACTCTTCAAACTCATGAAAAAAAACGGCGCTTTGGTTTTTCCTAAAAACTTTACCTGGGGCCTGGCCACGGCGGCTCCGCAGATCGAGGGGGCTTTCGATGTGGACGGCAAGGGGGAGTCGATCTGGGATCGCTTCGCCAAAACTCCCGGAAAGGTTCGCAATGGCGACACACTCGACACGGCTTGCGAACACTACCGCCGGTATCGCTCGGATTTTCGATTGATCCACTCGCTGGGAATCCGCAATTACCGGATGTCGATCGCCTGGCCGCGCATTTTTCCCGAGGGGGAGGGGACGCCCAACGCGAAGGGGTTGGATTTCTACAAGCGGCAACTCGACGCGCTCGGCGAACTCGGCATCACGCCCTGGGTGACGATGTTCCATTGGGATCTTCCGCAGGCTCTCGAGACGCGCTTCGGCGGATGGAGGGACCGGCGCGTTGCGGAGGCCTTCGCGCTGTATGCGGAGACGATCGTAAAGGCCTTCGGGGATCGGGTGCGCCACTGGATCACTCTCAACGAAATCCTCTGTTTCACGCGGCTCGGCTACGGCACGGGCCAGAAGGCGCCGGGCTTGAAATTGCCCGAGAAGGAGGTTCTCAATACCTACCACAACGCCTTGCTTTGCCACGGGCACGGGGTGCGGGCGGTGAGGGAGCACGGTGCGCGGGGGGCTAAGGTGGGACTCACGGACAATTGCGGAATCAGCATTCCCGTCACGGAAACGCCCGAGGACATCGAGGCCGCGCGGGTGGAATTCCAGCGCGACAACTGGCTCACCCTCGATGCGGTTTACCGTGGTGGCTACAACGCGGGGATGCTTCGCGAGGCGGGGGCCGACGCTCCGAAGCCGCAGAAAGGCGATTTCGATTTGATTTCGCTGCCGACCGATTACCTGGGCCTCAACATCTACACCGGAAAATTTGTGCGGGCCGGCCGCCGGGGAAAGCCCGAGGTGGTTCCCTTCCCGGAGAACTATCCCACCGCCGATACCACCTGGTTGAAAATCCTGCCGCAGTCGATGTATTGGGGGCCGCGCCTTGTCACCGAACTTTACGGTGTGAAGGAAATCCACATCACCGAGAACGGGTGCGGCTACAACGACAAGCCGGAACCCGGCGGCGCGATCGAGGATTTGCACCGCCGCGACCTGGTGCGCAACTACCTTGGCGAACTCCTGCGCGGCATCCGCGACGGCAATCCCGTGAAGGGATATTTCCTCTGGTCGCTCATCGACAACTTCGAGTGGGAGGATGGCTACGACATGCGGTTCGGCGTCGTGCACTGCGACTTCAAAACCCAGAAGCGCACCCCGAAGCTCAGTGCGAAGTGGTATTCCCGCGTGGTCTCGGAAAACCGGCTCGTTTAAACAAATGGTCTGATTTTTTTTGGAAGGGCTGTTTGAATTCGAACAATTCGCGGGTGGCGATCCACGGAACCACCTTGGCCTGCGGAAAGGCCGGGATCATTTCATGTCTGCCACGGGATTAAAACGATAAAATATTTTATAGGTGCCACTTAAGTGGTTGCTTCAGGGATTGGCTTGGCGATGAAAGCTGACGGTGGAAGCCCAGCTGGCCGATGAAGTGTTGACAGGAATGCTTGCAAGCATTGAAATATCCCGATGGATCCACTGGATTGGCTGGTAGTTGCATTGTCGGTGCTGCTGGTGGTGGGCTTTGGGTTTTACACGCGACAGTTGATGAAAAGCGTGGCGGATTTCGTGGCCGGGGGTCGTCTTGCCGGGCCGTATCTGCTGGCGGTGGCGCGAGGGGAAATGCAGGCGGGAGCCGTGGTGTTCGTGGCGGCCTTCGAGGTGGTAACCAAGTCGGGGTTCACGCTGCAGTGGTGGGGATGGATTTCCGCACCGTTTGTAATCATCGTGGCGATATCGGGATTTGTGGTCTATCGGTTCCGGGAAACGCGGGCGATGACTTTGGCGCAATTTTTCGAGATGCGCTACAGCCGCCGTTTCCGTTTGTTCGCCGGGGGTTTGGCGTTTTTTGCGGGGCTGGCGAATTTCGGGATTATTCCTGCGGTGGGGGCGCGGTGCATGGTGTTTATCTTCGGGTTGCCGCAAACCTTCCAGTGGCTCGGGGTCACCTGGCAGACTTCGCTGGTTCTCATGGCGGTTCTGTTGGCAGTGACTGTTTTCATTACGCTAGGGGGGATGACGACCGTAATGATAACCGATTGCATAGAAGGCATGATCACGCAGGTCTTCTATTTGATCATTATTGCCGCCTTGCTGTTCATGTTCGATTGGGGACAAATCGTGGAGACATTGTCGGGCAACCCCCCCGGACAATCCAAGCTGAACCCCTTCGATTCGGCAGCCAACGAAGATTTTAACATCTACTACATCCTGATGGGCATTCTGTTGGGAATTTACGGGACAATGGCTTGGCAAAACGCGAGCGGCTACAATGCCGCAGCGCGCAACCCCCACACCGCGGTGATGGCCGGCTTGCTGGGCCGCTGGCGGGACTCGGGAAAGAGCGCGGTCATCGCCCTGCTGGCCGTGTGTGCCTTGACCTTTCTGCAACATCCGGATTTCGCTTCGGCATCGGCCGGGGCGCATGCGACGATCGAGTCGATTCCGGATTCGCAAACCCAGTCTCAAATGCGTGTGCCGGTGGCATTAAACCACCTGCTGCCCGTGGGGGTGCTTGGTGTTTTTGCCGCTGTCCTGCTGCTTGGGATTTTCGGCGGGGACTCGACGCACCTCCACTCTTGGGGCGGGATCTTTGTCCAAGATTTGGTCGTTCCCTTGCGGAAGCGACCACTGACGCCGAAAGGGCACATCCGCGTGCTGCGACTGGCGATCATTGGAGTCGCCTTGTTCGCCTTCTGCTTCGGTGCGCTCTTCCAGCAGACCGAATACATCTTCATGTGGTGGGCGGTTACGCAGGCCATTTACATGGGAGGGGCCGGTGCCGCGATCATCGGTGGCTTGTATTGGAAGAAGGGAACAGTCCAGGCGGCTTGGGCCGCGATGATTGCGGGAGCCGTGTTTTCCCTCGGCGGGATCGTGCTCCGGCAGATCAACCCCGACTTTCCGCTCAACGGGGTGGAGATCGCCTTCTACGGCATGTTTGCAGCGGTGGCCATTTATGTGGTGGTTTCGCTGCTTACCTGCAAGGAGGACCACGACATGGACTGTCTGCTGCATCGCGGCCGGTATGCCGTCCAAGTGCCCCCTCCCGAGGCCGAGTTGGAGCCGCCGCCTCCCCTGATCATCAGGCTCATTGGAATTGGCAAGGAATTTACCAAGTGGGACAAGGTCATTGCCATCAGCTTGTTTGCATGGACAATGATTTGGGTTGTCGTCCTCTTCATTGGATCGGGTTGGAATGCCTTCTCCCCGCTCGGAGAGGCATTCTGGGCAGATTATTGGCATGTCGTCGGAATCGGCATTCCGGTCTTCCTGTGCTTTGTGACCGCCATCTGGTTCACCTACGGCGGGGTGCGTGACATTCGGCGGCTCTTTTCGGATCTGCGCCGCGAGCAGGTCGATGTCCTCGATGACGGCACGGTGGTGGATCATCGCAACCTCAACGAAGTGGCAGGCGCCTCCGCGAACAAAGGGGAGGCTTCCAGGGGGTAGCGGCCCAGAAGCGTATCCATCCCGAGATATCGGAGGAATCACTCTGCGGGTTCCTATGCCATCGCCTCGGTGAAACTTTCTCCGACCAAGCGGGGCGGAAGAAATACCGGAGCCGATTCATGGGTTGCTTAATGGGCCGCCAAAAAATGCGGTTTCGAGCGAGGTTTTCAGTGCGGGCAAGCCATCGTATGTTTTATTGTTCAAGCGAGTCGAACTGCTACAAAGCATCGGGATGAACATTGCTCTGATTGGCGTGGGAGGCCATGGAATGGTTCACCTCGAGGCGATCGCGGAACTGGAGCAGCGCGGCTTGGCAAGACTTCGGGCGGTGGCCGATCCTTTTGCGGATCAACTGGCGGAGGTGAAAAACCGCCTCGCCGCGCACGGAACAGCATGGTTTTTGGATTACCACGAAATGCTCGCTGGCGGGCTGGATCTGGACGCCATTGTCATCTGCACACCGATTCCGCTCCACGAGGAGATGCTCTTGGCATGTCTGAAGGCAAGCCGGGCCCGCATTCTCCTGGAGAAGCCGGCGTTGCCGACCATTCAGCAACTCGATGGAGCGATCGCCCTGGAGGGCGCGGAGCGCGTGCGTGTCGGCTTCCACATGGTCAACTGGCCCCAGTTGGATGCCGCCCGGGAACTCGTCGCCTCGAGGCGGCTTGGCAAGCTGCGCCGAATCACGGTCTCCGCGGGGTGGCCACGCAGTGCGACCTACTACGGCCGCGCCCCGTGGGCGGGAAAAATGATGCTCGGGGAACGCCCGGTCTTCGACGGTCCCGCCACGAATGGATTGTCGCACCTTCTGAACCATGCCTGTTTTCTTCTTTCGCAACGAGGATTCCCGCTTCCAGAGCCGGTTCGCGTGCGGGCCTGTCTCGCCCGGGCGCGGCGGATCGAGAGCTACGACACATGTTTCATGGAAGCCTCATTCGCGGAGGTGGAGGCCTCCTTCCTGCTCTCCCATGCGGTGGATCGCCATGTTCCGTTCGTCATACGGGTGGAGGGCGAATTCGGTGCCGTGGAGGTGCTGGAGAGCGCTCCTGGCCTGCGCTGCGACCTGCCGGGATTCGTTGCGCCGCAATACGACGGGAGCAAGGGGCCGATGTATGAGCGTTTCCTCGGCGATCCAAATACATTCGCCTCGATGCCCTGCTCGCTGGCCGATGTGAGGGCGCATACGCTATTGAGCAACGCGGCGCTCGTTTCGAGCGGTTCGATCGTGACGATCCCGGAGCAGGACATCGACTGGCCGGAGTCCGATGCCCAGGCGGTTTCGATCCGCGGTCTTTCCTCGGTCATCGAACAATTTCCGGTCGACCCCTCCTGCCTGGAGCGGGCAGGATTCTCTTGGTGGGCGCCGGGCGACTGGGTCGATGCCAAAACCCTTCACCGGATCGACCTCGCCAAATTTCGGTAATCAAAAGGGGGGGCGGAAACGAGAAGTGCGGCACGCCACTTTTGGAAACCGCTCCCGGGAATCCGGTCATTGACGCAATGGGTTCGCCCTGCAGGGTGCCTTTGGCGGTCTTTCTTGGCTCCTGTCCTCTTTTCAAAAACTACTCATTTCGGGTGTCAGCCACCCTGCAACTTTGAATAAAATCCCAGCTGGTTCTTCTTTTTGGAGGATACTTGATATAGAGCCATTCCAGAGGAATATTTTCAAAAAAACTTGACTGAGGTCACGAGCCTGCACTTATTGCTGATAAGCATTAAAGTTTCCGAGCCTACCAGCACACCCCATGGTTACTCTCTCCCCAACCCAGATTTCGAAGTCTCACCCCTCCAATCGTGACCGCTGCGGATGGATGGTGCCCTTGGGGCTGCAAGCTTCGGGTTCCGGTATCCAAGGTCTCGCACGGGCCGTGCATCCGGCAGGCCTTCGGTTCTTTTTCGTTGCCCTGTGGATCGCTCTTGGCGGATTTTGGAGTGCGCCATCGGCGATTGGGTCCTTGACGATCTACGACGGGTATAGTTCTTCCAATTA
>CAYOGR010000083.1:0-5869 GCA_964403605.1 uncultured Chthoniobacter sp.
TCAGTCCCACATATTCACATATTTTGCAAAAATCTTCCGCTCTGAATCGGGGATTTGGCCCCCATCTGGTTGCTGCGGATCACTTCCACACTGCCTCAAAATCCGAGGCGGTCGGGATCGATGTCCTTTTCCAATGCAGCGCGCGCCATCATCTTTCGCACGATCTAGTGAGCCATGAGCATTTCCCTAAACTCTTCTTTGAGCAGTTCAGACATCTTGCTGCGCAGCGTGAGCTGTTCGGCCCTCAGCACTGAAGCCCGCAGGCGCGCCTGCGCTACCTTGCAGAAGAACGGGTTTCGGCTCTCAGGCTCCGAGGAGCAGGCGGGCGGGATTCTCGATGCAATCCTTCACGCGGATGAGGAAGGTCACGGCTTCCTTGCCGTCCACCACGCGGTGATCGTAGCTGAGGGCGAGATACATCATGGGCCGGGCGACGATCTGGCCGTTCACCACGACGGGGCGCTCCTGGATTTTGTGCATGCCGAGGATGCCGCTCTGGGGCGGGTTGAGGATCGGGGTGCTGAGGAGCGAGCCGTAAACCCCGCCGTTGCTGATCGTGAAGACGCCGCCGCTCAGGTCGTCGAGGGAGATTTTGCCTTCGCGGGCCTTGGTCGCGAACGCGGCGAGGCGGGTTTCAATGTCGGCGAAGGAGAGTTTCTCGCAGTCGCGCAGGACGGGGACGACGAGGCCTTTCTCGGTGCCGACGGCCACGCCGATGTCGTGGGCGTTGTTCAAAATCAAATCCTCGCCGTCGATGCGGGAGTTGATGGCGGGGACGGCTTGGAGGGCGTCCACCACGGCCTTCACGAAGAAGCTCATGAAGCCGAGTTTGACGCCATGTTTTTTCGAGAAGTCGTCTTGCAGCGCCTTGCGGAGGCTCATGACGGCGCTCATGTCGCACTCGTTGAAAGTGGTGAGGATGGCGGCGGTGTGCTGCGCCTTGACGAGTTGCGCGGCGATCTTGCGGCGCAGGGGGGTCATCTTTTTGCGGACCGCGCGGGAGTCGCCGGAAACAGGCTGAGGGGCGGGCTCAATGGCAGCCGGAGCCGGTGCTGGAGCTGGCGCGGGGGAGGATTTGGGTGGTTCGGGCGCGGGGGCCGGGGTGGCGGGCTTTTCGGCGGGAGCCGCAGCAGGAGTCGGTGCGGGCGCGGTTGGAGCGGCACCGGCGGCTGCGGTGTCGATTTCCGCCACGACCTGGCCGATTTTCACCTCGGTGCCTTCGGTGACCTTGGTGTGGACGATGCCGGCATCGGGGGAATTCACCTCCTGGGAAACCTTGTCGGTCTCGAGCGTGAAAAGGAGTTCGTCGCGGCCGACAGGCTCGCCGTCTTTTTTATGCCAGATGGAAAGAACGCCGGAGGTGATGGATTCGCCGACGGTTGGAATTTTGACTTCGACTTTCATGCTCGTTGGGTGGTGGTTCAGATTTCGAACGCTTGCTTGAGGAGGGAGGATTGCTGGTCCTTGTGTTTGCCGTAGGAGCCGACGGCGGGGCTGGCGCTGTCCAAGCGCCCGGCGTAGCCGATGGGCGAGCCTGTAACGCTGGAGATGCGGGGGCCGAGGAAGAACCAGGCTCCTTGGTTTTCGGGTTCCTCCTGGCACCAGACGAAGCGCTTGGCGGCTTTGTAGCGGGCGACGGTCTCGCGGAGGCGGTCGTTGTTGAGCGGGTAGAGCTGCTCGATGCGGAGGATCGCGGTGGTGGATTCCTGCTTCGCCTCGGCGCGGGCGCGGACGAGATCGAAGTAAACCTTGCCCGAACAAAACACAACGCGGGTGACTTTTTTGGGATCCTTGATGGAGGGGTCGTCGAGGATATCCTCGAAGCGGGCGTTGGTGAAATCCTCGAAGCGCGAGACAGAATCCTCGGAGCGCAGGAGGCTCTTGGGCGTCATGATCACGAGCGGCTTGCGGTAGGCGCGATGGATCTGGCGGCGGAGGACATGGAAATACTGGGCCGGCGTGGTGGGGTTCACGACCTGCATGTTTTCCTGGGAGCAGAGTTGGAGGAACCGCTCGAGGCGGGCGCTGGAGTGCTCGGGGCCCTGGCCTTCGTAGCCGTGCGGCAGGAGCATCACGATCGAGGTGGGGCGGCGCCACTTCGCCTCCGCGGAGGCGATGAACTGGTCGATGATGATCTGCGCGCCGTTCGAAAAATCGCCGAACTGGGCTTCCCAGATGCAGAGCATCGAGGGGTAGTCCATCGAATAGCCGTAGTCGAAACCAAGCACGGCGTATTCGGAGAGGGGGCTGTTGTAGATGCAGAAGGTCTCCTGCTTTGGCGCGATGTGCTGAAGTGGGATGTAGGGCTCGCGGGTCTTTTCGTCGTAGAGGACGGCGTTGCGGTGGCTGAAGGTGCCCCGGCGGCTGTCCTGGCCGGAGACGCGAACGGGAGTGCCCTCGACCAGGAGGGATCCGAAGGCGAGGGCCTCGGCGAATCCCCAATCGTAGGGGCCGCCGTCCTTCCACACCTGCAAGCGGCGGTCGAGGACCGTGCGCTGGATTTTTTGGACGACATGGAAGCCCGCGGGCACAGTGGTGATGGCTTTGACGACGCGGTCGAGCTTGTTTTTGCTGATCGCCGTGTTGACGGGGTCGTGCGAGTAAGGGGCCTGATGGATTGCGGTCGAACCGCGGAACGCGCTCTTCTTTTTAAGCGAGGCGATTTCCTTGGCGGCTTCGGCGTGCTCGCGCTCGAGGCGCTCGAGGCAACCGGCATGGATCGCCTGAACCTCGGCGGCGGTGAGGGTCCCCAGCGTGGTCAGCTCGGCGGAAAACCTCGCGCCCGGCAGAGGGTGCTTCTTGATGACATTGTAGATATCCGGCTGGGTGAATGACGGCTCGTCGGTCTCGTTGTGGCCGTGGCGCCGGTAGCCGTAAATGTCGATCACGACATCGCGGCCGAACTTCTGACGGAATTCCAGGGCGATCCGTGCGACTTCGACGACGGTGAGCGGATCCTCGCCATTCACATGGAAAATCGGGGCGTCCACGATTTTGGCGATGTCCGTGCAATAGGCCGTGGAGCGGGCATCGATGGGGAGGGTGGTGAAGCCGATCTGGTTGTTGACGACGATATGGATCGTTCCGCCGGTTTTGTAGCCGGGGAGCTGGGACATGTTGAAAGTCTCCGCCACGATGCCCTGCCCGATGAAAGCGGCGTCGCCATGGATGAGAAGCGGGAGGACTTTCTTGCGCTCAGCGGTGTCCTCGAGAATACGCTGGCGGGCGCGGGCCTTGCCTTGGACGACGGGATCGACAGCCTCGAGGTGGCTCGGATTCGCGGCCATGCGGATCTCGATGGTCTCGCCTCCCGGCAGCTCGCGGGAGCTTTGATAGCCGAGGTGGTATTTCACATCCCCGTTCTCGCCGCCGCCGAATTTGTCCGGATTGAAGAAGTCCTGGAACTCCCCGAAAATCACACTCGCGGGTTTTTTGACGAAGTTGGAAAGAACATTGAGACGGCCGCGGTGGGCCATGCCCATGACGATCTCCTTCACGCCCGAGGCGGGGCATTTTTGGAGGATCGTATCGAGGGCGACCATGAGGGACTCGCCGCCTTCCAGGGAGAAGCGTTTCTGGCCGACAAATTTCGCGTGGATGAACGACTCGAAGGTTTCGGCTTCGTAGAGGGTTTCCAGCACGCGGCGGTGCAGGGCGGGATCGTTGCGGTCGGCGGCGGTGCGGCTTTCCACTTTGCCCACCACCCACTCGCGGATCCCGCGGTCATGGATGTGTTCGAACTCCGAGCCAAGCGTGGCGCAGTAGGTCTTGCGAAGCTCCTCGATCATCGTGCGGAGCGGCATGGCGCGTCCGTTCTGGAAATAGCGGGAGGAAACCGTCTCGTTCATCTCGGCCTCGGCAAGTCCGAATCCGGCGGGTGCGAGCATCGGGTTCAACGCCGGCGCGGGCGAGATGGGATCCAAGTGCGCGCAGGTGTGGCCGATCGAGCGGTAGGCGCGAACCAATTCGTCCACTTTCGCCTGGAGCGGCGAAGCGGGCAGGCCGCCCTCTTTTTGTTCTTCGATGACGCCTCGTTCGAGGCCCAGCTCGAAGCCCTCGAAAAATGCGGCCCAATCGGGGGAAACCGAGCGCCGGTCGGCCGTCCAGCGCTGGTGGAGTTCGTCGATCATCGCCTCGTTGGCACGGGCGGGGACTGATGTGTTCATTCGGTGATGGATGATTGCGGCCCGGGATTTCTCAAAGGAACCGCGAAATCGCGAGATTAGAGAAACGCCTCTCAAGATCAAGAAGCGAAAAAAATCTTTGAAAAGCGCGGCTTGCCATTCAAAGAGCCACTCTGTTCATAGGCGCATGCGCAAAACCAAAATTATTTGCACTTTGGGCCCCGCCTCGGATTCCGATGTGGTGATCGGCGACCTTCTCCTCGCGGGAGCGGACATTTTTCGTCTCAACATGAGCCACGCGCGGCATGATTGGGTGCGCGATATCGTCAAACGCATCCGCCGCATCGCCTCGGGGCTGGATGTGAATTGCGCCATCCTTCTCGACACGCAAGGCCCGGCGATCCGCACCGGCGATCTTTCCGCCAAGCTGAACCTCAAGCCCGGAGATGTTTTCGAGTTCACCGTGCGCGGAGCCAAAAGCGAGGAGCACTACTCGGTGGATGTGAATTACGACGGTTTGGTGGATGACATCCATGTCGGCGACACCGTGCTGGTGGACAACGGCGTGATCCACATGAAGGTGCTGGAAAAAAAAGCCAACCGTGTGAAATGCCAGGTGCTCACCGAGGGCGATCTCGGCTCGCGCCGCCACATCAACCTCCCCGGCGTGAAAGTGAACCTCCCCCCGCTCACGGAGAAGGATCTCGAGGACATCGAGCTGGGCGTCGAGGTCGGCGTGGATTTCGTGGCGCTGAGTTTTTGCCGCGAGGCGGCCGACATTGTGGAGCTCAAGCGCGTCCTGCGCGGCCTCGGCTCGAACGCCCGCACGATCGCCAAGATCGAGGACCAGAGCGCCGTCCGCCACATCAAGGACATCGTCCGCGCCGCCGATGTCATCATGGTGGCCCGCGGCGATCTCGGCATCGAATGCAAGATGGAGGAACTCCCCATCATCCAGCGCCGGATCATCAAGGAATGCATCCGCCACGGATGTCCGGTCATCGTCGCCACGCACATGCTTGAAAGCATGATTCAAAATCCCATCCCAACCCGTGCGGAGATCACCGATGTGGCGAACGCCGTCTTCGAGCAGGCCGATGCCGTGATGCTCAGCGGCGAGACGGCCCAGGGAAAATATCCGGTCGAGTGCGTGAAGGTCCTCGACCGCGTGGCGCGGCGCATCGCCCTGAGCGGCGGCGCGGGCTATGCCAACGAGGCGATTCTTGCCACGCAGCGGCAAAAAACCATCCGCTCCGCCGTGATGCTCGCGAACTCGATCGAGGATGCGAAACTTGTTGTCTTCACGCGCACCGGCGAGATGGCCGACCAGACAAGCCACCTGCGCCCCGAGCGTGCGCCAATTTTTGTTTTCACCCAGACGGTCGAGGGGGTGCGCCACCAGGCTCTGAACTGGAACGCCCACGCGTTCCAACTCGATTTCACCACCGATGCCGAGGAGACCTTCGCCGAAGCGGAAAAGATTCTGATCAAACGCAAGCTCGTCGCCAGCGGCGAAAAGCTGATCGTCCTGCGCGAACTGGTGGAGGGCGAGGAGCGCTTCGAGTCGATTCAGATCCGCACCGTGCCCTGAGGGGCGGGTCGTCTTGGGCTATTTGGGACTCCACCCATTTCCCGATCCAAAGATGTCCGGCCTGCACCAACCGCACGACAAAATCGTTAAAGCCACATTCTCGGACATTCCCACCGCCCGCGCCTTTCTCGAAGCCGAGCTCCCAGCCCGCCTT
>CAYOGR010000083.1:5969-10108 GCA_964403605.1 uncultured Chthoniobacter sp.
CGTCAAGAAGGCCTCGTGGCTTCGAAGAAGCAGGATATTTTGGAAGCGCTGGAAATTCGTTTTGGGTCGGTTCCGCAGGGACTGCGCGAGGAGATTCAGACCATCGGCGATCCCACGAAACTCACAGAACTTCTTCGCGCGGCGATTCGCAGCGCCGATATCGAAGCCTTCGTTCGCGAGTTGTAAAAAAACCGTTTCGAGCTGCTTTCAGCTGGCTTTCGCGGTCTCGGCGGCAAGGAGGCTTTGCAAAATCACAAGACCATCGGTGCCGCCGAGGGCGGGGTCGCAGGCGCGCTCGGGGTGCGGCATGAGGCCGAAAACATTGCGGGCCTCGTTGCAGATGCCGGCGATGTTTTCGCGGGAGCCGTTGGGATTCGAGGCTTCGGTCACGGCGCCGTGGGCATCGCAGTAGCGGACGAGGATTTGGTCGTTGGCGTTGAGTTTGGCCAGCGTGGTGTCGTCGGCGAAGTAGCAGCCCTCGCCGTGCGCGATGGGGATGTTCAGGATTTGGCCTTTGGTGGCCGAGTTCGTGAATCGCGAGTTTGTGGATTCCACGCGGAGGTGCTGGTGTTTGCAGACGAAGTGGAGGCCTTTGTTGCGGACGAGCGCGCCGGGGAGGAGTCCGCTCTCGCAGAGGATTTGGAAGCCGTTGCAGATGCCGAGGACGGTGCCACCGGCGGCGGCGAAATTTTTCACCGATTGCATGATGGGCGAAAACCTCGCGATCGCACCGCAGCGGAGGTAGTCGCCGTAGGAAAATCCGCCGGGGACGACGACCGCATCGAAGCCCGCGAGAGAGGTGTCTTTGTGCCACACGAAGTCGGCGGTGCAGCCAGGGAGGGCGTTGAGAACGAGGACGCAATCCTGGTCGCAGTTCGAGCCGGGGAAGCGGAGGACGGCGAATTTCATGGGCGGGCGATGGAGTAGTCCTCGATGACGGGGTTTGAGAGGAGGTCGCGGGAGATGCGGTGGATTTCGGCCTCCGGAGTGGAGTCGGGGAGTTCGAGTTCGATCAACTTGCCGATGCGCACGCGGCCCACGCCCTCGAGGCCGAGGTGGCGGATGGCTTCGGCGGCGGCGGCGCCTTGGGGGTCGAGGACGGAAGGTTTCGGCAGGACGGAGACATGGACTTTCATGGCGTGGAGATTTTCGGATCGGAATCGTTCGGGCGAGGGGAAATTTTTTGACGCCTGGAGCTGAGAATGGAAATGCCTGCGGCGATGGCGGATAAGCCAAGGCAGGAGATCGAAAAAATTTCCCCGTGGCGCGCGTAGAAGGTGGGCGAGGGGTTTTGTGGCACCGAGATTTTGCTGAAAAGAATGCCCGGCCCGAAGGTGCTGCCCGAGGGGGATTGGAGGACTTCGCGCACGACGCCATTCCGGTCGATCGCGCAGGTCACGCCGGTGTTCGCGGCGCGGATCATGGGGAGGTTGTTTTCGACGCAGCGGAAGAGGGCGTTGCGGAGGTGCTGGAGCGAGCCGGCGCTTTCGAGGAACCAGCCGTCGTTCGTCACAACCACAAGGGCCTGCGCGCCGAGTCCGGCGAAGCGGCGGCAAAGGTCGCCGAGCGTGTCCTCGAAACACACGAGCGGGCCGAGCTTCACGGGCTTGGCCTGCATTTCGAGGACGGTGAAGTTTTTTCCCGGATCGAAATCATCGGGAACCAGCTCGCCCACGATTCTCGCGAGCAGGGGGAATTCCTCGCGCAGCGGGACATATTCGCCGAAGGGGACGAGGTGCATCTTGTGGTGGAGCTGGGCCTCGGTGCCGCCGGAGGTGAGGAGCGCGATGGAATTATAGTCGCCATCCTGGCCCCAGTGGACGGTGCCGAGCAGGAGGTCTCCGGCGTGTTGGGCCGCCAGGCCGCGCACGAGATCCCAGGTGTATTGGTGGCCGAGAAGGGGATTGGGCGTGGCGGATTCGGGCCAGAGGATCAGGTCGGGCCGCATCGCGATGGCGGCGAGGGTTTGGTTTTTGTAGCCCTCGAGGATTTCCATTTCGAACTCGGGATTGTTCCTCTCCAACTGCGGCACGCTCGCCTGCACGGCGGCGAAGGTGAGTTCGGACGAGGCCGGTTCGGGGTCGAGGAGTTGGCGCACCCCATAAGTCCACGCCAGCGCGACGAGGGCGATGGTCAACGCGAAATCCCCGTGCGCGCGGCGGACGCCCCGGCCGAGTTCGAGCGAGAGCCGTTTGACCGTGGCGACGAGCATGAGGTTCGCCAGCGCGGTCAAAAACGAAAGGCCGCCGACGCCGGTGAGATCCGCGATTTGGATGAGGGGGATGTTGGCGTATTGCGCGATGCCTAGACCGTTCCAGCCGAAGGCGGGAAAAATCACGCCGCGCAGCCACTCCATCGCGGTCCAGCCCGCCGCGCCGAGGGCGCAAACCCGGAGGTTGTGGCGCGAGCGGAGCCACGGGGATGGCTCGGACGGGCCGGTGTTTTTTTTGATCAGCATCCCGGCGAAAACCGCCCATCCCGCGAAGTAGAATGAGAAATAGAGAACCAGCAGGAGGTAGCCCGGCCAGGTGAGCGTCGTGAGCCAGAAGGCCGTCATCGCAAAAAAGAAAAGCCCGCAAACATACCCCAGCCCCGCGAGCCGCAGCCACTCGCGGCGTGCGGCGGGTTTCGTGAACCAAACCGCCCAAGCGAGCGGCGCCAGGGCGACCCAGACGAGATTCCCGAAATCGGCGGGGGGAAAACACAAGCCGAGGAGGACACCGCTCGAAGCGGCGAGAATCCAAGGCGGCAGGCGTGACATGGTGCGACGAAATAAAGGAGCGGTCTCCGCAAATGCACGAACATTCTTGCCCGACCGGCGAGGCTGGAAAAATCGGCCCGAGCGGTCTTTTTGTTTGCAGGGCCGATGGTCCTGATCCAGCTTTGACTCCCTACCGAGATGGCCACCCGCGTATTTCTCCTCAGTTTGACATTGGCTTTGGCGCTGACCTCCTCCGCGACGGCAGCGATCGCCACGGATTTCGAGAGACTCGCCATGACTCTGCGCGAGAAGGCGATCCTCAAAGTCGAGCCACCTGTGGTCGCCAATCCTTCCGGCGTTTCCTCCGGTCGCTACCCTTGGAAGCGCAACATCGTGACCACGGTTTTCTGGGTGGGGGAACAACCCACCAAAAACAACCCGGTGCCGAATTGCAAAAGCTCCTGGGATCAGCATTGGCACAAAAACTTCGGCGGCTACGACAACCCCGACCCCGCCACCCGCCGCAACTTCCTTCCGAAAAAATTCATCCCCCGCCAGAACCCGTTTTATGTTGCCCTTCCCTACAACGATGTGACCCGCGGCAAGACGAAGCCCGAGGCGCCACGCGTCATCCCTTGGTTCCGCGAAGCCTTCGAAAAGCCCGGCCGATCCGTGTGCAAGGGACGCTGGATCGCAATCCGCCACAAAAACCGCATCGCCTATGCCCAGTGGGAAGACTGCGGCCCGTTCCGCACCGACCACTGGCAATATGTCTTCGGAAATGAACGCCCGCGTCCGAACCTCAACCAAGGCGCCGGCTTGGATGTCTCCCCCGCCGTGCGCGACTACCTCGGCCTCAAAGGCAAGGATGTCTGCGATTGGAAATTCGTCGAAGCCCGCGAGGTTCCGCCCGGCCCGTGGACGCGCTACGGTGACAACAATACTTTTGTCCTCAAGGCGCGCGGCGCGAATCTCTACCTCACCGACCGCAACAACGCCAAAGGCTTTCGCTAAACCCTGCGCCGCCTAATCCGTCGCGCAGGCTTTTAACTCCTCGATATTGGCGAATTCCAGCGTCGAGGCGTGGGTGGACTCGAGCACGATTTTCGGAGCCATGCCGGCGTCGTAGGCCTCCTTCCAACGGCTCGCGCAAAGGCACCACCGGTCGCCGGGTTTCAATCCTGGAAACTCGAAGTCCGGCCTTGGCGTCGTGAGATCGTTGCCCTGCTCGAAGGAAAATTTCAGGAACTCCTCGGTCATCACCGCGCAGACGGTGTGGATTCCAAAATCGCCGGGTCCCGTGTGACAGAACCCGTCGCGGTAAAAACCCGTCATCGGCTGGTAGCAGCAGGGCTCCAGATCGCCGCCCAAGACATTTCGTGCCATGCGCGGGATCGTAGGCTCGGCCCAAGCGGCGCGCCAGCCAGAAAACCCGGGC
>CAYOGR010000084.1:0-9917 GCA_964403605.1 uncultured Chthoniobacter sp.
TCTGGTTCAGGGCGGTTTCTTTCCTCCGCGATAGCTCATGGGCATCAATCAAAACCTTGCCACGGCCTGAGGCCTTTTTGTTGCCGATCAGTTCTTCCAATCCAATGAAGCGGATTTTTTGGCCGAGTAGTCGAAATCCACCGCGGCTTTTTGGCATTCGTCGAACGACACGCCGTCGATTCCGGTGAGAACTTGGATTTTTCTCGGCTCCCGACCGACTTCGATGACGAACGAGGGTTTCAGAAAATCCTCTTTTTCAATCCCAATGTCGCCGAACCCGAAATCCCGGAAGACCTCCATCAAGCGTTCGGCATTTGTCTCGCTGACTGCCACAAGGAAATCGATGCCTCCCGTGTATCTGGGAAAAACCATGGAAGCCGCCCGCGCAGCCGCCCACGACGAGAGACTCAACCGACTTTTTTTCCAACAGAGAAATGAAGTCGAGAAAGTCGGGATTCAGGCTTTCCATCATCGTGGGTTTGGCAAATCACCGCCATGGCGGCGAGCCGTTCGAGCGGGGAGGATTTCAACCAAGGATTTTCACGCGCGCGAAGGCTTTTCAGGGGGCGCTTAAGGATTGTTTTTTCCATTTGGCTGGTGGCGGCTCGTTTTACCACCTTGAAATTCTAGCGGAACTGTTGGGTTGCTCAACGGGCATCTTGACGATCCAGGAAGCTTGGGCCCGGGAAGTCAGTCCTCCAGGTTTTTTGCGGTGTAGAGAGCCACTAGCGCGGCGCCGATCGCCTGGGAGAGTTCCCCGAGGGTGGCGGGGACGATTTGGATGGTTTGGCGCTGGGCGGGGAAAAGCCATGGCTCGGCGGCGGCGCGGATGCCGTCGAGGTAGCGGGCGCGGAATTCCTCGGTGGTGGAGTGGGGATCGATCAAGCCGCCGCCGATCACGACAAAGGCGGCGTCGAAGGCGATGGAGAGATTCGCGACATGCAGGCCCAAGGCCTTCGCTTGAAGATCGAAAATCTCCAGCGCGAGGGGGTCGCCTTTTTGGGCGCGGGTGCGGAGCGAAAGGGCTTTTTCCTTGGGGGGGATCGAGTCGTTGTGGAGTTCGTGGCCGGGGTATTTCGGCAGGAGGTGGTTTAAAAACTGCGGCAGGCCGGAGATGCTCGTGTAGGCCTCGAAGCAACCCCAGTCCCGCCCGCAACCGCAGGTGAAACGGGGCAGTCCGAGGATTTGGAGCGGCGCGGGCATGTGGCCGGCCTCGACGCCATTCAGCGTGTCGCCGGTGAGGGGAAGCCCGTCCGCGCCCGTATAGGCGGCGCCGAGTCCCGAGCCGGGTGCGAGCATGATGACGCCGCATTTTTTGTCACCCCGCACGCGGGCGGCTTCGGCGACTCCGCCATAGTTGCCGTCGTTGCCTGTGACGACGGGAATGTCGCGTCCGGCTTTTTGCGCGAGAGCGGCCGAGTAGTCGGAGAGGAAATTCCAGCCCGTGAAGCTCTCGGGGAGGTTCGGCGAGCGGTCGAGCACGCCGTAGGCTTGATAGGGGCCGGGCATGGCGAGGCCGACGCCGGCGACTTGCGCCCAGACAAGTTGATTTTCAGCGAGGAATTTTTCGACACCCTCGACCCAGCCGGTGATGACCGCGTTTTTTCCGAGCTGGGAATTTGTGGAACTCTGCGCGAGGTTCAGGGTGACCGGTGTGCCGTCTTCCCAAACACCGCAGGTTTTCGAGGTGGTTGCGCCGCTGTCCGTGCCGAGAAAGACTTTTTTCATAGTTGGGTGATTCGGCCCCGTTTTACCCCCGGCAAGCCGAAAGGAAATTCTAAAATTCCCCGCGCCGCAGGCTCGTTTTCGGGCCTTTTGCCATGCGTTGACAGCCCGAGGCCATCTGCTAAACCTTGCGGCCCGTTTTATGGCAAAAACCACCAAATCCGACAAATCCACCGCCCCGAAGAAGGGCAAATTCGTTTACACATTCGGCGACAAAAAAGCCGACGGTGACGGCAAAATGAAATCCCTCCTCGGAGGCAAAGGCGCCAACCTCGCCGAGATGACCCGCATCGGCCTCCCGGTGCCTCCCGGCTTCACGATCACCACCGAGGTCTGCACCTATTTTTACGATAACAAGCGCACCTACCCGAAGGAACTCCAAGCCCAGATGGAAGCCGGCGTGCGCAACATGGAAAAAATCATGGGCACGAAATTCGGCGACGCGAAGGGCTTCCCGCTCCTCGTCGCCGTCCGCTCCGGCGCCCGCGACTCCATGCCGGGCATGATGGACACGATCCTCAACCTCGGCCTCAACGACGAGACCGTGAAGTCCCTCGCCTCGGCCACCAAAAACGAACGCTTCGCGTGGGATTGCTACCGTCGCTTTGTCCAGATGTATGGCGATGTCGTGCTCGGCGTTCAGAAAAAGGAAGGTGAGGACCACGAGCCATTCGAAACGGTCATCCACGACTTCAAACATGCGAAATACCACGAGGACATCGTGGACAGCGAGTTGACCGCCGAAGACCAGAAGGAACTCGTCAAACTCTTCAAGGAACTCGTCAAAGCCCGCACCGGAAAAACCTTCCCGGCCAATCCCTGGGATCAGCTCCGCGGTGCGGTGGGAGCCGTTTTTAGCTCCTGGATGAATGACCGCGCGATCGTGTATCGCCGCAAATACAACATCCCCGCCGAGTGGGGCACGGCCGTGAATGTGCAGGCCATGGTCTTCGGCAACACCGGCGAAACCTCCGGTTCCGGCGTGGCCTTCACCCGCAACCCGGCCAACGGCGAGAATGAATTCTACGGCGAGTTCCTGATCAACGCCCAGGGCGAGGATGTCGTCGCCGGCGTGCGCACGCCCGAGCCGGTCAGCAAACTCAAGAAGCAAATGCCGAAATCCTACGCGGAACTCATGAAAGTCCGCGCCATCCTCGAGAAGCACTACAAGGATGTGCAGGATGTCGAATTCACCGTGCAGGAAGGCAAGCTGTTCATGCTCCAGACCCGCAACGGCAAGCGCACCGCCATGGCCGCGCTCAAGTTCTCGATGGACATGGTCAAGGAGAAGCTCATCGACTGGAAGACCGCGATCCTCCGCAACCCCGCCGAGCAGCTCGACCAACTCCTCGCTCCTGTCTTCGACGCCGCCGAGGTGAAGAAGGCCAAGGTCATCGCCAACGGTCTCCCCGCCGGCCCCGGCGCGGCCTCTGGCAAGATCTACCTCAACGCCGACCGCGCCGTTACGGCCGCCGAGTCGGGTGAGAAAATCCTGCTCGTTCGCACCGAGACCTCGCCCGAGGACCTTCGCGGCATGATCGCCGCCGAGGGCATCCTCACCGCGAAGGGCGGTGTTTCCTCGCACGCCGCGCTCGTTGCCCGCCAGATGGGCAAGGTTTGCATCTGCGGCGCCGCCGATGTCGAGATCGACTACAACAAGCGCACCGTCACCGTGAAAGGCCAGGTCTTCAAGGAAGGCGACTTCCTCTCGATCGACGGCACCAGCGGCAATGTCTACGCCGGTCAGCTCGCCACCCAACCATCCGAGATCATCACCGGTCTCATCCACGGCAACAAGGCCGCGCTCAAGACCGAGAAGGTCAAAAACTTCAAGCAGCTCATGGATTGGTGCTCGAAAGTCACCAAGCTCGGCGTTCGCACGAATGCCGACAACCCCGAGCAAACCGAAACCGCCCTGGCCTTCGGCGCGACCGGTATCGGCCTCACACGCACCGAGCACATGTTCTTCGAGGGAAATCGCATCGACGCCATGCGTGAGATGATCCTCGCCACGGACACCGAGAGCCGCCGCGCGGCCCTCGCGAAGCTCCTGCCCTACCAGCGCGAGGACTTCACTGGCATCTTCAAGGCGCTCAAAGGCCACCCCGCCACGATCCGCCTGCTCGATCCGCCGCTCCACGAGTTCCTCCCCCACACCAAGGAGCAGCAGATGGATCTCGCCCGCACCATGGGCGTGAAGGTTGAGAACATCATGCAGCGTGTCTCCAGCTTGCACGAAGCGAACCCCATGCTCGGCCACCGTGGCTGCCGCCTCGGCATCGCGTATCCCGAGATCACCGAAATGCAGGCCCGCGCCATCTTCGAAGCCGCGGCCGATGTCGCGAAGAAAAAGATCAAGGTCAAACCCGAGGTCATGATTCCTCTCGTCGGCTTCAGCAAGGAACTCGACCTCCAAGTCGAGATCGTCCATCGCGTGGCCAAGGAAGTCATGTCCGAGAAGAAAGTGAAATTCGACTATCTCGTTGGAACGATGATCGAAGTGCCCCGTGGCGCCCTCACCGCCGACGAGATCGCGAAGACCGCGCAGTTCTTCAGCTTCGGCACAAACGACCTCACCCAGACCGCACTCGGCATCAGCCGCGACGACATGGGAGCGTTCCTCGGCGCCTACACGGAAAACGAAATCTTCAAGAAGAACCCCTTCGCCACCCTCGACCAGGACGGCGTCGGCCAGCTCATGAAGACCGCCATCGAAAAAGGCCGCTCGACCCGCAAGGACATCAAGCTAGGCATCTGCGGCGAACACGGCGGCGATCCGGATTCGGTGAAATTCTGCCACCGCATCGGCCTCGCCTATGTGAGCTGCTCGCCCTACCGCGTGCCCGTCGCGCGCCTGGCCGCAGCCCAAGCCGCCTTGGAAAGCTAAGTTTCCCTCTACCCGAAAACCGCCCGGCGGCCGCAAAGCCCCGGGCGGTTTTATTTATGTAGCGCAGGCGTCCCGCCTGCGAGCGGGAGTCTTTCGATGGCAGGCGAGACGCCCGCCCTACGATGATCACCCCATCAGATCACTCCTCAGCGACTCGATCATTGCAACCACTTCCTCCTCCGAAAGCGATCCCTCCCGCCAGGCGAGAGTGGCGGTGAGGCGGCCTTTGTGGTCATTGAAAAACACGCCGCTTCCCGGAGGTTGGCTCACCGTTGGGATATGCCAACCATTCCGGATCGGCGCGCCGCAGAATTCCTCGACGCCCTCCAAAAACTCGCCCGTGTGGGATTGAAAAAACGAGGTCAACTCGCCCCCGGTGTCGCGCAGAAGAAATTCGCGGTAGAGCGCCGTTGGCAGGCGGCGCATCCACCACAGCATCGTTGCGAAGGATTGCTCGACCCTCGCCCGCACCGAACGGTCGAACTGCCTCTGCAGCGACGCCACCGAGGATTCAAAATCCCGCGCTTCTTCCGCACGGAGTTTGAAAAACAAAATCGTGACTTGGTTCTGGAAAATCGGGTGGCGCATCCAGCGTTTTCGCGCCTGCACCGGGGCGGGGCTGTAGTAGCTCGCGGGCTCCTTGCCCCGAAGTCGAAAAACCACCGCGTGCGCCCGTGTGGCCGCGGCGAAGAAAAATGGAAGATTGAAAATCCCGCCCGTGAAACGCCTCGCCCGCCGCCGGATCGCCGCGCTTTCCTCCACGGTGAAATTCACAATGCGAAAACGCGGCCGTCCAGGCTTTGGATTTGGCCCGCCCGGCGAGGTGAAATCGAAGGGCTGGAGTTCATAGTGGCGATCCACGAAAGCCTGAGGCTCACGCAGACGGGCGAAGAGTTTCTTCGGGGGAGGAAAGGGCATCCCCCAAGAACCGATGGGCTTCGCAGGCTCGCCGGGATTCGCGGCGAGCCGCGCGATCTCGGTAAGGGCGAGTTCGGCCCCGCGTCCATCGAAGAGAAGATGAAACCACCGCGCCACGAGAAATCCGCCGGAGGGTCTTTGAACAAGGTGGATTTGAAAGAATGCCTCGTCCGGGCTTGCGAGCAGGGATTCGCAAAGGCTCTGCAAATCGGTCCCGGCGGGATGCTCGATCACCGGCACCGCATCGGCTGAAAATGGAGGCAGCGCGATCCAAGCGGGAACGCCGAATGGCGCGCGCGGCGAGATTTTGGCGTGAAGGAGCGGATGCGAACTCGAAAACCGCCGCGCTGCTCCGCGCAACCGCTCCGCATCGACCGCGCCACCGAGTTCCACCACCGAAAGCCCGACATGGCGGCCCTGCCCGGCTTGCGCCATCATGTCCTCGACCGCCAGAAAGTAGGCATCGCACCCAGTGAACGGCACCCGCACCGCTCCCGCGGGAACGGATTCGAGATTGGAGGCATTCGAGGACGGCATCTGGCGGCGAAATACCTACTACCCCCGGCGACGGCATCCAAACCCGTTTTGGAACGATTCGCGTTTGACATCCTCCCGCGCGGGCCAATCGTGAAGGCCATGTTGCGACTCGCTCTTTTTCTTTTCCTCGTTTGCGCCGGCATTGCCCCGCTGGCCGCGCAGCCAGGCACGATCCCGGAATTCCAGCCCCGACTGCCAATGAGCGTCGTTTTCAAAGGCCAGGAAAAATTCGACCGCCTGGTGAAGCAGGCGAAAAAGGAAAACTGGGCCGCGCTCCCCATCGGCGAGCGCACCGCCGCCGTCGGCAAGGCCCTCCTCGGCACGCCGTATGTGAATTACACGCTCGAGATCGACGACCGCATCGAATCGCCCTCGGTGAATTTCCACGGACTCGATTGCTGGACCTTCTATGAAATCTCGCTCGCCTTCGCGCGGATGGTGAAAGCGAAGGATGGCGGCTACCGCCCCGAAGATTTGCTGGCCCTCATCGAGCTGGAACGCTACCGCCACGGCCGCTGCGATGGCGGCTACTTGTCGCGGATGCATTTTCTCGAGGAGGTCTTCGCCGACAACGGCGCGCGCGGCCTCTCGGTAAATCCCACGAAGGAACTCGGCGGCGAGCGGCTTTCCCGCCAAATCCGCGAAATGACCGCGATGTGGAAAAGCTACCGCTACCTCCGCAGCAACCCCTCGCTCCTGCCCGGGATGGCCGGCATCCAGGAGAAAGTCTCCGCCCTGCCCGTGTATCACATTCCAAAAAACCGCGTCGCCTCCATCGAGCGCCACCTGCGCACCGGCGACATCCTTGCGATCACCTGCAAATACCCCGGCGCCTACACCTCGCATGTCGGCATCGCCGTAAAAAAGCGCGACGGCATTTGGTTCATGCACGCCACCTCCAAACGCGACAAAGGCCGCAAAGTCATCCTCGACTGCCGCATTTCCGACTACCTGAATCGATCGCCGGAAAATTACGGGATCATCGTCTATCGCCCGCTCGATTTGCCGGAGCCGCTCCATGTCGCCATGGAGAGTCGCGAAGAGCGGTAGGAACGAGGCACACAGACGCGGCTATTTTTCAGCCTTCGCGACAGGCAGCTCGTCCCAGCGCGTGGTGAATTTCCGGGATCGATTTTCCTGCCGCATGGCCCATTCCTGCTTCACACCCATCGAGCCGTAGCGGATGGCGTTTCGTCCGAGTTTTTGGTTCAGACCGTCCACGATCCGGTCGAGTTCCTCAACGCGCCGGGTGGATTCTGCGGGGGCGCTGAAGAGGTCGGGCTGGCGGTCGGATTCGGCGAGGAGGTCGGTCACGAAAACGCCGGTTTTTTTGTATTGATGGTTCGGGCGGTAAATCTCCCGCAACAGCCGCAGGGCCGCTGAGAGGAGGTCGGGCGTGTGATTGCTCGGCCGGGCGAGGGATGTCTGCGCCCCGGCGGTGTATTGCGGCTGGCTGGTCGAAAAGGGATTTGTCGTCACAAACACATGGAGGTTTGTGGCGAGCAGGCGGCCGGCCCGAAGTTTCTCTGCGGCCCGCGCGGTGTAGGTCGAGAGGGCTTCTTCGAGCTCCTGAAGCGATTCCACAGCGCGGCCAAACGATTTCGCCGAGGCGATGCCTTTCTTGGGCGCGGGGATTTCTTCGAGCGCGAGGCACGAAACGCCCCGCAACTCGTGCAGAATGCGCTCGCCGACCACGCCGAGCGTTTTCCGCACCCAGGCCGGCTCGCCGTGTTTGAGATCGCGGGCCGTGTGGATGCCCCCTGCGGCGAGACGCAAGGCGAGCCGCTTGCCGATGCCCCAGATGTCGCCACAAGGAACCCGCGCCAGCATTTCATCCATGTCCTTCACCATTCCGAGGTCGAGAACGCCGGCCAGCTCGGGTGTTTTTTTTGCAAGGCGGTTGGCGAGCTTCGCAAGCGTTTTGGTCGGCCCGATGCCGATGGAGACGGGAATCCCGGTCCATTGGCGCACACGGGTTCGAAGCTCGCGGGCAAACGCCGCATCCTGCCAATCCTCGAGTGCCAGAAACGCTTCATCGATCGAATAAACCTCCATCGCTGGAACATGCGGGCGGAGGGTTTCCATCACTCGCGCGGACATGTCTCCGTAGAGCGGGTAGTTGGAACTCATCACCACCACGCCATTGTTCGCGAATGTGGCTTTGTGCTGGTGCGCGGGCGCTCCCATGGGGATGCCGAGTTGCTTCACCTCCTCGCTCCGGGCGATCACGCAGCCGTCGTTGTTGCTCAGGATCGCCACCGGCCTGCCAATCAAGCGCGGGTTGAAGACGCGCTCGCAGGAGGCATAGAAATTATTGCAATCCACCAGCGCGAACCGGGTTTTCATCGCGGTTGGTGAATCACAAAGGTCACGGCCCCCCAGATCACGAGTTCCTGGTTCTCTCCGACCTCGATGGGCGGGTAGGCGTTGTTTTCGGACTCCAGAAAAACCCGGCCCTTGCGCTGGCGAAGCCGCTTCACGGTGAAGTCGCCATCGAGCATCGCCACCACGATCTGGTTGTCATCGGCCTGGATCGAGCGGTCCACGATCAGGATATCTCCGCTGGAAATCCCCGCATCGCGCATCGAGTCGCCCGTCACCCTCACGAAAAATGTGGCAGCGGGGTTTTTGACCAGATGTTCGTTGAGATCGAGCGAGCGCTCCAGATGGTCATCGGCGGGGGACGGGAATCCCGCCTGCACATTGGCCGAAACGAGCGGGATCCGCAGGCTGGTGCGGGCTTCAAAGGGAATGGGCTTGCCGACGGTCATAGCGCTTCGCTGCAAAATACTCCGGAGAACCCACCCTGAAAATGCGATTGGTATGATTTTCCGAAAAAATTTTGATCCCCCCGTATTTGTCCCACCAAGTGTTTCCGGCAGGGAACACGGTTGCCGCTGTCGCGGGATCCGCAAGCCAAGCACAGCGGAGAGGAGCGAAGCCCTTTTTTAAACCCCCAAAGAGTTTTTAGACAGGAGGACAGGATTCATAGGAGCGGTTTCCGAAAGCGGCGGACCACACAAAATGATCCGCAGCGACTCCGCGTCATTCATCCGCCATTTTCTCCTTGCTCTCGGTGGTTAATTCTTCTGGATCCGGTCTGATCCCAACGGATTCACCACCAGCAATCCAGCCATTCCGGCCAAGGCCGCCTGGCGCTGGTCGCGCGTGACCATTTCTTGCACATCGAGTTGCAGGGCGCTCGCCACATGGAGCATGTCCAATGTCCGACATCCCGTGGTCGCGCCATGCGCCCGCGCAAGTCTCTCCGCCCGTTCCCACACCGCATCCCAATCCAAAGCCGTCGGCCGCAACACCCCCGCGTCCACATCCTCATCGAGAGCCGCCAACGCCGCCGCCGATTGCTCCAAACGGCCTTCTCCACGAAACACTTTCAGCCGCAGCACCGAGACACATTCCGAGCGGTGGAGCGATGTAAAAACCAACGCCTCGCCGCCCCGCACCACCCACTCTCTGACTTCATCCGCCCCCTCCTCGACCGTATAAAGTTTGAGCAGGACGCCTGTGTCGTAATACCGCGTCACCACGCTCCCCGGCTTTCATCCAGCAGTTCGTCCGTTCCCGCACCTTGCCAAGCAACGCCCCAGATTTTTTGCGCCCGGGCCTTGAAATCCGGAAATACCGGATCCTCCTGTTTTATAGGAACAATCCGTGCCACCGGTCTGCGCCGACGAGTGACAACAAACTCCGAACCCGCCTCCACTTTCCGAACAAGCGCCGCTAGATTATGTTGCGCCTCCATGATCGAGCAAGTTTTCATAACGCATAAAAGTCACGCAGAAAAATACAGCGTCAAGCCGTCCTTGCCAGGCCGCACGCACCCAAAATA
>CAYOGR010000085.1:0-9764 GCA_964403605.1 uncultured Chthoniobacter sp.
GAGCCTATGAGCAATTATCCCGCAGGGGTGCTCAACGCACTTGAGCGCCTGAGGGGAATCCCGGCGGGCAAGGCCTTGAGAGTGGCTGTTTTCATTTGGACAACCTATGCGGTTGTTATTTCCGCCATTGTGGCGATTCAACCGGATCGTCGCACGGTGACGCCGGAATATCGCGAGGCGGCCCTCGAGTGGTGGAGCGGAAAAGATATCTACGAGGTGCGAATGCACGGATATCTTTACCTTCCGCATTGCGCGGTGATCTACACGCCCTATGCCCTGTTGCCGCCGCGTCTCGGCGAGCCGCTGTGGAGGTTGACCGGGCTTGGGCTCTTTGCCTGGGGGATCTGGCGGCTGAGCGGCCTTTTTGGTGGAACACGAAAGGGATGGTGGTTCCTGATTTCAACCGTGGCCATGGTGCCGGCGAGTTTTTCGGCGGCAAGAAACGGCCAGACCAATCTGGCCATGGCGGCTTTGCTTTCCCTCGCGGCGTTCGATTTGGGGCGACACGCGTGGAATCGGGCGTCGTTGTCGCTACTGCTCTCCCTGGCTCTCAAGCCGTTGGGTCTTGTCCCGTGCCTCCTCGCTGGCGGGAGTTATCTGAGCACCATGACTTGGAGGCTGGTTTTAGGTTTTTTGATCCTCGGGGGTATTGTTTTTCTCCACTTCGATCCCGGCTTTGTCGCGCGCCAATATGGCTTGTTCGTCGAAACGATGATGATCGCGGGGAACCCCCATCAAAAACTGTTTTGCGATTTGCATGGGATGCTCCGGCATTTTGGAACGCCGTTGCCGGACCTCGTGATGACCGCCGTGCGCGCTCTGGCGGCTCTTGGCACGCTGGTTGTGGCCCGGATCGCTCTGCGTCGCTACGAGGCGGCTCGCGGGGCATTCGTCTGCATGCTCCTCGCGGCCTGGTATCTACTGCTCTTCAATCCCAGGACGGAAACCAACTCCTATGTCCTGATCGCGCCATTTGTGGGTCTCTTGGTGGCGTCCGCCGCGCAAAATCCCAAAGCTCCACTTCGGTTTCTGGCGCTGGCAGGCTTCGCTTTGATTCTATCGTGCGAAAACTGGGGGCCGCTTCACAAACTCACGAACCTCTGGCTCAAAGCCGCCGCGAGCCTGGTCTTTGGCGGGTTTTTGATTCGCGATGTCTTGGCGGGTCGGGATCCATTGGGCTTGTCGGCACCTGCGGCGCAGACCGAAACGCCCCGTTGATCGCGCCTGCGATGGAGCGGGTCAGATCGCGTCGAGGATGCGGTTGAAGGTCGCGCTGGGGCGCATCGCGGCAGAGGCTTTCGCGTCGTCGGGCAGGTAGTAGCCGCCGACATCGGTGGGCTTGCCCTGCACGGCGGCGAGTTCGGAGACGATCTTCTGCTCGTTTTCGGCGAGTTCCTTCGCAACGGGCGCGAAGGTTTTTTTCAGCTCCGCATCCTTGTCCTGCGCGGCGAGGGCCTGCGACCAGTAAAGCGCGAGGTAGAAATGGCTGCCGCGGTTGTCGAGTCCCCCGACCTTGCGGGCGGGTGAGCGGTCGTGCTCGAGAAGTTGGCCGGTGGCGGCGTCGAGTGTTTCGGCAAGAACCTTGGCGCGGGCATGGGATTCCATGTCGGCGAGGTGTTCGTAGGAGGCGGCGAGGGCGAAAAATTCGCCCAGCGAGTCCCAGCGGAGATAGTTCTCCTCAAGGAATTGCTGCACATGCTTCGGTGCGGAGCCGCCGGCGCCGGTTTCGAATAATCCGCCGCCATTCATGAGCGGAACTATGGAGAGCATCTTCGCGCTCGTGCCGACTTCGAGGATCGGGAAAAGATCGGTGAGATAGTCGCGGAGGACATTGCCAGTCACGGAAATCGTGTCCTGGCCCTTGGCGAGGCGTTCGACGCTGAATCGGCAAGCCTCGGCGGGCGGGAGGATGCGGATGTCGAGACCAGCGGTGTCGTGGTCTTTCAAATAGGTTTCGACTTTCGAGATGAGCTGGGCGTCGTGGGCGCGCTTGGCATCGAGCCAGAAAATAGCGGGCACGCCGGTGGCGCGGGCACGGCGGACGGCGAGTTTCACCCAATCGCGGATGGGGGCGTCCTTCGTCTGGCAGGCGCGCCAGATGTCGCCTGATTCGACTTGATGCTCGAGGAGCGTGGAGCCATTCGCATCGACGATGCGCACGGTTCCGTCGGCGGGGGCTACAAAAGTTTTGTTGTGCGAACCGTATTCCTCGGCGGCTTGGGCCATGAGGCCGACATTCGGCACGGAGCCCATGGTCTTGGGATCGAGCGCGCCGTTTTCGCGGCAAAAATCAATCACGGCTTGATACACCGGCGCGTAGCAACTGTCGGGAATCACCGCGAGGGTGTCCTGAGGCTTGCCCTCGGCGTTCCACATCTTGCCGCCGTCGCGGATCATCGGTGGCATCGAGGCGTCGATGATCACATCGCTTGGCACATGGAGGTTCGTGATGCCCTTGTCGGAATTCACCATCGCGAGCGGCGGACGCGCGGCGAGGGTGGCTTGGAGATCGCTCTCGATCGCGGCTTTTTCCGCGGCGGGGAGTTTTTCAATCTTGGCGAGCAGGTCGCCGAGGCCGTTGTTGAAATCGACGCCGAGGTTTTGGATGGCAGCGGAGTGGCGCGCCACGAAATCGCCGAGAAAAACCTTCACCGCATGCCCGAAAAGAATCGGGTCGGAGACCTTCATCATCGTTGCCTTGAGATGGAGCGAAAAAAGCAAACCGTCTTTTTGCGCGGCCTCGATCTGCTCGCCGAGGAAGGCCTGGAGCGCCTTGCGGCTCATGAAAGTGGCATCCAAAACCTCGCCGGCCTGGAGCTTCAGGTCGGATTTCCAAACCTTCGGCGCGCCCCCGGCGGCGGGAACGAACTCGATCCGCGCCGTCGTGGCGGCGGGGAGGGTGGTGGATTTTTCGTTCGAGCAAAAATCATGGCTGCCCATCGTGGCGACGCGGGTTTTCGAGTCCTTCGACCAAGGCGCCATCTTGTGCGGGTGCTTGCGGGCGTAGTCCTTCACGGCCTTCGGCGCGCGGCGGTCGGAATTGCCTTCCCGCAGGACGGGATTCACGGCGCTGCCTTTGACCTTGTCGTAGCGGGCCTGGGCCTCCTTCTCGGCATCGTTGGTCGGCGTCTGGGGATAATCCGGCACCGCGAACCCGGCAGCCTGCAACTCGGCGATGGCCGCCTTCAATTGCGGGATCGAGGCGCTGATGTTGGGGAGTTTGATGATATTTGCCTCGCGCTTGAGCGTGAGTGCGCCGAGTTCCGCGAGGGCGTCGGCGGTTTTCTGGCTCTCTGGCAGGCGATCCGCGAACGCCGCCAGGATGCGGCCCGCGAGCGAGATGTCGCGGAGTTCCACGGATATCCCGGCATGTTTGGAAAAGGCCTGGATGATCGGGAGGAGGGAGTAGGTGGCCAAAAGCGGGGCCTCGTCGGTTTTCGTGTAGAGAATGGAGGATGGTGCGGACATGGTTTGAAAGGCCAGTGGTTGTAAAAGCTTTCCCCGCTCCGGTCGAGGCCAACCTGTCATAGACCGCGAGAGTTTTTTAAACTCCTCTTCGCCCTCTCCATGATCAAAAGCGGGGATGTCCTGCGACCGTTTCAAACACGGAGGGGCTTCCAAAAATAAAAACGCCCGACCGTTTCCAGTCGGGCGTTTTGTTGGAGTCCGGGGGATCGGCCGATCAGGCGGCGAAGTTTTTCGCCACGGCGTCCCAGTTGATCGTGTTCCACCAGGCCTTGAGGTAATCGGCGCGGCGGTTTTGGTAGTTCAGGTAGTAGGCGTGCTCCCACACATCGCATCCGAGGAGCGGGGTGCCGGGGCACTCGGCGACACCGGCCATGAGCGGGTTGTCTTGATTCGGAGTCGAGCAGATGCAGAGCGACTTGTCGGCCTTCTGGCAGAGCCAGGCCCAGCCACTGCCGAAGCGGGCGAGGCCGGCGGCCTCGAACTTCGCTTTGAACTCGTCGAAGCTGCCAAAGGCCTTGTTGATCGCCTCGGCGAGAGCGCCGGTCGGCGCGCCGCCGGCGTTCGGGCCCATCAGATTCCAGAAAAAGGTGTGGTTCCAATGTCCGCCGCCGTTGTTGCGAACCGCACCGCGGATGCCTTCCGGCACGGCGGCGAGATTGCCGATCAATTCCTCGATCGACTTGCCCGCGAGTTCGGGGGCGCTTTCGAGGGCCTTGTTGAGGTTGGTGACATAGGTGGCGTGGTGTTTCCCGTGATGGATCTCCATCGTGCGGGCGTCGATGTTGGGTTCAAGTGCCGTGGCGGCGTAGGGTAGTGCGGGTAGTTCGAATGGCATGGTGTGTGTTTGGTTTGCTGAGCCGCCAAAATAGTGTCCCCGCCGCGCGGTTCAAGCGGGTTTGTTTTCCCATCCGCCGATTGACTCGACCAATCGGGGAATCTAAAACGCGCGTCGTGAAACCCACTTTGGAAAGCCTCGAGCAAACCTACCGCCGCCCCCTCTTCGATCTCATTCAGGAAAGCCGCCGTGTTTTTCTGGAGTTCTGGCCGAAAAACGAGGTTCAGCTTTGCACGCTGCTGAGCGTGAAGACCGGCGGTTGCAGCGAGGATTGCGGCTACTGCGCCCAGAGTGCCCACTACCAAACCGGCTTGAAAAAAGAGCGCCTCATGACGGTGGACGAGGTGATGCCCGTGGCCCGCACGGCGAGGGAAAACGGCTCCACCCGCTTCTGCATGGGCGCGGCGTGGAAAGGTGTGCGCGACGGCGATCCGAAGTTCGAGACCATGCTCGAGACCGTGCGCGAAGTCAGCAAACTCGGCATGGAAGTGTGCGTGACCCTCGGCCAGCTCGGCGACATCGAGGCCCGCAAGCTCAAGGAGGCCGGCCTCACCGCCTACAACCACAACATCGACACCTCGCCCGAGCATTACAAAAAAATCGTCAGCACCCACTCGTTCGAGGATCGCTTGAATACCATCGGCTCCGTCCAGCGCGCGGGACTCAGCGTTTGCTGCGGCGGCATCATCGGCATGGGGGAAACGGAAACCGACCGCCTGAAAATGCTCGAGGTTCTTTGCTCGATGGATCCCGAGCCGGAGAGCGTTCCCATCAATTGCCTCACTCCCATCGCGGGAACCCCGCTCGCCAACACGCCGCCCATCGATGTCTTCGAATTGGTGCGCCTCATCGCCACGGCGCGCATTGTTTTGCCGAAGGCGAAAATCCGGCTCTCCGCCGGTCGCGACCGCCTCACCCGCGAGGCCCAGGCTCTCTGCCTCTTCGCGGGCGCGAACTCGATTTTCTACGGGGACAAGCTCCTCACGGCCACGAACCCCGGTGTGAATGACGACCGCGCACTTCTCGAAGCACTCGGCCTCGAGGGCCAGGCGCCTTATACCGACCAACCCGAACCCGCCACCGCTGCCGCAGTATGAAAATCGCCATAGGCAGCGACCACGCGGGCTTCGCCTACAAGGAAGCCATCATCGCGCACCTCAAGGAGCGCGGACATTCGGTGATCGATTTCGGGACGGACAGCCCGGATAGCACCGACTATCCCATTTTCGTCATCCCCGCGGCGGAAGCCGTGGTGCGGGGCGAGGCGGATCGAGCCATCGTGCTCGGTGGCTCTGGTAACGGCGAGGCCATCGCGGCGAACAAGGTCAAAGGCGTTCGCTGCGCCCTGTGCTGGACTCACGAAACGGCGGAACTCTCCCGCCGCCACAACAACGCGAATGTCCTCTCGATCGGCGAACGCATGATCCCCCTCAAGTTGGCCCTCGAGATTGTGGATATCTGGCTTGCGACTCCGTTTGACGGAGGCCGCCACGCCCGCCGCGTTCAGGAACTCGACTGCTACGAGGCCGGCGGCGGCCAAAAAGGCATGGTCGCCGTGCTCGAACGCAAGACTTCGCTTTAAATCGCTCCGCGCTCCGGCTCAGAGCGTGATCGTCTCGCCGATGGCGGGCAGGAGCAGGCGCTGGTGCGATTTCTGAAAGGCTTCCATCGCGGCCTCGCGGTTGATTTCGATGGGGGGAAAAGTGTTGAAGTGGACACCGATCGTCAACGGCGCGCCGCAAAGTTTCGCGGCCTTGGCGGCATCGGCAGCGCCCATGGTGAAGGTGTCGCCAATCGGGAGAATCGCGTAGCGCAGGTCGAACTCCTCGGCGATCTGCTTCATGTCCTGCGTGAGCGCGGTATCTCCCGAGTAGTAAAAGGCCCCCTCGGCGCTCTCGACCACGAACCCGCCGGGATTGCCGCCGTAACTACCGTCGGGCAGCGAGCTGGAGTGAACGGCATTAACCATCTTCGCTTTTCCGCAGGGGATTTTTACCGTGCCGCCGTGGTTCATCGGCTGAGTGTTTTTCACCCCCTGCTTGCCGAGCCAATCGGCGATTTCCCAGTTGGCGATCACCTGCGCCCCGGTCTGGTTCGCCAGCGCCACCGCATCGGCGACATGGTCGAAATGCCCGTGCGAGATCAAAATCACATCCGCCTCGAGGCTTTGGATGTCGATCGAAGCGGCCAGCGGGTTGGGGGTGATGAAAGGATCGAAAAGCAGGCGGCAACCGCCGGTTTCCACCAAAAAGCAGGAATGGCCGAAGTAGGTGTATTTCATAGCGATAGGATCAAACCACAGCGCACGGGAGCATGGCAATTTTCAAAAGGTGCGGCAGATGATTGCATATAAAAATCCCGCCGAGCCGCCGACTGGTTTAGGGAAGGGGAGGCGTCGTCGTCCCGGCTTCGAATAAGAGGCACTCGCCAAAAAGCGCAGAGCAAGCATTGGTGCATTGCTCCGAGCTTTGTTGGGAAACGCCTGCCCGATTAGCCGATCGGTGGAACTTTCAGCTTGTAGTCCCTGTCGATGACTTCGGCGGGCAGCGGTTGGCTTTCGGTTTCCGGAATGAGCACCTGAATGTAGGCGGCCCCGTCGTGGTTCCCGATTTTGGAAAGGATGTCTTCGAGTTCGGCCACGGTTCCGACCTTTGCGGTGAGCCAATCTTTGCATCCGAAGGCCTCGGGCAGGAGGTGGTAGTTCAAGCGGGCGATGTCGTCGTAAACATGGCCGCGCTCGCTGAAATAATCCTCCACCCCGTAGATGTCGTTGTTGAGGACAAAAATGACCGGCTTGAGGCCGTAGCGCCCCATGACGCCGATTTCGTTGAGGGTGAGTTGGTGCGATCCGTCGCCGGTGACCATCCAGGTGCGGCCGGACTTTTTGGCGAAGCAAACCCCTTGGGTGGCCGGGGTGGCCCAACCGATCGAGCCCCAGAGCCCCTGGCCTTCGGCGCCGACGCCCTTCGGAAGCACCATGGGGTTGAGATGCATCATGCATGTGCCCGTTTCGACAACGAGGGTGTCGCCGGATTTCAGGCACCGTTGGAGGCGGGGGTAGAAATTGGCCGAGGTGATCTTGTCGTTGCCGCTGTCCGGCACAGGGAGAAGCCCGACTTTTTCCGAGACGACCGCCTGCTGGCGTGTCTTCACCTTGGCGAGGAGTCCGGCGAGCACATCGTCGATCGCGGTATTCACAAAGACTTTTGTGCCGATTTGCACATGGTTGTCCCGGATGGAAATCATGCGGGAGTGATCGAGATTATCCGAAAAGAGGCCCGCGTTAAGTTCGGCCAAAATGATGCCGCCGATATCGAGCACCAAGTCGGCGCTTTCGACGACCTGCTTCACCGAGGCGGGGCTGGAAAAGTCACCGTGATAGAGGCCGAGGAATTGGGGGATCGACTCGTCGAGGGAGCCTTTCTCGGCGGGGGCGATGACGGCGGGAAGGTTGATCTTGGCGATGAGTTCGTGCACCTGGTCGCGGAGGCCGTAGCGGGCGGTGAGCGCGGTCACGATCGCCACGGGGTTTTTGGCGTTCTCCAGGCGCGCCAGAATCGAGCCAACGGCGTTTTCAAGTTCTTGAGGAACGCTGTGCTGGCGCTTGATCTCGGTGAGGGGTTTGCCGGTGACCGGGGTGCCCACGACCGGGGAGTAACCCGAAAGCTCGGAAATCACGATGTAGGCGGGCTTGCTGAGGCGAAGGGCCTCCCGGATGACCCGCTCGAGTTCCTCGATGCAGTTCGTCGGGGTGAGAATGGCGGACACACCCGCCGCCGAACTGGAGATCGGAACGAAGCGGCTGTAGTTCGTATCGCCGAGGTTGTGGTGGGTGACGAGATTCTGAAGTTGGATGCGCTCGCTGGGCATGCCGACAAGGTGAAAGACCGGAAGGCGATGGGCCAGGCTTCCCATGACCCCGTTGATGGCGGAAAGCTCGCCGACGCCGTAGGTTGTGGTGAGCAGCGCCGCGCCGCGGATGCGCGCATAGCCATCCGCGCAATACGCCGCATTCAACTCGTTGGCGCAAACAACCCACTCGAGGCCCGGAACCTGCTCGGCCGCGTCATCGATGGAGAATGCGTAATCGCCGGGAACGCCAAAAATCTTGTCGATTCCGAGTTGGGACAGGCGAGCGAGGGTGTATTGGGCAACAGTTGGGTTGTTCATAGGTTGATTGCTTTTTGGTTTTCGTCTGGGCAATCAGACAAAGGAACAAAATTCCTCCTTGCGAGCTATTATTCTAAATCCGGCGCTCCCGAATTTAGGATGAAAATGCACCTGGTCTTTGCCGCTTTCAGGGAATCAAATCCACCCCGAATCGCTTGGCCACGAGTGCGGTGACGATGAAACAAACGAAGGTCAGGAGCGCACTCCACAACATGGCCCACCAAAAGCCGGTGCCCTTGTGCAGAAGCCACGGCAGGAGAAGAAACATCGGCATCGTCGGGATCACATACCAAAAGGTGTATAGGGCATGGCTCGCGAGTTTTTCCGTTCCCTGCTTTTCCAGATGCAACCACACCATGACCATGATGGTGATAAACGGCAGCGAGGCTATCAGCGCGCCAAGCCGGTCGCTCCGCTTGGCCACTTCGGAGACCAGCACGATCACGAATGCCGTTACCGCATATTTTGTGATGAGAAGGATCACGGCATTGCCCGGAAGTTCAAGTAACGGCAGAGAAAAACTCAGGGGATCTTCGAAATCTGCGCGGCGAGGAGCTTCATGGAACCCTCGGCCTTTTTAAGGGTCGAGGTGGCTTTGTCCCACGCCTTGTCGTCCGAGGCGTGGTGGACGGAGTCGTAGGCGCGGGCGAGGTTTTTGGCCTGGCCATCGATGCGGGTGCGGGCGGATTCCTCGAGCGCCGAGGTCTTGGCGGGAATCGCCTTGAGGAAGGCTTGGAGGTGCTGCTCGGCATCGTGCGCGGCGGGGATGTCCTTTTTCTCGATCGCGGCGGAGAGCTTGGCGTGTTGGGTCTCGATGGACTTCCAGAGATCGGAGAGTTTCTCCGGGATGGCGACCTCGATTTTCGAACCATGGCCGTGGTCGTGGCTGTGATTGTCACCGGCGACGCCGAGTGGCGCAAAGGCGAGGGTTGCGAGGGTTGCAAGCAGGGCGGGTGTTTTGGTTCTCATGGCTTGGTTGTTGGCGGAAGGTCTTCGATATCGGCCAAAGCGATGTCTTCTTCAAGCTCCTCCTCGCCTCCCCCCGGCCTTCCGGCACCAAAGCCCGCATCACTTGCACCCCCCCGTTTCGGCGCGATCGAGAACCGCGGCACTGTAGCGGCAGTCTATGACCGCCGAATGGAAAACGAACCCGACGCTCACAGAGCGCCGCTACAATTTCCGAACTTCGCGCTTGCGCCCGACAGCACTCCGGACGGATATGTTTCATCAGCCGCTGCGGGTGTAGTTCAATGGTAGAACGGCAGCTTCCCAAGCTGCATACGAGGGTTCG
>CAYOGR010000086.1:0-9605 GCA_964403605.1 uncultured Chthoniobacter sp.
TTACGCTCGCAGGCGGGACGCCTGCGCTACAAAATAAGAAAACAGCCGCAAGCTCGAACTTGCGGCTGTTTTTTTGAAGCGGGATGGCCGGGGATCAGGCGATGGTGACCTCTTTGGAGAGGTAAACATCCTGAATGGCGTGGAGGAGCTTGGCTCCTTCGTCCATCGGGCGCTGGAAGGCTTTGCGGCCGGAGATGAGTCCGGTGCCGCCGGCGCGTTTGTTGACGACGGCGGTGAAGACGGCTTCGTTGAAGTCGTTCTTGCCGCTCGCGCCGCCGCTGTTGATGAGGCCGGCGCGGCCCATGTAGCAATTCACGACCTGGTAGCGGCAGAGGTCGATCGGGTGGTCGCTGGTGAGTTCGGTGTAGATGCGCTCGTCGAGTTTTCCGTAGCTGGAGCCGCCGGTGTTGAGGGCCTTGAAGCCGCCGTTGTTCTCGGGGAGCTTCTGCTTGATGATGTCGGCTTGGATGGTGCAACCGAGGTGGTTGGCCTGGCCGGTGAGGTCGGCGGAGAGATGATAATCCTTGTCGCCTTTCACATTGAAGGCCGAGTTGCGGAGGTAGCACCAGAGCACGGTCGCCATGCCGAGTTCGTGGGCATAGGCGAAGGCTTCGGCGACTTCCACGATCTCGCGGTGGGCGTCGTCGGAGCCGAAATAAATCGTGGCGCCGATGGCGGCCGCTCCCATGTCGTGGGCGGTTTTCACTTTGCCGAACAAAATTTCCTTGAAGGCGTTCGGGTAGGTGAGGAGTTCGTTGTGGTTGATTTTGACGAGGAACGGAATCTTGTGAGCGTATTTGCGCGAGACCGCGCCGAGCACGCCGAAGGTCGAGCAGACGGCATTGCAACCGCCCTCGATGGCGAGTTTGACGATGTTCTCGGGATCGAAATAGGCGGGATTTTTTGCGAAGCTCGCTCCAGCGGAGTGCTCGATGCCTTGATCCACGGGCAGGATGGACATGTAGCCGGTGCCGGCGAGGCGGCCGCTATTATACATCCAATGGAGATTGTTCAGGACGCGCTGATTGCGGTCGGTCGGGGCGAAAATGCGATCCACGAAATCGGGACCGGGCAGGTGGAGGTGGTCCTTCGAAACGGTTTTCGAGGTGTGCTTGAGGAGGTAGTCGGCTTTGTCGCCGAGTGCTGAAACGATGTTGTCGATCATGGGTTGAAATAATTGGAGGTCGGCTTTTAGGGAAAGAATCCGGAGTTGTCTAGCCTTTCGACGGGGCGCGATTTTTCGCGCTGGCTGGAGGGAAAAGGGATTGACCCTCGAGGCGGGTTCTGAAAGACACAACGACGCTCCATGTTTTCTTTTACTGCTTTTGGAATGATTTGTGCCGTCTTTCTCGGTTGCGTATGGTGGGTGGCCCGCAATGATCAGGGGGCTTCCTGACCGTTGAGCGGGTTGGGATTTTTCTGAAAGGCTGAATGCACACTTGGATTTGTTTTGAATGGGAAACGGCTGGAACCGATTTGGCGGTGCCCGCGCCTGCATCGGTTTCGATCCGCGTCGCGGTGCGCGACGACGAAGAGGTCGTGGCCAAAGTGGTTCGCACGGCCTTTTCGATGGATCCGGCCTGGGGCGACATCAGCCGCCGGCTGGATGAGAGCATGGAACGGTTTGTCGATGAGGCTTTCGCCAAGGGCCGGGAGAAACCGTCCTGCGTGGTGGCCCAGCACGGGACGCGCATCATCGGGGTCTCGGTGATGGATTCCAACCCGGATTCTTCGAACCACCTGCCGAGCGGGCCGATGATCCTCCACGAATACCGCAACCGGGGCTTGGGAACCGCATTGCTGGCGGCCTCGCTGGAATTCCTGCGGGCTAGTGGGCTTGCGAAGGTGCGGGGAGTGACGCGGGCGAATTCCACGGCGGCCCGATTCATTTACACGAAGTTCGGCAGCCATCAGGTGCCCTACGCGCTCGATCCCCTGCAGACGGCCGAGCGCTGAGCGAAGGCGGGATTTTTCGCTTTCCACGGATTCGGCGTTGGGAGAGAAAGTTGCCCGATGCAGGGCCTTTTCGATCACTACGAAACGGAGGGATTTTTCGACGAGATGTTCGAGGCGGATGGGAAGGTGCGTCCGCACTACGAGCGGCTCTTGGGGCGTTTCTCCGAAATGGATACCGCCACTTTCGAGCGCAAGCGCGCCATGGCGGAGAGTGCGTATCTGAATCAGGGGATCACCTTCACCGTCTATCGCGGCGATGAGGGCACGGAGCGCATCATGCCGTTCGACCTCGTGCCCCGTATCATTCCGGCGGACGAATGGAGCCATCTCGAGCGCGGCCTGGAGCAGCGCCTGCGGGCGTTGAATCTTTTCCTGCACGATGTCTATCACGACCAGCGCATCGTGAAGGAGGGGGTCGTTCCGCTGGAAATCATCCGCACGGCAAAACACTACCGGCCCGAACTTGTGGGGCTCGATGTGCCGCACGGGATCTACATCCATGTCTGCGGCACGGATCTGGTGCGCGGCGCGGATGGTCGGTATTTCGTGCTCGAGGACAATGGCCGATGCCCCTCGGGCGTTTCCTACCTTCTGGAAAACCGCCAGGCGATGAAGAGGGTTTTCCCCCAGCTTTTCAGCCGTTACAGCGTCCGTCCCGTCGATCGCTATCCTCAGGAACTTCTCGCCGCGCTGCGATATGTCGCTCCAGGAGGAAATCCCGACCCGACCGTGGTGGTGCTCACGCCGGGCATCTACAACTCCGCATATTTCGAGCATTCGTTTCTCGCCCGCGCGATGGGTATCGAGATCGTCACCAGCCAGGATCTGGTCGTGGAGGACTCGCGGGTTTTCATGAAGACCACCAAGGGGCTCAAGCAAGTGGATGTGATCTATCGCCGCATCGATGATGATTTCCTCGACCCGACGGTCTTCCGCAAAGACTCCGTCCTCGGTGTGCCGGGCATCGTGAATGCCTACCGCGAGGGGAATGTGAACCTCGCCAACGCGCTTGGAACGGGCGTCGCGGATGACAAGGTCACTTATTACTATGTCCCGGCGATGATCCGGTTCTACCTCGGCGAGGAGCCGGTTTTGCCGAATGTGGAAACCTACCTTTCGGCTGTGGACTCCGACCGCAAATACATTCTCGAAAATCTTGATCAACTCGTCGTGAAGGCCGCGAACGAAAGCGGTGGCTACGGCATGATGATCGGGCCGCACGCGACGCGGGAGGAAATCGAGAAATTCCGCGCCGCGATCCTCGCCGATCCGCGCGGCTACATCGCGCAACCGGTGGTCAGCCTCTCGCGCTCGCCCTGCCGCGTGGATGACCATTTCGAGGGCCGCCACATCGATCTCCGGCCCTACATCCTGATGGGGGAAAAACCCACGATCATCCCCGGCGGCCTCACCCGAGTCGCCATGCGCAAGGGGTCGCTCGTCGTGAACTCCTCGCAAGGCGGCGGCACGAAGGACACCTGGGTTCTCGACGAGGGGGAGGACGAGCCATGCTGAGCCGCGTCGCCGATTCCTGCTTCTGGCTCAGCCGCTACATCGAGCGCGCCGAATCCAGCGCCCGCATCCTGGATGTGAACATGCAACTCGTGCTGGATTTCGAAGCGCAGAACAGCGGGGATTCGAACCAGCAGTGGCTGGCGCTGCTCGCCACGCTCGAGGACCAGGAGCGATTCCAGCAACTCCACCCCACGATCAACGCCGACGCGGTGATGGAATTCGTGACCTTCGAGAAAACCAATCCGAACTCGATCCTGGCTTCCATGACCCACGCCCGCGAAAACGCCCGCACGGTCCGCGAGCAGATTTCCAGCGAGATGTGGGAGCAGCTCAACCGCCTCTATCTTCACATCCAGAGCCCATCCGCGCGCACCGCCCACCGCGAGAGCCCGATCGGTTTTTACCGCTCCCTGGTGGACAGCCTCCATTCCTTCCAAGGCATCACCGACGCCACGATGACGCACGGCGAGGGCTGGCAATTTCTCCAGGCGGGCAAATTCCTCGAGCGTGCCGACGCCACCTCGCGGGTGCTCGATTACAAATACCATGTCCTCCTGCCCCAGGGGGAAAAGGTCGGCGGCAACATCGATGTGACGCAATGGATGGCCGTCCTGCGCTCCTGCAGCGCGATGGAGGCCTACTTCAAGCTCTCCCACGGGCGGGTGTCCAGTTGGGAGGTCGCCGAATTCCTTATCCTTCACGATTCCTTTCCGCGCTCGATCCGCTTTTGCGTGGACTCGCTGGACTCCGCCCTTCACCGCATCTCCGGCACGGATCGGGGGCATTTCGGGAACGAGGCCGAGAGGCTCTCCGGTTTGCTCCGCTCAAACCTCGACTTCGCCAATGTCGGGTCGATTTTCAAAACCGGCCTCCACCAGTATCTCGAGGAAACCCAAAACCGCCTCGGCGCCATCTCCAACGCGCTGGCCGATACCTACTGCCGCTGGCTGTGAGTTTACCACCGCCTTCGACCCTCAGCCTGACCATCCTCGACACAGCGGGCTACGAGCGCTTGCTCAAAAAACTCGCGCGCACCTTCGCGTTGTCGCTCCGCATCCTGCCGGCGTCTGTTCGTCCCGCATTGTCGCTGGCCTACATGCTCGCCCGGGCCTCCGACTCGATCGCGGACGCCTCCACGGCCCCGGCGTTCCAGCGTCTCGCCCTCCTCCGCGCCCTCCCCGATTCCTATCCTGAAAAAAGCCCGGATCTCGGCTTGTCAGGCGACGAGCGGGATTTGGTGGCGCGCTTGCCCGATCTTCTCACGGCCCTTGAGGCGCTGCCCGACGCCGCTGAAATCAAGGAGGCGTGGCGCGTCATCCTGCGAGGCCAAATTTTCGACCTCGAGCGCTTCGAACCTTCCGCCACCGGCGAGCCGCCGAAACCCCTCTCGCCCGAGGAACTCCAGGAATACACCCAACTCGTCGCCGGGAGCGTGGGCGAATTTTGGACGAGGATGTGTTTCCGCCACATTCCGAACTACGCCAGCAAGCCCCTCGAGGAAATGCTGTCCCTGGCGAGGACCTTCGGCCAAGGCCTCCAAATGGTGAATATCCTCCGAGACCGCCGCCGCGACGCGGATGCGGGCCGGATCTACATACCCGACGAGCGTTTTTATCCCGAGATGCAGCGTGCCTCCGGGCTTCTCCAAGCCGGTGAAAACTATTCTGCGGCGGTGGTTCCACGCGCCCTCCGCGCCGCCTGCAAACTGCCGCTCGCGCTCGCCCGCCAAACCCTCTCGCTCGTTGCCGAGCACCCCCTCGGTCTCCGCGTGAAAGTGCCGCGCCTCAAGGTGTGGATCGCCTTCGCCAAATCGTTTTTGGACTAGCTGCGGGGACACGCGCGGTTTCGCATGGAAATTTTCCGGAAGAGTCCTAGTGTGCCCGCGAATTTCATGACTCAGACATTGTTTTCCATTCAAGACGCCACCAACCTTTACAGCATCGACCGTTGGGGGGGCGGTTATTTTGGGATCAATGACTCCGGCCATGTCGTCGTCCATCCCAAGCGCAACGCCGAGACGATCGATCTGATGGAGGTCGTCGCCGAGGCTCGTGCCCACAAGCTCGCCTTTCCGCTGGTGGTCCGCTTCCACGACCTCCTCCGCGATCGCGTGGAGACGATCAACACCGCCTTTTCCACCGCCATCGCGGAGGCCAACTACGGCGCGCCCTATCGCGGCGTTTTTCCCATCAAGGTCAACCAGCTCCGCGAGGTCGTGGAGGAAATCCTGGACGCCGGCGCGCCCTGGCACTTCGGCATCGAGGCGGGCAGCAAGCCGGAACTCCTCGCCGCCCTCTCGGTGCACACCGATCCCGAGAGTCTTGTGATCTGCAACGGCTACAAGGACACCAGCTTCATCCGCAGCGCGCTCCTGGGCCGCAAGCTCGGCAAAAAAATCATCCTCGTTGTCGAGAAACTCGAGGAGTTGGCCCACATCCTTCGCGTTTCGGAGCAGATGAAAATCGAGCCGATGATCGGTCTCCGCGTGCGCCTTCTCTCGAAGGGCGCGGGCAAATGGGCCACCAGCGGGGGCGAGAACGCGAAGTTCGGACTCTCCACCGCCGATCTTGTCGAGGCCAGCGACATGCTCCACGCCGCCGGCCTTGCGCACGGCCTCAAGCTCGTCCACTTCCATGTCGGCTCCCAAGTTCCCGACATCGGCACCATCAAGCGCGCCGTTCGCGAAGCCGCCCGCTTTTATGCGAAACTTTCCAAGATGGGCCATGAACTCGGCCACCTCGATGTCGGTGGCGGCCTCGGCGTGGACTACGACGGCTCCCGCACCTCGTTCGACAGCTCGATGAATTATTCGATGGATGAATATGTGCGCGACATCGTTTACACCGTGAAGGAGGTCTGCGATTCGGAATCCGTTCCGCACCCCGTTCTGGTCAGCGAAAGCGGCCGAGCCATCGTCGCCCAGCATTCCGTTCTGATTGTCGAGGCTTTCGGCGCGATTGAAAAAGCCAGCCACATCGAGATTCCGCCCACCCCGGTGCCGGACGGCCAGCCAAACCTCCTCGCCGACATCCTGGAAATCCAAGCCGGCCTCTCGATGGATCGGCGGCTCGAGAATTTCCACGACGCCCAGGAAATCCGCGAGCGCGCCCAGTCGATGTTCGACCTCGGTCTTCTCGACCTTCGCACCAAGGCGGGCATCGAGACCGTGTATTGGCAGATCGCCACGCGCACCGTGGAGCTTTTCAAGGACACCAAGCCCCTGCCCGAGGAGGTTCAGGAAATCCAAAACGCCCTTGGCGACCAATACCTCTGCAACTTCTCCGTTTTCCAATCCCTCCTCGACCACTGGGCGCTCGGCCAGCTTTTCCCCGTCATGCCGATCCAGCGCCTGAATGAAGCGCCGGACCGCAACGCCACGCTCGTGGACATCACTTGCGATTCCGACGGCAAGGTCGCGAAGTTCATCGATATCCAGGATGTGAAGGAAACGCTCCCGCTCCACCGTTGGAAACCGGGAGAGCCTTACTATGTCGGGTTCTTCCTCGCCGGTGCCTACCAGGACATCATGGGCGACCTCCACAACCTCTTCGGCCGCGTCAATGAAATGCACATCTACCTCGATGAGGACGAGGACAGCGGCTATTACATCGAGGAAATCCTGCCCGGCAGCACGATTGGCCAGGTTCTCAGCCTCACGCAGTGGGATGTGAACGAACTCGCCCGCCGCATGAAAGCCCAGACCGATGCCGCCATCAAATCCGACCGCCTCAAGCCGAACGAGGCCATGCGTCTCCTTGACGACTACGAGAAAAGTCTCACTCTCTACACCTACTTGAACTTCGACGACCAACACGCGAAGCCGCCCACCGCCTGATGCGAACACCACTCCACGACCAACACCTCGCCGCCGGCGGGCGCATGGTCGAATTCGCCGGTTGGGAAATGCCCGTGCAGTATTCGGGAATCCTCCAGGAGCACAAAGCCGTGCGCGAAGCCTGCGGCGTCTTCGACATCTCCCACATGGGCGAATTTTTCGTCGAAGGCCCCGGGGCCACCGCGTGGCTCGACGCGCTCCTCACCAACAATCTCGCGTCCGTCCCCGTCGGCCACGCCCAATACACGCTCCTCCTCAACGAACGCGGCGGTGTGATCGACGATCTCATCGCCTATCGCCTCGCGGAGGAAAAACACCTCCTGATCGTGAATGCCGCCAAGATCGACGAGGATGCCGCCTGGCTCCGCAAACACGCAGCGCCTGGCGTGGAATTCACGAACCGCAGCGCCGACTTCGCCGCCCTCGCGATCCAGGGGCCCAAATCCTCCGAAATCTTCGAAAAACTCTTCCAGCGCCCCATGCCCCCCGAGCGCAACCGCGTGCTCGAAATCCAGCCCGGCTCCTTCATCGCCACCACCGGTTACACTGGTGAAGCCGGCTTCGAATGGGTCATTCCCGCCTCCGAAGCCACCTCCGCCTGGCAAGCCGCTCTGGCAGCGGGTGCCACGCCCTGCGGCCTCGGCGCCCGCGACACGCTCCGACTCGAGATGTGCTACCCGCTCAACGGCTCCGACCTCTCGCCCGACCGCACCCCGCTCGAAGCCGGTCTCGGATTTTTCTGCGACCTCAAAAAACCCGCCTTCCCCGGACGCGACGCCTTGCTTGCCCAAAAGCAACAACCCGTCCTTCCGCACAAACTCTGCGCCCTGCGCGTCACCGACAAATCCCCGCCGATCCGCCCGCACTATCGCGTGTTTGTGAACGGCGAGCCTGTCACCGAGACCACCAGCGGCGCCCTATCACCCAGCCTCGGCTACGGCATCGCCCTCGCCTACCTGCCCCCCGCCTACTGCGACCCCGGCCAAGAGGTTCAAATCGAAGTTCGCGACCGACGCTTCCGCGCCGAAGTCGTTAAAAAGCCTTTCCTCAAAAAACCATGAATGTTCCCGAAAACCTCCGCTACGCCACCAGCCACGAATGGATCCTCGTCGAGGGCGACACCGGCACGGTCGGCATCACCGACCACGCCCAGGCCGAACTCACCGACATCGTCTTCGCCGAACCACCGCCCATCGGAAAAACCGTGAAAGCCGGTGAGGTCGCCGCCGTCGTCGAATCTGTCAAAGCCGCGAGCGACATTTATTCACCGGTCACCGGAGAAATCATCGCCCGCAACGACGCCATCGAGGCCGACCCATCGCTCCTGAATACTGACCCCTTCGGAGCCGCATGGATTTTCAAAATCCGCCTCTCCGATCCCGCGGAAATCGACTCCCTCAAAGACGCCGCCGCCTACCGCGCCCAGATCGGCGGGTAACCCCGCGCGCGCCCATGGAGGAGCTTCCGCCCGAACTCGAGCGCTTTTGGCGAACCGACGATGGACTGACAGCCATCCAGCGCGCAGAACTTTTCGGCATCGATCTTTCCCTTCTCGAAGAAAACCTTCGCCTGACCCCGCTGGAGCGACTCCGACAAAACGACCGTCTCCTTAATGAAGCCGAGGCCCTGCAAGCCGCCCTGGCCGGATCGAATGAAAAGCCTTGAGCGCATTACCGAGAGACTCTCACGCGCCAATGTCGATTTCATTGTCTGCGGTCGACTTGCCGCCCTTCTCCACGGCGGCTCTCTTCTGACTCGGGATGTGGATATTGTTTGCCCGATGGATTCCCTGAATTTGCAGCGGATCTTCGATGCCCTGACCGGATTGAATCCTTGCCACCGGATGACTCCCAATAGACTCCCTTTGACTCTGGAGCAGATTCAGGCGGGAGGATTAAAAAATCTCTATCTTGGCACCGATTGGGGTCAACTCGACTGCCTTGGCGAAATCAAGGGGCTTGGTGGTTTTCAAGAGTGCCTTCCGCTGAGCCAAACGATCCTGATTTCCGGTTTGGCGATTCGAACACTCACGCTCGATGCCTTGATTGAAGCCAAAAGGGCTATGGGAAGACCGCGCGACCTTCAAACGGTTATCGAGCTTCAAGCCCTGCGCGAAAAGCGCGTCTGATTTCCCCGCATTTTTCTTCGCCATTCCCAGCGGCTTTCGCATACTCCCGAGTCTCGACATGACTGCATTTGCCCACCGCCATATCGGCCCCGACTCGAAGGAAATCGAAACCATGTGCGCCGCCGTCGGTGTGCCCTCGCTCGACGCGCTTCTCGAGGAAACCGTCCCGGC
>CAYOGR010000087.1:0-2706 GCA_964403605.1 uncultured Chthoniobacter sp.
CAAGTCGGGCGCGGGGCGCACCCGACGGCACCCGAGGCGGGCGCGCTCCCCGGGACCAGGCGCTGCCGCGCCACTTTCCAAAAGCCCAAACTCAAACGGATTTCTGTATCAGGCGCTGGGCGCGGCGAGGATTTGGTCGAGGCGGTTTTTCAGGGCTTGAATCCAGAGTCCATTGCCTTTGTCGCTGGGATGGAGTTGGTCGGGCAGGATTTCTTCCGGAACTTGGCCGTTGGCGTCGAGGAAGACCTGGTTGAGATCCAAGTGGAAAATGGTTTTCCCATCGCTGAGGGAGGCGAGAAGGGCGTTGGTTTGTTGGTTGATTTGCTGGAGCGTCAGGGCGGGACCATCGGTTCGTGGAAAGATGGAAAGAAGGATGATTTTTGATTTCGGCAACCGGGCGCGCAGGTCGCCGATGATCCTGTCGATGGCTTTTGTGGTGACTTCGGGGGATTCTCGGCGGTGGGCAGCATTGTTGGTGCCGATCATCAGGATGACGGCTTCCGGCGAGAGGCCGTCGATTTCGCCGTTGCGGAGTCGCCAGAGGACATTTTCGGTTTTGTCGGCGTTGTAGCCGAGGTTGAGAATGGTCTTTCCCGGAAAAGCTTCGGCAACGATCTTCGCGGAACCGGGGCGTTCCAGGCCTTGGGTGATCGAGTCGCCGAGAAAGACGAGATCAATCGAGGCTCCCTTTTCGGCAATCTCTCGGAGTTTCTGCCCGTGGCGCGCCATCCACCATTCCCCCCGTTGGGGAACCGGAACCAAGGCGGGCGGCAACGGGTCGTTCGCGGCCGGACTTTGCCGGAAGGGAGTAGCCAGGATCGCGGCCAGGACGAGGGAGAGGGCGTGTCGATTTTTTATCACCAGAAGACCAAATAAAGAATCCCGGCGCTCATTTCATCGCGTCCTCAGGGCAGGGGAAACCGCGAGGTGAAGGAGACGACTTCCTTGCGCAACGCCGCGAGGGCGGCTTCGTCGTGGCGTTTCTTCAAGGCCGTATCGATGAAGTCGGCCACCTGCATCATGTCGTCCTCGCGAAGTCCACGGGTGGTCATGGCCGGGGTGCCGATGCGGATGCCGCCGGTTTTCATGATCGACTCGGTGTCGAAGGGGATCGCGTTTTTGTTTACCGTGATGGCGGCTTTGTCCAAAACCTCGGAAGCCTCGGCGCCGGTGATTCCGGCCGGGCGGAGATCCACGAGCATCACATGGTTGTCGGTGCCTCCGGAGACGATGCGGTGGCCGAGCATGGCGAGACGCGCGGAGAGGGCCTTGGCGTTGCTCACGACCTGGCGGGCATAGTCCTTGAAATCGGGTTGGAGCGCTTCGCGGAAGCACACGGCCTTCGCCGCGATGACATGCATGAGCGGGCCGCCCTGGACGCCGGGGAAAGTCTGGGCATCGATTTTCTTGGCGAATTGCTCCTTGCACAGAACGAGGCCCGCGCGTGGACCGCGCAGGCTTTTGTGCGTGGTGGTGGTGACGAAATCCGCGTGCGGAAATGGCGAGGGGTGGGCACCTCCGGCGACGAGTCCGGAAATGTGGGCCATGTCCACGAAAAGGTAGGCTCCGACCGAATCGGCGATCTCCTTCATGCGTTGGAAGTCGATGATTCGCGGGTAGGCGGAAGCCCCGGCGGTGATCATTTTCGGGCGGACCTCTTCGGCTTGGCGGGCGAGGGCGTCGTAGTCGATCGTTTCGGTCTCGCGGCTCACGCCGTAGTGGAAAACCTCGTAGAGTTTGCCGGAGAAATTCGCCTTGTGGCCGTGGGTGAGATGGCCGCCGTGGGCGAGATCCATGGTGAGGATTTTGTCGCCGGGGGTCAGGACGCTGAAATACACGGCCATGTTCGCCTGGCTGCCGCTGTGGGGTTGCACATTGGCGTGCTCCGCGCCGAAGAGCTTCTTGGCACGGTCGATGGCCAGCGTTTCCACGATGTCCACATACTCGCAGCCGCCATACCAGCGTTTGCCGGGATAGCCCTCGGCGTATTTATTGGTGAGGCAGGAGCCTTGGGCCTCCATGATCGCGCGGCTGGTGAAATTCTCGCTCGCGATGAGTTCAATGTGCTCGAACTGGCGGCGGTGTTCCTTCTCGATCGCGGCGGCGATCTCGGGGTCGGTGTCGGCGAGGGCGGGTGTTTCGGATTGGGCGTCGAGTGTGGTTGGCATGGGATTTTGATTGATGAGGCGCATCACCGAGGGGAGGGCTTTTTCGATGCGGCGTTTGCATTCGGCATAGACCGCGCGGCCCTGGCCGATGGGATCGGGCACATCGGGAGTGCCTTTTTCCTCGAACCGGAGGAGGCGGACTTTGTGGATGAATTCGGGAAAAAACAAATCGATGAGCCGGCGGTGGTCGGCCGTCATCACGAAAATGTGGGTGGCCTTTTCGAGGAGTTCCTCGGTCACCGGCTGGCTGCGGAATTTGGTGAGTTCCACGCCCTCGGCGGCGAGCACATCGACCGCGTCGCGGCTGGCGGGCTGGCCCTTTCCGGCGCTGAGGCCCGCGGACTCGATGGTGATCCCCTCGGCGCCTGCGGCGAGTTTTCGGAAAAGGGCCTCCGCCATCGGGCTCCGGCACACATTCCCTGTGCAAACAAAGAGGACATGGCGGTTTTTCTGACTCATGCGATGCGCGGCACTTTAGTTCGCCGCCCCGCCAAGTCAAACGCATGGAGCGCCCCCCCCGGAGATCGGGAGTCGGAGG
>CAYOGR010000087.1:2806-9601 GCA_964403605.1 uncultured Chthoniobacter sp.
TTTCGTTTGAATCTCGCCGAACCGGCGCGGATGGTGCAAATGCGATGGGCATGAATGAAAACGGGCATTTGCAGGAGGCGGGCTGGAATTTCGACAATTCCTACGCGCGTCTGCCGGAGGTTTTGTTCGCGAGGCAAAATCCGGATCCGGTGGAGAAGCCGGGGCTGGTGGTGCTGAATCGTCCGCTGGCGGAATCGATGGGCCTCGAGGCCGGTGTGCTGGAAAAAGGCGTGGAGATTTTCGCCGGGAATGCCCTGCCGACCGGGGCGGAGCCGATCGCGCAGGCGTATGCGGGGCATCAGTTCGGGAATTTCACGATGCTCGGGGATGGACGCGCCATTTTGCTCGGCGAGCATTTGACGCCCGCCGGCGCGAGGCTCGATGTGCAATTGAAAGGCTCGGGGCGAACGCCGTTTTCGCGTCGTGGCGATGGACGCGCCGCGCTCGGCCCGATGCTGCGCGAATACCTCATCAGCGAAGCCATGCACGCGCTGGGGATTCCGACCACGCGAAGTCTCGCCGTGGTATCAACCGGCGAGGCGGTCTATCGCGATACCGCCTTACCCGGCGCGGTGCTGACTCGCATCGCTGCGAGCCACATCCGCGTGGGGACTTTCGAGTATTTGGCCGCAACGCGGAATCACGAGGCGCTCCGTGCGCTGGCGGAACACACGCGGCGGCGGCACTATCCCGAATTGGATGCCAGCGCCGAGCCGCACCGGGCCTTGCTCGAAGCGGTGATCGACCGCCAAGCCGCGCTTGTCGCGCGCTGGATGCTCGTGGGTTTCATCCATGGGGTGATGAACACGGACAACATGGCGCTCTCGGGCGAGACGATCGACTACGGCCCGTGCGCATTTCTGGATAGCTACGACCCCGAGACGGTTTTCAGCTCGATCGACCGCCAAGGCCGCTACGCCTATGGCAACCAGGCCCGCATCGCGCATTGGAATCTCGCGCGGTTGGCCGAGTCGTTCGTTCCGCTGCTCGATGACGACGAAACGCGGGGCGTCGAAATCGCCAAGGAAATCCTCGGAATTTTTCCGGAACGCTTCGAGTCGTATTGGCTCGGCGGGATGCGGGAGAAATTGGGTTTGTTCGACTCCGAGCCCGGTGACCTCGATCTGGTAAAGGAACTCCTCGAGGGGATGGCCCGTGATCGGCGTGATTTCACAAATACCTTTCGAAATCTGAATCCCGCCGCGCCCGGCGAGGGAGACGATGCCGTCTGGCACGCCAAATGGAGATCCCGGCTCGAAAAGCAAGGCCGCGCGGAGAGCGAGGTTTTGGCCCTGATGAAATCCAAAAACCCGGCGTTCATTCCAAGAAACCACCGCGTCGAAGAGGCTCTCGCCGCCGTTGTGGACCACAACGACCTGACCCCGATGCAAAACCTGCTCGAGGTTTTGGCCAATCCCTTCGACGACTCGCCCGAAAAATCGGCCTTCCGCGACCCGGCACCCCAAGGTGCGAAGCCTTACCAAACTTTCTGCGGCACCTGAGCGCGATCAATCGCGCGCGAGTTCTTCGAGAAGAGCCTTGTTGAGGCGGATGCCGAGGAGGAAATTCTCGATCGGGAAATTTTCGTCCGGCGCGTGGGCTTTGGCGTCGGGGGAGGCGAGCGCGAGGAGCAAAGCGGGTCGGCCGAGGATTCTCTCGAAATCCGTGAGGATCGGAATCGAGCCGCCTTCGCGCATGAGGGCGGGCTTTTTGCCAAAAACCTTCTCCAGCGCGCGCCGGGCGGCCAGGCCCTCGGGGGCGTTCGGGTCGAGCATGAAGGGTTCGCCGCCGTGGCCATCGACGAATTCCAATTTCACGCCACGCGGGCAATGTTTTTCAAAATGCCGCCGCGCCAGCACGAGGATTTCGTCGGGCTTTTGATCGGACACGAGACGGAAGGAGACTTTGAAAAACGCGTTGGCGGGGAGGACGGTTTTGCTGCCCTCTCCTTGGTAGCCTCCCCCGAGGCCGTTGATCTCCGCAGTTGGGCGAGCACCGATGCGTTCGACTCCGCTGAAGCCGGCTTCGCCCGCCAATTCCTCGACTCCCGCCTCGCGGGCGATGTCGGCATCGGTGAGCGGGGACTCGGCGGCGGCTTCGCGTTCCCAAGCGGCGAGCGGCTTCACGCGGTCATAAAATCCCTCGATGGCCACACGGCCTTCGGAGTCGTGCAGACTGGCGATGAGTCGGGCGGCGGCGGTTGCCGGATTAGCCACCGCACCGCCGTAGATGCCGGAGTGCAAATCCTGCGCGGGGCCGTGAACGCGAACCTCCATCGTGGCAATTCCCCGCAGGGCGTAGCTCAGGGTGGGGTAGCCGTCGGTGGCCATGCCGGTGTCCGAAATCGCGATGGCGTCACAGGCCAGTTCGGCGCGGTGGTTTTCCAAAAATCCGGCGAGATGCTTGCTGCCGACCTCCTCTTCTCCCTCGATCAAAAAAATCACATTCACCGGCAGCGCGCCCCCGGCCAAAGCCTCCCCGACTCCGAGGATGTGCGCGAGGATTTGGCCTTTGTTGTCGGAGGAGCCGCGCGCGAAAATCCGCCCGTCGCGGATCGTTGGCTCAAACGCCGGCGTGGTCCAAAGCTCCAGCGGCTCGGGCGGCTGCACATCGTAGTGGCCGTAAATCAGGACGGTTTTTTTGGCGGGATCGGGCGAGGTTTTGGCAAGAACCACGGGGTTGCCGGCGGTTTCCTCGCGGCGGGCTTCGAGGCCGAGCGAGCGCAGTTTTTGCACCAGCCAATCGGCGCAGCGTCCCATATCCGCCGCATGGGTGGCTTGGGCCGAAACGCTTGGGATACGAACAAATTCCATCAACTGCTCAACGCGCGGGTCTGTGGTCATAATTCTATATGTTGTGGTTTAGATAAGGGTTGCCCACCGGATATTGTATTTTCTCCTTGCCCGATCCGGTGTCATTTTTAACCTTCGCTGGAACCTAACCAAGCCTGCCATGTATCTGCAATCCCTCGAAATCATCGGTTTCAAATCCTTCGCCGCAAAAACCGTCCTGAATTTCCACCGAGGCGTCACGGCCGTCGTCGGTCCGAATGGTTGCGGCAAATCAAATGTCCTTGATGCGATCCGCTGGGTGCTCGGCGAGCAGTCCGCGAAGGCGCTCCGTGGCGGTGAAATGTCGGATGTGATTTTCAGCGGCACGGACAGTCGCCCGGCGCTCGGCATGGCGGAGGTGTCGATGACTTTTTCGGAATGCGAAAAGGAACTTGGCACCGATTGGAACGAGGTTCGCATCACGCGGCGCGTCTACCGCGACGGCAAGAGCGAGTATTTCCTGAATAAAACCCCGTGCCGACTGCGCGACATCCACCAGCTCTTCATGGATACCGGCGTGGGCCGCAGCGCCTACTCGATCATGGAGCAGGGCAAGATCGACCAAATCCTGAGCAACCGCCCGGAAGACCGCCGCGCGATTTTCGAGGAGGCCGCGGGCATCACGAAATTCAAGGCCCAGAAAAAAGAAGCGCTCCGCAAGCTGGAATACACCGAGTCGAACCTCGTGCGTGTTCAGGACATCATCAAGGAGGTGAAACGCCAGATCGGCTCGCTGCAACGCCAGGCCGCCAAGGCCCGCCGCTACCAGTCGATCTTGAGCGACCTCCGGGTTTTCGACACCCACATCTCGCATAAAAATTACCGAACTCACGCGACGGAACTCGAAACCCTCCGCACCCAGCTCGGCCAAGGCGAGGAGTCCCGCCAAATCCACGAGGTCGAAATCGCCCAGCAGGAAAGCGAACTCACGGAATTCCGCCAGCGCTTGCAGGAATTCGAGGCCGAGGCCGGCACGATCCGCGATGGGATGCAGACGCTTCGCAACCGCGTCTTCTCGGCAGAGAATCGCATTTCCACGAACCATGAGCGCACCGCCGAGTCGACCGCGCTCATCGAGCGCCACCGCCTCGATATCTTCCAAGCCGAGGAAAAAATCCGCACCCAAGAGGAGCAAATCGAGCAGACCGACACGCTGCTCCAGCAAATGCTGGAAAGCCTCCGAACCCACCAGGAAACGCTCGATGAACACACCGCCCGACTCTCCGCCGTGCGCGAGGAGCGCCTTGGCGCGGAGCGCGAACTTACCACTCAAAACGCCGAACTCTCGAACTCCGAGGCGCGCCTGAACTCGCTCCGGGGCGAAATTTCGGGAGCCACCAGCCGCCGCGAATCCGGCGAAACCCGCCTCCACCTCCTCCAAAACGAAATCGAAAGCGCCAGCCGCGCCGCCGCCGAGGTTTCGTCGCTCCTTGAGGATCTCAAGCGCCGTTCCGACGCCGCACATCTCGCACTTGAGCATTCGCAGGCCGAAACCGCCGCCGCCATGGCGGACCACGAAACCGCGCAGCTCCAGCGTCAGGATACGGAGGCCATTCTCAATGCCGCTGGAAAAGACGCCGCCGGCATCGAGTCCCGCCTTGAAGTGTTGCGTCAGCTTCAGGAGCAAGGCGAGGGATTGGACGAAGGCACCCAGGCCCTTCTCAAAGGCCTCGACAATCCCGACCTCTACCACGCCGCGATCAAGGGCACACTCGCCCAGCACATCCAAGTCGAGGAGCGCATGATCCCGGCGATCGAAGCCGCCCTTGGATCCGCGCTCCAAGCGGTGATTTTCAAAGACCCCACCGTCGCCGAAGCGGCCCTCGCGACACTCGTCGGCCAAAAGCTCGGCCGTGCCGCCATCATTCCTGCCGACTGGATTGCAAATGTAGGGCAGGCGTCCCGCCTGCCATCCGATCCAACCGATGGCGACCGGGACGGTCGCCCTACATCTCTCCCCTTCGGCGTCTTCGGCCGCGCCAGCGATTGTGTGAAGGGCGAAGCCGACGGCGCGATTCTCGCCCGCCAACTCCTCCGGGAAGTCCTCATCGTCGAGAGCATGGAAGCCGCCATCCGGCTCCGCTCCGAACATCCCGCCTTCGCCTTTGCCACGCTCGATGGTGGGTTCATTTCCCTCAACGGCATTATCCACGGCGGAGCCACCGGCGAAAATGCCGGCCAGTCCACCCTCCAGCGAAAAATCCGCATTGCCGAACTCGAAACCTCGCTGGCCGAAGCGACCGCGAAGATCGAATCTCTCGCCGCCGCCCGCGCCGCCGCCGCCGCCGCGATGGATCAGGCCACCGAACGCCTCAAGCACGCCCGCGAATCCATGCAGGCCGCACAGGTCGAATCCGCCTCGGTGGACAACGAACGCCGCCACGCGGAGCGCCAACTGGCCGACGCCGAGGCGAAGCGCGCATCATTCCAGCGCGAGGCCGCAAGCATCGAGGAGGGTTTGCGCGGCAGCCTCGCCCAACTCGCCGAACTCGAATCCCGCATCGCCGAGACGACCTGCTCGCTCGATTCCCTCCGCTCCTCGCGGTCCGAATCCGAGGCCCGCATCCAAGTCGTCCGCGAACGCGAAAGCTCGGCCTCGGATGCCCTCAACGAGATCCGCGTCCGCGTCGCCACCGAGCGCCAGCAGCAGGAGGGCCTCCACCGCCAGCGCGGCCCCATGGCCGCCCGTATCGTGGAACTCAACGAACTCCTCGACGCCCGCCGCGTGGATATTTCCAACTACGAATCCCGCATCGAATCCCTCGCCGCCGAGAACGCCTCGCTGGAAATTTCCATCGGCGAATGGCGGGCCGAACTCGAAGCCGAGGAATCCCGCCTGAGCGCCGTCATGGCCCAGCGCGCCGAGGTCAACGAAAGCGCCTCCGCCCTCGAATCCGCCCTCCGCGCCGCCCGCCAGCAACTCGCCCAGCTCCAGGACCAGCGCGGCCGCCTCGAGGTCAAAGCCACGCAGACCGAGATGCGCATGGAGAACATCCGAAACCATGTTTCCCAGCGCTACCAGACCGATCTCGAAGCGTTCGAGCCGGACACCTACTCGCTCCTCGTCGCCCTCCGCGAGCGCAACAAGCGCAAGCCCGAACAAGCCGAAGGCGAGGCCCCGACCGGCGAGCCGCCTGTGTTCGAGGAAGAGCCTGCCGAGGTGATTCCCGTTCCCGCCGAGGGCGAGGGGATCCCGTGGGACCGCATCGAAGAACTCGTCGCCGAACTCACCGAGCGCATCGACTCCATGGGCCCGGTGAATATGGATGCCATCCAGGAATTCGACGAACTCGAGCAGCGCTACATTTTCCTCGAAAAACAAAACGCCGACCTCGTGACCTCGAAAGCCGAACTGCTCGAAGTCATCTCGAAGATCAACCACACCACGAAGACCCTCTTCGCCGAAACCTTCGAAAAAATCCGCGAGAATTTCCAATTCATGTTCACCGAGTTGTTCGGCGGCGGCCGTGCGAATTTGCTCCTCACCGACGACTCCGACCCGCTCGAGAGCGGCATCGAAATCATCGCCAAGCCGCCCGGCAAGCAGCTCCAGAGCGTCACGCTCCTCTCCGGCGGCGAGCGCACCATGACCGCCGTCTCGCTCCTTTTCGCGATCTACATGGTCAAGCCCAGCCCGTTCTGCGTGCTCGATGAAATGGACGCCCCGCTCGACGAATCCAACATCACCCGCTTCATCAAAATCCTCGACCGCTTTGTGGGCCAAAGCCAATTCGTCACGATCACCCACAACAAGCGCACCATCTCGCGAGCCGACATGCTTTATGGCGTCACAATGGAAGAGCACGGCGTCAGCAAACTCGTGAGCGTGAAATTCAGCAACAGCACCGACGACCGCGCCAAATCCTCGGAGAGCGTCGCCAAGGCCTTCGGAAAATCCGAAAACCTCGCCAGCGAAGATGCGGCTCCCGAGCAAACCTCCGAGCCGACGCTGATCTAGCCAAAA
>CAYOGR010000088.1:0-7318 GCA_964403605.1 uncultured Chthoniobacter sp.
GTTCCGGCTCAGTTCTTAGGCGACCGTGGATACGGGCCTTCCCTGCGACATGGCTTTTTCGAGCAAGGCGGCGGCGAGAGGCTCGGTAAGAAGATCGAGCTCCCGGAGGTCGTTTTTAAGATCGAGGGTGGCGCGGGACTCCATGGCGACGCGGACTTTTCCGGCAAGTTCCAAAATCGCGGCGCGAACATCGTCCGGAACCTCCTCACCTAGTTGGGCGAGGGCGGAATCGATAGCGGGAAGCATTTCTTCGGCCTTGAGCCGGGCCTCGGTGAAAATCCGCTCGTCCATGTCTTCAAAAGCGTGCTCGAGCGAGTCGCCGAGCATTTTCTCCACGGCCTCGTCGGAGACCTCGATCGCGCTCTGGATGTCGATGAGGGTGTCCCGACCGGTCACGGTGTCGCGGGCGAGGACATGCAGGATGCCGTTGGCGTCGAGTTCGAATTGCACCCCCACGCGGGCCTGACCCTTCGGCGCGGGGGGGAATGCGACCTCCATCGATCCGAGAGGCCAGTTGTCGCGGGCCATTTCGCGTTCGCCCTGGAGAACGGTGATCCGCATGGAGGATTGGTTGGCAACGGCGTTGGTGAACATTTCACCGGCCTTGCAGGGAATGGTGGTGTTGCGCGGAATGATGACATTCATCAGGCCGCCGAAGGTTTCAATTCCGAGGGATAGCGGAGTGACATCGAGCAGCGTGAGATTCTGGAGGGCCCCGCTCAAAATGCCCGCCTGGATGGTCGCTCCGAGCGCGACGGCCTCATCGGGGTGCTGGCTGACATCGGGCTCCCGGCCGAAGATTCCGGCGACAAACCGCCTCACGAGCGGCATGCGGGTGGCCCCACCGACGAGCACGACGGCGTTCAAATCCTTGGCTTCGAGCCTGGCATCGGCAAGGGAACGGAGGCAATTGGCGCGGGTTCGCTCGAGGATCGGACGGCACATCGCCTCCAAGTCAGAGCGGGTGTGGGTTTTTCCAGAAAACTCGACGCTCTCCGTGTCACTCAGGTCGCATTTGATTCGGCAGGCCTCGGAGACGGCAATCCCCCACCCTGCAGCGAGGGCGGCGTCGAAATCATCACCGCCAAGGCGCGTGTCGCCGTTGGTTGCGAGCACCTCGAAAACGCCCCCGTTGAGTTCGAGGATCGAGACATCGAAGGTGCCGCCGCCGAGATCGTAGACCGCCACACGCGCCTTTTCACCGAGGCGATCCAATCCGTAGGCCAGCGCGGCGGCAGTCGGCTCGGCCAGAAGCCGCTCGACGGAAAAGCCCGCCAACTCGCCCGCGCGCTTTGTCGCCGCGCGTTGGGCGTCGTTGAAATAGGCGGGGACGGTGATGACGGCCCGATCCACGGATCGACCGCAGGCCCGCTCGAGGTCGGCTTTGAGCTTTGCCAAAATCAGGGCGGAAATTTCCTCGGGAGATCGGGCCGCGCCATTGATCAAAACATTCATCCACCCGCCGGAACCCGGCCCGGTGGGATAGGCGGGAAGGGGCTCGATTTTTTCCGAGGCACGACGGCCGATGAGACGCTTGACGGAAGTCACGACCCGCGAGGGATCGGTATGGCATTTTTCCAGTGCAAGCCGACCGACAAGTGTATCGCCGGATGCTCCGAACCACACTGCGGAGGGAGTCAATCGACACCCGGCCCCGTCGGCCACAAGAACCGGAAAGCCGCTTTCCATCACTCCTGCGAGGGAGTGCGTGGTGCCGAGATCGATGCCGGCGATCATTCCAGGCTGGTAGTGGTGACGACTCAACGCCGCCTTGGAGTCATCGGCCCGGCCTCGCGGAAGGTGATGCGTCCCTTGGTCAGGTCGTAGGGGGAGATTTCCACGGTTACTTTGTCCCCCGGCACGATGCGAATGAAGTTTTTGCGCATCTTGCCGGAAATGTGTGCGAGGAGCACATGGTCGTTGGGAAGCTTGACCCGGAAGAGTGTGCCGGGCAGCACATCCACAACAATTCCCTCGCTGGTGATACAATCGTCTTTAGGCATTGCCGAGAGTGATTACGCGAGCACCGGACCGAACGCAAACACAACACTTGTCCAAGCCCTTTTTGTTACAAAAGTTTTCCATCTTTTTACTTCCGGTGCGGGGAGGGTTTTTGACAAAGAAAAATCCCACTCTCCCCGACTCGATAAATGCAACGACGACTTCGAATCCTGTCCGTGGTGTCCGCCCTGCTGATCATTCCCGGCGTGGTGCATGGCCAAACGAAAAAATCGTCCGTCCCGCCCGCACCCGCGGCACAGGTGGGCGGAACGGCCGACGAATTGTTCGCCCAGGCGAGGAAATCTTTCGAAGAACGCAATTTTCAAGCCGCCTTGGATGCCTATCTGCAATTCAAGATCGATTACGGCGATGCTCCCGAGGCGGCCGTGGCATCGTTCAATTCGCTTTATCCGATCGCCATTTGTTTCGTTCAGCTCTCGAAGTTTTCCGAAGCGGTTGCGGCTATCAACGAGGCCCTCGAGAAACAGGGCCCGAACCCGCAGACGCAAATCACGCCTCGACAGAGACAGGATCTGACCTTCTGGCTCGGGGTCGCCCAGCTACAGGAAAAAAACTACGCCGAGGCGCGTGCGGCGCTGGAGAAATTCACCGCGCTCTTCCCGCCGGATGCCGAAAAAAGCCCGCTCTATGTCCGCCAGAATCCCCCCGCGGCCCGTTTGGGCGAGGCCAGGGCAATGATCGGCGCCACCTACATCCTCGAGGGCCGATTCCAGGAGGCTGTGGATTTTTATGCGAAACTGAAACCCACTCTACCGCCCGACATGCGCGGACGGGCGGTTATTTTCCAACTTTACGCGCTCGAGCAACTCGGTGATTACGACGGCGCGATGAAGGTCGTGACCGAGGAGTATCCCAAGATGGGGGACATCGCGCAGTTGATCTCGTTCCAAACGCTCACGCTCCGGCTCGGCAACCACTGGCTCGAGCGGGGCGAATTCCGCAAGACGATCCAGTGTCTCCAGCGCGTATGGACTTTCGACCGGTTGATCCGGCACCAAGAGGCGCGTCTCGAGGATTTGAAAAGCAAGCTCCAGGCCGCGGAGGCGAATACCGGCGATCCCTACTCGAAAATCCTCTATTCGCGGCTTGTCGGGGAGGTTTCCCGCGAACTTGAGAATTTTCGAAAAGTGGAAAACTTCGACAGCGCCCTCCGTTTCCGCCTCGCCATTTCCTATCTGCAAATGAAGCGCTATCGCGAGGCCGCGCTGGTCATGAACAAGATGGTCGAAGAGTTGCCTCCCGGCCCACTCACCGAGCAGGCCGCGCTGAATGTCATCCGTTGCTGGAGCGCCCTGTCGGATTGGCCGAATACCATCGCGGCCGCGCAAACCTTCGCCCGGTTGTTCCCCCAATCCAAGCACCTTGCCGAGGCCCGATTCATGGAGGTCGAGGCGCTTCTCTCATTGATGCGCAATGACGAGGCGGCGGCGGGCTACCTCAAGCTGGCGGAGGATTTTCCCGATACCGACCGCGCGCCGGAGTCGCGGTTCATGCACGCGTTTGCGCTGTTGCAGGCCGAGAAAAACATGGAGGCCGCCCAGGCTTTCCGTGATTTCCTGAAACGCCACCCCGGCCACCCGCGTGCCGATGCCGCCGCCTACTGGCTGGCGATGTGTTATTCGTTCGACAAGCAATTCGACCAGTGCCGGGCGCTGATGGACGAGTATTTGGCGAAGAACCCCGAGGGGGCCCATCGCGGACAGGCGGTTTTCCGCAAGGCCTACTGTCTCCAGCAAATGGAGAAATATCCGGTCGCCATCGACGAACTTTACGCCTATCTGGAGAAATTCCCCGGCGAGTCCGAGAATGGCGAGGCTCTCGTGCTTTTGGGCAATGCACTCATGAACGAGGGTTTTGTCGAGGACGGCATCCTCGAGTTCAAAAAAATCCCCCCGGAGAATGTGAAACCCTACGAGGAGGGGGTTTTCCGGACCGCCGAGGCGCTGAAGTTGATGGAGGAATACGACCAATACCGCGATCTCATGCAGGGCTTCGTGGACAATTTCCCCCGCTCCTCTCGCGTGGCCGAGGCCATCGGAAATCTGGGCTGGTATTGGAGGCAGCAGGAGCAGCCCGAGACGGCGCGCGAACTCTATCGCAAGGCTATTCTTTCCTATGGCAACGACCCGTCGATCCGCTCGGTCGACGATCTTTTTCCGGCGCTCTCCCGCCTTTGCCGCGAACCTCAGGAAGCCGCTCGATACCTCGCCTGGCTCCAGGATGAGACCGCGCTGGCCTCGCAAAAAGGCGAGAGGACACTGCAAGCGCGTCTTCTTTGGGCCCGGGCGCAAGCGCTCCGCAAAAGCGATCCCGAGCAGTCCCGGCATCTTCTGATTCAAGCCTCCACCCTCGCCGATGTGCGGGAGGACAACCCGGCGCTACTGGTGGATTTCGCCAACGCCCTTCTCGAGTCCGGTCGCGACAAGGATGGCGAGAAAATGCTCCGCGACGCCCTGCGCTGGAATCCCCGTGCGTTGCAAAAAGACCGCATCCTCGCCTCGCTCGGCGACATCGAACTTCGCCGTGGCAACGAGCGCGAGGCACTGGCTCTCTATACGCGGTTCGAAAGGGAAAACCTCGGCTCCGCGATCTTCGGCCCGACGATGCTCTCCAAGGCAAAACTGCAGGCCAAGCGTGGCGAGAACAGCAACGCCCGTGTCACCCTCGACAAACTCCTCGCCTCGGACAATGTGCGCAGCGACCTCAAGGCCGAGGCGCTTTACCGGACAGGCGAGATTTTCATGTCGGAAAACAACCCGTCAAAGGCCGTGCCGTATTTTATCCAGGTTTACAACATGTATGGGCGCTGGAAGCCGTGGGTCGCCAAATCCTACCTGCAAAGCGCCACCGCACTCGAAAAGCTCCAGCAAACCGACAAGGCCCGCCGCACCCTCCAGGAAATGCTCGAAAAAACCGAGCTGGAGGAAACCCCGGAGTTCCCGCTGGCCAAGGAACGCCTCCAAGCTCTCGGCGGCCCGCTCCCTCGGAGCATGCCTCCCGCAGAGTCTGTTCAATCCAACCCGGCCCAAGGATGAAAACCACCGCGCTCGCCTTCCTTCTCGCCTCCACCCTCGGCGCCCTGGCTCAGGATGTTCTTTTGCTCAAAAATGGCGACCGTCGTTCGGGTGAAATCGTGGCGGCTGACGACAAGACAATTCGTCTCCAGGTGGAACTCGGCGGCCCCGCGACACCGGGGGCCGTTGCCGCGTTGGCCACCGTCGGCATCCCCCGCGTGGATGTGGAAGCGATCGAGTTCAAGGCCGATCCCGCCCGGGAGGCCCGACTTCGCGAGGCAACGCCCGAAGAGATTTTCGAGGTCGAGAACGATTGGAAGCGCTTTCAGCCCTGGCTTTCCTTCCCGCGCTCCCCGGCCGGCGCCATCGGTTGCAAACTCGGCGACCTGCTTCTTCTCACCAAAGACCCGGCCAAGGCCGCCACCGCGTTCGAACTCTTCACCCTCATCGAAGAGAAATCGTGGAGCGGGCAGGATAGGATCCGCGCCAAGCAGGGACGCCTGCGCGCAATGCTCGCCACCGGTCGTGCCGCCGAGGCGATCGATCAAGCGAAACAACTCGCCGCCGAGAGCGAGGATCCGGAAATCCTCATCGAGGCGAATTACATCATGGCCCAGGCCGCCTCCAGGGACTTTCAGGCGTTTCTGGAGGAGAACCCCCGCTGGGATCAGGATTCGACCGTAATCGAACGCCGCCACGAACTCTACAACCGCGTTCTCGAACTCTACCTCTACCCGGCACTTTTTTATGGTTCGGACAACGAGCGCTCCGCCCGCGGGCTCTGGGGGGCGGTGGAAATTTACCGCGCCTCGAACCAAATCCCGCTCGCCATCGAAACCTCCCGCGACATCGTGATCCTCCACCCCGAAACGCCCGAGGCCGGGATGGCCGAGCAATTTCTCACCTCGCTCAAACCCGAGGAACTCGCCACCGACTTCGAGGCCGAGGCCCGAAAGGAACTTGAAGACGGGATTTCGCGGCAACCCGCCGCGGAATCCGCGCCCGAAAAGCCAACCAAAGACTCCGACAAACCCAAAAAGAAATAACCATGGAAAAAAAACTGAAACCCGCCCGCCTCGCGACGACGGCCCTTGTCGCCGCCATTACCCTAGCGTTTACAATCCCGGCCTTCACTCAAGACGCCCCGCCGCCTCCACCCGATGCCACCGCGCCTGCCGCGAGCAAGCCGCCGAAGGACAAAACACTCATGGATCTCTTCAACTCCGGCGGACCGCTCATGTGGCCCCTTCTCGCATGCTCGGTGGGAACCGTGGCCGTGGGTATTTTTTGCTTTCTACAGATCAACTCCAAAAAACTCATGCCCAAGGCCCAAGTCGAGGCGGTCGGCCAATACATGCAGGCCCGCGATGCCTCCTCCGCCTACTCGCTCTGTCACGCCGACCCGAATGTGTTCTCGAACACCATGGCATCCGCGATGCTGAAGGTGAACTTCGAGCGCGACCTCGCCAACAAGTCCTCGATGGAACAAGCCGCCGCCGAAACGCTCGCCAACGAGGAGACCAAGCTCAACATTTGGGTGAACTATCTCAATGTCTTTGCCACCATCGGCCCGATGCTCGGCCTCCTCGGCACCGTCACCGGTATGATCGCCTCGTTCGACCAACTCGCCGCCGGCAAATCCGAACCCGCCGACCTCGCGGGCGGCATTGGCGAGGCCATGATCACCACCGCCGCCGGCCTCCTCGTGGGCATTCCCGCCATGTTCCTCTATTTTTACTTCCGCAATCTCCTTCAGGTGAACTTCGCGGAAATCCAGAAGCGCGTAACCTTCATGCTCGATCTGCTCAGCGGCGAAATCAAACTCGAGGGGGCCGCCGCCGAATACGAGCAACCCTCCGCATAGTCTTACGCTCCCGCTCCGTGATCTGGGTTTAATCCTTCAAAATAATGAAACTCGCGAAAAAACAGGAAGACGAAATCGGGTTCCAACTCGCCCCGATGATCGACATGACTTTTCTTCTCCTGATTTTTTTCATGGTGACCACCAAGATTTCCAAGGAACAGGTCAAAGTGGATATCAAGCTCCCCACCGCCGCGAACGCCACAATTCCAAACGACCTCTCGAACCGCGACATCATCTCCATCGACGGCAACGGCCAGTATTACATCGGCCAAACTCCCGCGACGAAAAAGGAACTCACCGCCCACCTCAAGGAACGCTTCAAGGTCACTCCGCCGCTTCGCATCTATGTCCGCGCCGACAAGGGCACCCCCGGCAAGCAGATCAAGGAATTCATGCGAATCGCCAGCGAAGCCGGCGC
>CAYOGR010000088.1:7418-9417 GCA_964403605.1 uncultured Chthoniobacter sp.
CCTCCATGCGCCTCCGACGCAAAGACACCCAGACGGTTGAAATGCAAATGGGCCCCATGATCGACATGGTGTTCCTCCTGCTCGTCTTTTTCATGGTCTCCGCAAAACCCATCAAGCAAGAGAGCGATGTCAACATCGGCCTCCCAGGCACCGTCGCCCAAGAGGAGGTTCTCGACATTCCCGACGAACAACGCATCCAAATCCAAGCCGACGGCACCATCGTCCTCAACGACCAACCCGTCGAACCACCCCAGAGCCAGGATCTCCCCGCTCTCACCGCCACCCTCAAGCGCTTCAAGGAATCGTCCGACGCCAACAAAAGCGAGGCGCTCGTGACCATCGATGCCGACGATCAGGCCAACCACCAACGCATCGTTGCCGTCCTCAACGCCTGCGCGGTCGCGAACATCACGGGCGTGACATTCGCCGACTCCGCCTCCGAGGAGGAATAACACCACTTAAAGAAATGAACCACGGAGGACACGGAGAACACAGAGGAAGAAAAAAAGAGAAGAAAGTCTCGATGGAATCCGACACCCCCTTTTTCATTCGGGAACACGAATTCGCAATCCCGCTCATCATCCCTGATTTCCTCCTCCGCACCCTCCAGTCCTTTGTGGTGAAACCTCTGAAATCCTTCTAACCCATGGCCGCCGTCGAATCCTTTCTCAGCGAAGATGCCAACGCGAAGAAACGCCGCCTGCGGATGCTCGTTTCCATCCTCATCGGCGTCGTGCTGCTTCATGTCGGGGCGGGCGTTGTCGCGGGCATTTTCATTGTCGCCAAATACATCTTCCCGCCCCCGGCGAATTTCGTGGTGAAAAAAGACATCCGCCTGCCCGCGAAAAAGCGCGAGCACAAGATGAACATGGCCTCGCTCGACGCCATGGCCCCCAAGCCCACGCTGAGCGACAAGATGCAAAGCACGCGACCGACCGCGTTTTCGCTGCCCGATGTGCCGGACATGCCGCTTGACCAAATGCTCCCCCTCGACCCATCCCAACTCGTCGCCGACCAGATGGCTTCGATCTCCAACACCGAGGCGCTCGGCATGACCTCCGGCGCGGCGGCCGCGGGCAGCGGAGGATTTGGCGGAAAGGGCCTGAGTTTCCTCGGCGTGGATTCCACCGGCCAACGGATCCTGCTCATGATCGATATCTCCGGAACCGTGGTGAACAAGGCCACGAAAGCCGGCATCCCGCCGGAAAAACTCCGCGAGGAATTGATTGCGCTCATCAACAAGCTGCCGATCACCTCGCGATTCAGCATCATCCAATTCGCAGGAAATTATAAACCCTTCGCCAAGGAATTGGTGCCCGCGAGCCAGCCGAACAAGACCCTTGCGGCCGATTGGATCCAGAACGAATGGGTCACCGGCGGAATCCAGGTCTCCAAAAAAAGCGTGGCGAGCCGCTCGGGATTCCTCGGCGTGCTCGAAGACGCCGGGGACATGAACCCCGACGCCGTTTTCATCATCACCGACGGCAGCTACACATCCAAAGACCACCCCAAGGGCATTCCGTGGGATGAACTGCGAAAAGCGGCCGAACAAGTGAAGGACATCGACGGGAAACGCGCCAAAATCAATGTGATTGCCTTCGAGGCGGACGAGGAGGATTTGAAGGAACTCCGCCGAATTTCCAAAGGCAGTGGCGGCAACATCCGCGAGTTGAAATAGTTCCGGGCTGGCGACCCACAGCGAACAAACAACGATCTCACGCTGAAGACGCGGCTTCGCTACATTTCAATTCTCCAAAGACACGCAGATTATGTTTGTATAGATTTTTCCCGCAAACCTTATACCGGAGGCTGCTTATCGGCTTTTTTTTCGGGAATTATAAAAGAGAAGAGTATGGAGAGACCGATGAGCGTGGAGATAATCGTGAGAGACCAGACGATTGGGAATTTTCCGCCAAAGGCTTCGTTGAGCCAAACCATTTTCAGGCCGACGAAGACGAGCACGAGGCCGAGACCGTATTTCAGGAAGCGGAACTTGTGC
>CAYOGR010000089.1:0-6012 GCA_964403605.1 uncultured Chthoniobacter sp.
CTCCGGCTTGAATGTTGTCACACCCTTCGACATGGATGCCGTCCTGCGCCTAGCCGCGACCTATTCCATCCAACGCACGGCCAAAAGCGGCCACCGCACCCTCGATGTCCTGCATGTCGCCACAGCGGTGCATCTCGGAGCCAAGGAGTTTTTGAGCTTCGATACCCGCCAGAAAAAACTCGCGCGTCACGCGGGGCTAAAGGTGCCGTTTTAAAAAGTAGGGGAAACTGCTCGGGGGGGGACTCGAACCCCCATGCCTTGCGGCATGCGCCCCTCAAACGCACGTGTCTGCCATTTCACCACCCGAGCGAGGGAGTGAAAATCTAGGGCCCGGATCGGGCGATGCAAGCCGGTTTTTTTCAGCCGCGCTTTTTTCGGGACGGCTTGCGATAGGCCACCTTGCCGCGGGCGGGCAGCGCGGAAGGCGAGGCACCGGTCTTGAGTTCGTTGATTTGATCGCGGAGCAACGCCGCGCGCTCGTATTCCAGCCGCCCCGCCGCATCGGCCATGTCGCGCTCGAGTTCCCGGATCAACTCCCCGACATCGAAGTTCGAGGCGCCCTCTTGCAGCACCGAGGATTCGTTGCTGCCTTTCACGATCACATGCAGGCTCTCCTGCACGGCGCGGACGACGCTTCGCGGGGTGATGCCATGTTCGGCATTGTGGGCCTCCTGACGGGCGCGGCGGTGGGTTGAAACTTCGATCAACGCCTTCATGCTTCCGGTCACCGTGTCGGCAAAAAGCACGACCTCGCCATTCACATGCCGCGCGGCACGGCCGGAGGTTTGGATGAGGCTCGTCTGGCTGCGCAGGTAGCCTTCCTTGTCGGCATCGAGGATGCAAACGAGCGAGACTTCGGGCAAATCGAGCCCTTCGCGGAGGAGGTTGATGCCGACCAAAACATCGCATTCGCCGGCGCGGAGGTTTCTCAAAATTTCCACGCGCTCGATGGTGTCGATGTCGCTGTGCAGGTAGCGCACCTTCAGCCCGATCTCACGAAGGTAGTCGGCCAAATCCTCGGCGGTTTTCTTGGTGAGCGTGGTGATCAAAACCCTCTCGCCACATTCGATGCGGCGGCGGCAAAGCTCGATCGTTTCGTCGATCTGTGCTTTCAGCGGACGAACCGTGATTTTCGGATCGAGCAATCCCGTGGGCCGAATGATCTGCTGCACGATCAACGGCGCCCCGGGCGTGGCGAGGTTCAAATCGGCCGCCTTGGCCGTGAGGAAACGCCGCAGGTCGTTCGTTTTCCCGCCCTCGCTGAATTTGTTCTCGGGATTGGGAATCCAGCCGGTGTTGCCGACGATGCTGTTGTTCAGCTCAAACCCTCCCGGCGTGGCGCTCACATACACGAGCTGGTTCGCCGTCTCCATGAACTCGGTGAAATTCAGGGGCCGGTTGTCGAGCGCGCTTGGCAGGCGGAAGCCGTAATCCACCAACACGCTCTTGCGCGAGCGGTCACCCGAATACATCCCGCCGATCTGCGGCACCGTGGCATGCGACTCGTCGATCACGAGCAAATGATCCTTCGGGAGGAAGTCCAAAAGTGTGTAGGGCCTCGAACCCGGTGGGCGGCCCGTGAGATGGCGCGAGTAGTTCTCGATGCCGCTGCAGAAGCCCATCTCCTGCATCATTTCGAGATCGAACTCGGTGCGCATCTTGATCCGCTGGGCCTCGATCAGTTTCCCCTCGCGCTCGAACTCCGCCACCCGCGCATCCAATTCCCCACGGATCGCCGCGATCGCAATTCGCAATTTGTCGTGCGGCGTCACGAATTGCTTCGCCGGAAAAAGAGTGAAGGTCGTAAGCGTCGCCGAGGTTTTCCCCGTGAGGGGATCAAACTCGCTGATGCGCTCGATCTCATCGCCGAAAAACTCCACGCGAATGGCCGTGTCCTCGTTTTGAGCCGGATGCACCTCGACCACATCGCCGCGCACCCGGAATTTTCCCCGGCCGAACGCGATGTCGTTCCGCTCGTAGAGCATCTCCACGATCTTTGCCAGAAACGCCTCGCGCGTCATTTGCTGGCCCGGGCGGATCGTCACGAGCATTTGCAGGAAATCCTCCGGCGAGGCCAGGCCGTAGATGCACGACACGCTCGCCACAATGATCGTATCGCGCCGCGTGAGCAGCGAACTCACCGCCGAGAGGCGCAGGCGCTCGATCTCCTCGTTGATCGACGAATCCTTCTCGATGTAGGTGTCCGACCTCGGGATGTAGGCCTCTGGCTGGTAGTAGTCGAAATAGCTCACGAAATACTCCACCGCGTTGCGCGGGAAGAACTGCTTGAACTCGCTGTAAAGCTGCGCCGCCAGCGTCTTGTTGTGGGACATGATCAGCGTCGGCCGGCCGATGTCGCGGATCACATTTGCGACCGTGAAGGTCTTGCCCGACCCTGTCACGCCGAGCAGCGTCTGGTGACGGTTCCCGGCCGAGATCGAGCGCACCAGATTCGAAATCGCCTGCCCCTGATCCCCCTGCGGACCGAAACTGGAATCGAGCTCAAATGACATGAAGAGCGAGTATCCCGCCGGAGCAAGCCAAGCGCAACAGGTTCGTGCCGGTCGCAGTGCGAGGCGTGAATTGTTGCGGCGGGCGCATCCCCGTTGTATAGACAATCACCATGCCTTCTACCTACAATATCAAAGAGGCTCAGGCCCAACTCCCCAAGCTCTGCCGCTCCGGAACGAAGTTTGTGATTTCAAACCGCAATCGTCCCGCTGTGGTTGTTTTGCCTGTGGAGGATTTCGAGGCTTTGCTGGAAACGCTGGATGTCCTCGAAAATCCGGCCGCGATGAAAGCCGTTCGCTCTGCCAATGCGGGAACCACCAAATACCGTGTGCTCGACCTGACGGATGAAAATTTCGGCCTCTGAGCAGGTTTCGTCTTGGCTCTGCGCGCTGCCGCCTCAAACCAAGAGACGCGTGCGTCTTGCTCTCCGTGGTCTTTCGAAAAATCGCGGCGACATCAAGGGCTTGAGAGGTCCGCTGGAAGGATTCTGCCGATTGCGGGTTGGAGGCATTCGCATTCTGTTCCGGCAAACCAGCCCCCGGGAAATCCTGCTCGACTACGCGAATACGCGGGATGTCGTTTATGAACTTTACGAGCAAATCCTCGCCAATCGTAGAGGCGGAGCCTGACCCCTCTTCAGACCTGCGGGGGGGCGATGCTTTTTTCGGCGGAGCTGTTCATAAACACACTCTTCAAGATCAGGTCCTCAATTTTATAGGCCTGCTCTTCAAGGGTATCTTCTTTACCAATCCTCGAACTCCTCGGCGGGCTTGAAGATTTGCAGGCTTGGAAACTCGTCGAAATGCTTGTCGTCGGTGAGAACGGCAGCGCCGATCTCGCGGGCGCAGGTGGAGATGAGAATGTCTTGAGCAGGCAAGGTGATGCCGCTTCGGCCGAGCAACCAAGCGGTGCTCGCGGCCTGCTCCCAGATTTTGTTGGTCGTGGGAACATTGATCAGGACATCGAAGAAACCGCCCACTCGACGGCGGATTTTTTCGATTTTGAGACCGCGCTCGACCTCGAGGCGAACCATTCCGCATGTGGCGAGATCGCCATGACCGATCCAGCCGCCGAGGATCTCGACGGGATCGAGTCCCCGGCGGAGGAGGCCGATGTAAACATTGCTGTCCACCAGCACGGTGGCGGTCATTTTTTATTCCCCCGGGCTTTCTTGGAACCGTAGGCGGGAGGAGGCTCCGCGACCCGGAGGGAGAGGACATCGTAGTCGGGATCCACGGCGTTCCTCAATTCGTCGGGTGTGAGGCCAAGTCCGGTCTTCACCATGTCCCGGAACCTTGCCTTCCTGTCCATTTCCTTGAGGGCCATTTCGACGGCCTCGGTCTTGCTTTCGCAGCCGAACCTTTTCACGACCCTGTCGAGCAATTCCTCGTCGATGTGCATTGTCATTTTCATGCCATACTCGATATGGCATCCGCGCAGGAAAGTCAAGTCAGCTATCGGCGGCAAGGCCTCGGGCGGTATGGAGGCCGGATTGGATGGCGGCTTGAATGCTGGCGCCATTTTTCCAATCACCGCACGCGAGGACATTCGCCGGAAGGGAGAGCGGAGGCTTGGAGGCGAAACCGGGTGGTTGCGCGGGGACGGCGTTGGGAACGACAAGGGTGTCCAAGTGGGTGAGGGCCGTTCGCGCGGGGGGAAAAATCGCTCCGATCTCTGCGGCGGCCTCGGCGGCGAGTTGGGCGGGTGTCAGGCCCTGGAAATCCAGAACGGAAGCGGAGACGAGATGAAATCCTGACGGAGCAAATTCGGGGGCGATGTTGGTGACTTGGACGAAATGGCGGACGCGACGGGTCGCTCCCTCGGGAAGAACCAGGCAGGGTCGGATGTAGAGGGAGGTTTTGGTTTTGAAATAAACGACAGCCACGCCGCGAGGCTCGGGCGGCGGAGGAAGGCGGAGGATTTTGTTCAGAGAGGGTTCGTCCAGGGCCAATACGAGACGCGTGAAAGGGAGGTTTTCACCGGATTCGAGAATGACCCGGCTGCCATCGAGGGCGGTGACTTTGGAGTTCAGGCGAAGTTTTTCGGGTGGGATTTGGCGGGCGATGGCTTCGGGGAGGGCCTGTATGCCGGCAGCGGGTATCCAAGCGCGGCCAGTGGCAAATTTTTTCAGGTAATACCGGAACAACGCGGCACTGGTGGCGAGGTCGTTGTCGAGCAGGACACCGCCGAAGAAAGGCTGCGCAAATCGGGTGAGGAATTGGTCGGAAAATCCGCGCTGCCTCAGAAACTCCCGAGTGGAGAGGTCACCCGTTGAAGCACAGCCGGCGAGGAGATTGCGGTCGGAGGCGAGGAGGACTTCGGCGCCCAAGCGGGCGAGTCTGAGTTTGTCGCCGAACGGCAAAGCATCGCTTGCAACGGCGACGAGAGGATTTTCAAGCGGGCTCGCCAGGCGGGAGAATTTGCCGGAGTGGTGGATCAACGCGCCGGACTCGAACCAGCGGGGTTTCAAGGAGGGAATATCGACGACTTCCGAGACCGCGCGGTAGGAGCTGAGGACGACTTGGAATCCGTGGTCGAGCGTGAAGCCGTCGCGATGTGTCGTGCGTTGACGACCCCCGACCTGCGACGCGGCATCGAGGAGAAGAAAATCCCGCCCCGCGCGGTGGAGCGAAATCGCGCAGGACAAACCCGACAAGCCTGCACCGACGACGAGAATCATGGGGTCAGGAGGGGAGGTTTTTGAGGATATCGGCGGCGAAGGGATCGCCTTCTGCAGCGAGCTCGCGAAGGAAAGACAGGGCCTTTTGGCGCACGGGCACGGCGGAATGTGACAGCGCGGTCTCGGCGACTTTAGGGGTCAAAAAACGCTCAAGCATTTCGAGGGCGCGAACCTCTGTGGCAGCGGGAAGCTCGATGAGGTATGCCTTCTCGGCCTTGTTCTCGAGAAAAGCGATATCCATGGCGTCCTTGTCGCGGCCGGTGAGTTGCTTGGTCATGAGAAGATCGATCTCATCAGGCAGTCGGGTGCCGTCACGGAGTGGCTTCGCGCGCAACCAAACCGACTCGAACTCCTCGATCGGGAGTTCGTTGGGTTTCCGGAAAATGTCGAGGGGGCGATCCAAGCCATTAATTCTGAAAACTCCGTCCTCGGCGATCACCTCAGCGAGATTCTTTTCGGGAATCGGCTCCCAAACAGCGATGGCCACTGGTTTGGCAGATGGCGTGGAATAAACAAAAGGACCGACAATTGATGCCCACACCTCTGGGCTTTCCATCGGTTCCACCCAAATGTCGGCATCATGTGTATTGCGGCCAAGTCCATGGGAAATTACGGCTAGCCCGCCCAAAGCCAAGACTCGGCATCTCGCCGCAATTTGATGAATCAGTCGATCAGAGCCTGTGAGATTTTCCATTTTTCCATGTCCTCTTTAATCCGATCCGAAATCCACATTGCGTCACCGATGCAGTTCACTTCGGGCAGCCACGGCTCGGAGTTGTCGGGGATTTGCGGGCGGCCTTCGGCGAGGGCGGTGTTGATGG
>CAYOGR010000089.1:6112-9306 GCA_964403605.1 uncultured Chthoniobacter sp.
GGCTCGGAGTTGTCGGGGATTTGCGGGCGGCCTTCGGCGAGGGCGGTGTTGATGGGCGGCTTGCCTTGTAGACGGCGGAGGAGGGCGCGGGATTTCATCCGCGAGTAGAGCAGTTTCTGGCGTTCGACATCGGGACGGTATTGGCGCATGGGTCAGGCGAGGGCTCGGTTGAGGGCGCTGATGATCGCGTGGATCGAGGCGAGTTCGATGTTCGTGTCGCTGCCCACGCCGTAGAGGACACGGTTGCCGGGAGCTTTGATCTCGATGTAACTCACCGCGCGGGCGTCGGCCCCAGCTCCGAGGGAATGCTCGGAGTAGTTGAGAATCTCGACGGGCGGGAGCGGGGTTTTCGCGAGGCAATCGACAAACGCGGCGATCGGGCCATTGCCAGCGCCACGGGTGGTGTGGATTTTTCCACCGATTTCGAGATCGGCTTCGACCGTAACCCGCTCGCCACGCTCGATGGCTCGGAATTCCTCAAGGCGGACGGCCCCACTGCGGACGACAAAGGTTTTTTGGAACAACTCGAAAATCTCCTGAGGCTCGAGTTCGGTGCCTTTTTCATCCGAGACGGTGTTGACGAGGCGGCCGAGTTCCTTCTGCAGGCCCTTGGGAAGCTGGTAGCCGAATTCGTTCTCCAAAACATAGGCGACGCCACCCTTGCCGGATTGTGAATTGATACGGACGATCGCTTTGTAGCTGCGGCCGACATCGGCGGGGTCGATGGGAATGTAGAGCACATCCCAAGGCTGGCCGGGACTCTGGCGGGCCCAGGATTTTTTGATGGCGTCCTGGTGCGATCCGCTGAAGGCCGTAAACGCCAGGTCACCGGCGTAGGGGTGGCGCGGGTGAACCTCCATGCGGGTGCATCGCTCATAAACCTCGCGGATGGCATTGAGCCGACTGAGATCGAGGCCGGGATGGATTCCGTGCGTGTAGAGATTCAGCGCGACGGTGACGATGTCGAGATTGCCAGTGCGCTCGCCGACGCCGAAGAGGGTTCCCTCCACGCGGTCCGCACCCGCGAGCAGGCCGAGTTCCGTGGCGGCAGTGCCGGTGCCACGGTCGTTGTGGGTGTGGAGTGAGAGGATCGTGAGGTCGCGGCGGGTGAGGCGGCGAGACATCCACTCGATCTGGTCGGCATGGATGTTCGGCGTGGCGTATTCGACCGTGGCGGGGAGATTAAGGATGATTTTGTTATCGGGTGTCGGTTGCCAGACATCGGTGACGGCTTCGCAGATTTGCAGGGCGAAATCGAGTTCCGTGCTCGTGAAGCTCTCCGGCGAGTATTCAAGCTGGATGCGCGAGCCGGAATCCACGAGCGGCTGCATCGATTTTTTCAAAAACGAAACGGCGTGCGTGGCGATGCCGACGATCTGCTCGCGGGTGGCACCGAAGACATAGTCGCGCTGCTTCGGCGAAGTGGAGTTGTAGAGATGGAAGATGATGTTCCGCGCGCCGCTGAGGGCCTCGAGCGAGCGGGTGATCAAATCCTCGCGGCACTGGCAGAGGATTTGGATCGAGACATCGGCGGGGATGCGATCCTCCTCGATAAGGCGGCGGCAAAAATCGAACTCGATCTGCGAGGCGGAGGGAAAACCGATCTCGATCTGCTTGAAGCCGATCCCGACGAGCATTTCGAAATACTCGAGCTTCTCCTCGACACTCATCGGCTGGGCGAGCGCCTGGTTGCCATCGCGCAAATCCACGCTGCACCAAATCGGAGCATGGCTGAGCACGCGGCTGGGCCATTGGCGGTCGGGCAAGTCCACCTGGGGAAACGGCCGGTATTTTGTGACGGGCGCAGGTTGCATTGGGCTGTAAACCTAGCACCGCCAGACGCGGCGCGCCAAGAGTGGAACTTGCCGGGCCGGTGACGATTTGCTTGTTTGAGGCCGTGAAGAAAATCCTTCTCGTCGAGGACAACGAAATGAACCGCGACATGCTCTCCCGCCGTTTGACGAAGCGGGGCTACGCGGTGGTCATCGCGGTCGACGGCGCAGAGGGGGTCGCCAAGGCGCGCTCCGAATCACCCGACCTCGTGTTGATGGATATGGGCCTGCCGGTCATGGATGGATGGACCGCGACGCGACACATCAAGGCCGACCCTGGCACCGCACGAATACCCGTCATCGCCCTCACCGCAGAAACCTCAGAGAGCGACCGCGAAAAATGCCTCGCCGCGGGTTGTGACGACTACGACACCAAGCCGGTCGATCTCGAACGCCTGATTGGAAAAATCGATGCACTCCTCGCGGGCGCGAAACCCAATTCCTCGCCCGGGAATCCCGATGTTTCCTCGCTTGCGAGTCTTAGCCACGACCTTCTTACTCCGCTCAACGCGATAATCGGCTACGCCGAAATCCTCGCCGAGCGCTCTCAAAACCGCCCCGAGGATTTGGCCGATCTCCAAAAAATCCTCAGCGCCTCTCGCGATTTACACTCCCGGATTCAGAAAATTCTGGGCCGTTAATTTTAAAAAGGGGAAGGGCGACTGGCCATTTACCGAAGCGGGTCGCGCCAATTGATTCCCGGGAAACGGGCGAAATCTTGGTCGCAGGAAATGACGGTGCCGCCGATGCGCTGGGCGATCGCGGCGATCTGGGCATCGGTGGTGAGGTTTCCTGCTGTGCCTGCGGTTTCCAGAAGCTTCGAGCCTGTGGCGAAATCCTCGGCCTTCGAGTCGAGCCAGGTTACATTTGGAAACTCCAGCCAGTTCTCCACACGGGCACACGCATCCTTCACCGAGAGCGGTTGCAGAAAAACCCGGCGGTTTGTGGAAAGCCGCACAAAGGCGAAGGCAACAACCGCACAGAGCCCGACTTCCTCACCTGCTTGAAGAGTTTCCGACCACCATGCGAGCGCGGTCTCGTGGTCGGCGCAATTCTGATCGGTGGCGTAGAGGAGAATATTGGCGTCTGGAATGACCATGCTTCAGCGCGGACGGGCTGCGGTTTTGAGATACGCTTCGGCCTCCAGATCATCAGCGAGTCCAGCCAGATCGCGAGGATCGATTCCCGTGCGCAGGCCCATTGGCGATGGCGGCATTAACTTGGGGAGTTTTTTTCGTGTGGGGCGGAGGGCGGATCGAATCGCATCGTTAAGCACGGCCTTGAATGACTTTTTCGTGAGGTATTGCTTCTCGTGAATCAGTTTCTCGACATCAGGATCGAGCGTTACCGTTGTTCTCATAA
>CAYOGR010000090.1:0-9159 GCA_964403605.1 uncultured Chthoniobacter sp.
AATGCCGCCATGAGAAATTTCTTGGAGCGCCGGGACGGGCGTCGCTTTGCAAAGGCAGGCTACACGCTTTTCGAGATCATGCTCGTGCTGGGCATCATTTCGGTGCTGGTGGGCTCGGCGATTTACATGCTGGCGGGAAATATCGATGTGGCCAAGGAGCAGCGGGTCGGGAGCGACATCGAGGCGATCAAAATGCAACTCCGCACCTACGAGATGTTGAACTACCGGATGCCGAGCACCGAGCAGGGCCTCCAGTCGCTGGTCAACCAGCCAACCACCGAGCCGCGCCCTCGGCGCTGGAAGCAGTTGATGAAAGAGGTGCCGCTCGATCCTTGGGGCAACGAATATGTCTATCGCAATCCCGGCAAGGACGGCGGCTTCGATCTCTACTCGCTCGGACCGGATGGCAAGGAGAGCGATGACGACTCCGGCAAGGATTGAGAGGACCGGGGGCTACACGCTTTTCGAGATACTCCTCGCTCTCGGGATCGTGGCGGTCCTGCTGGGAATTTCGGTTCCGCTCGTGACCGATTCCTTCCGCGAATCCGAGGTGGAGCGTGTTTCCAAACTTGTGGAGCAAACCGTGCAAGCGGCGCATGCCAGCGCGCTTGAGACCGGCGAGGCAAGGCGGCTCGGGTTGGATGAGCGGGGCTTGGTTTCAAAGATTCCCGGGATTCCCGCTGCGGAACTTCCGAAAGGATGGAAGCTCCAGGTGCGGCGCTTCACGGAAACGCGCTTCCGCCGCCCGGAGCGCGGGGAGTTTTGGGAATTCAACGGCGCGGGCCTGAGCGAGCCGATGGCACTGAAATTGACGGGGGATGAGGAGTCGGTGGTTCTTCCATTCGATCCGCTCACCGCGCAGCTGCTTCCAACCGATGACTAGGCGGGGCTTCACTTTGTTCGAGGTTTTGGTCGCGCTGGGCGTCTTTGCCATCGCGGTGACGGGTCTCGCGATCGCACTCCAATCGGCTGTGGAAGCGGCCCTGGGCGCGCGCGAGCGGGCGCTGGCCAGATTTATGATCGAGTCGCGGCTCGCGGCGGCGATGACCGATCCGCCGCTGGACGGCCGGCGCGAGATCGACGGCCGAACCAACAACGGCATCTCGGTGGTCGAGACTTTTGAGCAAGTCGAACTCACCGATACCAACGGCCAGATCATTCCAGGCATGTGGAAACTCCAGGTCGTCGCGGAACTCGGGCGCGGCGGGAGCAAGGAGCGCGCGGAGATCTTGGTTTTCCGGCCATGAGAAAAAAAAGCGTCCACATCGCCGCCTTCACGCTTTTCGAGGTCATTCTCGCACTCATGATCCTTGGCCTGCTCAGCGGGGCGGTTTACTCGATCACGGCCGCGGCGCTGGAAAGCACAAAGGCCACGCTGGCCGAACAGGCGGGCTCCCGGCGGTTGGAGGCCTTTGTGAGGATCACACGCGATGCGTTTTTGAATCTTCCCGCCGACGCAACGCTTTTCCTGAGGTTCGGCAAGGCGGGCTCCGGGGCGTCGGTGCCGGAGTTGGTTTTTTCGGAAACGACGGGGACTTTCGGTGTGGCCAGCCTCGGGGGCGGCTCGTTGATTTTGTCGGCGAGGCCCAGGGCGGACGGCACGAGGGCGTTCTCGATCCTGCTCGTGCCGGCGAACATCCAAGGCATCGACTACGACCGCTTGATGGATCAAGGCGCGTGGATTCCCCTTCTGCCCGGGGTTGAAAAAGTCGCGTGGTCTTTCTGGCGTCAGGGGGAGTGGCTCGAGGAATGGCCGGAAGGAAGCGGTCGGCCCGAATCGGTGAGGCTGCGCTTCGAATACATCGATCTGCCGGGAAGCGTCATCGATCTGCAATTTTGGATTCCGCCCTTGGCCGCACCGCCGCAGACGCCTCCCGCTTCGGAAAATCCCACCCCGACACCCACGCCCAATGCGCCCTGACCTCAACCATCGAGCCATCGCGCTGCCGCTTGTTCTTTGGAGCATCGCGTTCCTCGGCGGGATGGTGGTTCTTCTGGCGGGGGTGGTTGGTGATTGGCTGGAGAGCGAGTCGCGCGCGGAGCGGCGTTTTGTGGCGAGGCAGATGGCGTTGAGCGGAATCGCGCTTGGCTTGAATCCGGCGTTGAAGCCCGGCGATCCCCTGCTTCGCAGCGGAAGTCCCGACGGCGAGGGCTACGAGGTGCGCCTCGAGAACGAGGCGGCGAAGATCAACCCGAACTTCTGGATCGAGCAGGCCAACCGGTTGGTTTTTTCCAGGCTCTTCGAGGGCTGGGGTGTCGAGTTGGAGGCGGCCGAGGCGGCGATCGACGGGTTGACCGATTGGATCGATGGAGATGACTTTCTCTCGCTCAAGGGCGCGGAGCGCGGCGAATACGAGCGCGCCGGTCGGCCAGGCTACCCCGCCAACCGCCCGTTCCGCCACATCCGCGAGATGGAGGCCGTGATGAACCTCTCTCCCGTGCTCGCCGAAAAGCAGAACTGGCAGGACTATTTCACCATCTGGTATACAGGCAAGATCAGTATCCAACATGCCAAGGAGCCCATGCTTGCGGAACTAGCCTTTCTTACGCCAGTGCAAATCCAGTCGCTTCTGGAGGTTCGCGCCGGATTGGACGGGATCGAAGGCACGGATGACGACGAGAAAATCGCGTCCGTCGAAGCAGCGGCCGATTTTTTGGGGGCGGATTCGCGCCAGCGCGCGGCGCTTCTGGGTTTTTTCGACACCTCGGGAGACATCCGCCGCATCGAGAGCACGGGATATTGCTACGGAGTTCGCCATAAAATCGTCGTGGTCGCCCCGGTCGGTTCCCCCGGCCAGATCATGAGTTGGGAGGAGCGATGAGCCGACACGCGCCCGATGCCATTCTCCGTCCCGGTCCGGAAACCTGGGAGCTTTGGAATCTCTCTGGGACAGGAAGGCTCGAAAGCGGGATTTCGGGCAAGGCGCTGGGGGCTTTTCGTCATCTCCTGCTGGCGCTTCCGACGCGTAGCATTCTGGCTGTCCCGCTCTGGGTTGCTGCGGAGGGTGATTCCCGCGAGTTGGCGGACTTGGAACTGACGAGTCGCCACCTGCTGCGCAAAAACGCGGAACTGAATTGCCTGCCCGTTCTGAAAGCAGAGGGGCGCTCGCTCGTTCTCGCTCTGGCCTCGGTGGACGACCCCGATGTGGCGGAGTTTTTCAAAAAGGCGGAGAGCTTCGAGTTTCCTGCAAGGCTGATTCCTTCCGGCGGGGCGGATCTCGTCGTCTGGCGCGAACTCGGCGACCTTTGCTTTGCTTTTTACCGCGATGGCGAATGTGTTTTTTTTGCCTCGTCGGGCGAGAACTCGTCCGGGCCTGCCTTTTGCGGAGCGCTTTTGCGGACGGCGTTGCGTCTGCATGCCGAGGGGGTCCTGGAGCGTCGGCCAGCCCGGTTGCGGATCGTCGGGAAATTCACCAAGGAGGAATGCGAGGCCCTGGGCCATGCGCTTCGGATCGATTGGGAGTTGGAGGAAATCCCGCCGGCCCCCAAGCCTACGGGGACACCGAGCAATCCCGCTCCGCCCTCGGCGCGGGTGGAGATCGACCGGCGCGGACGCCTGCGCAAGCTCGGCCTTTTTGCCGTCGTGGGGATGGCGGTCTACGCCGTGATTTTGCTGGGGGTGGCTGCGGATTTGGCGGTTCGGAAAATCCAACTTCACAACCTTTCGGCGAAACTTGCCTCGATGGAAGCCGCAGCCACCGAATCCCAGCGAATGGTTTCCAGCTGGAATGATCTCCGGACCGCTGTCGATCCAAGCGCCTTCGCGATCGACCAACTCGACGCCGTTGCCTCGCAGATTCCCGGCGAGCAGGTGCGCCTCACGCAATACAACTACGATCAGGGCCGGTTGGTGATCACCGGAGAGGCGTCCGATGTCTCCCAGGCCTACGAGTTTTTTGAAAAAGTAAAAAAAGTCCCGATGCTGCAGGACTACGACTGGACAAGCCGCCAGCCGCAGTTGGCCGGGCGGAACAAGGTGCGGTTTGAAATGGAAGGAGTGCAACCCGATGCGAAGTCTGGCGAAGAGTGAGCAGCGTCTGCTGATCGTGTTTGTCGCCGCGGTTTTCCTGGCGGCGAACCTTCTGGCCCTCCGTCTCTGGATGCAAAACCGGGCTGCGCTCGTTGCGGATATCGCCCAGACCCGCTCCGCGATTGCCGCCGGCGAATCCTGGATCAGCGCCGCCGAAGCGCTCCAGACGGCCCGCGATTGGATCGAGCAAAACCCCGCCCCCTCCGCCACCGGCGACCAGGCGAGCACCAGCCTGCTGAATGCGGTGAGGGAACTGGCTGAAAAATCCAACCTCAAGCTCGTCGAGGAAACCCTCCTTCCCCCCGAGGACTCGGCGGCGGGCCCGAGCGCGATCCTCCAAGTGAAACTGACCGGCCCTTTTGCCGGCGTGGCCTCCCTGCTCTTTGCACTCCAAAATCCCCAAGCCTGGCGCGCGGTGGACAAAATGATGATCCGCAGCGACAACGAGCCACCGAATGTCATTATGGACTTGGTTGTCCGCCAATACTACCGTGCGCCAACCGCGCCAGCCTCGGAACCCTGATGAAATCCCTACGCGCCCTCTTGTTTCTTCTTCTGGCTTCCCCGTTGGCCCCGGCGGCGGATCTCGAACCCTGGCTGCAGCCAAGGTCGATGGATCGTTTCAAATCGCTCCTCGACCGCTCGCCGTTCTCGCTACCGACCGCCGAGGAAAGCGCCCCGGCGGCCGATCGTTTTTTTCTCACCGGCATGGCGACCATCAACGATCAACCAGTGGTTTTCGTTTTCGATAAAAACACCCAAAACAGGCTCATGCTCGAGAAAATCGAGGACTCCGCGAACCAGTCGAAAGATCGCCTTGTTGAAATTTTCCAGGATCCCGACCCGAAAAACCTGCGGGCCACCGTGCAAATTGAAGGCCAGCGGGCGGAAATCCGTTTTTCGGAAACCTCCTTCGCCGCTCCGGCTGGACAACCGATGCCCATGCAAGCCGCCGCGCCAGGTCAGCAAATCCCCCCGCAACCGCCCATGCCACAGCCCGGTGCCGTTCCAGGACAGCAACAAGCCGCCATCCAACCCGGCAATAATTCGAACTCCCAACCGCCCCGGCGCGTGATCCGCCGCCGTGTCATCTCCGGTCAACAACCCGCCGCCCAGCCCATTCCCGGCCAATGAAAATCCGATCCATCCCGCTCCAAGCCTCGCTGTTTTTGGCAATCGCCACCTGCGCCCTCGCCCAGCCCGCTCCACCCCAAATCCTCCCTCCCGGCTCGCCCGTCACGCCCTCGCTCCCTCCTCCGCGGCCACGCCAGGACCCCGTCGAGAATGTCAGCCTCACCTTTCCCAGAAATTCCGTTCTCGATATCCTGAGCTTCTACGAAACCCTCACCGGCAAGCGCATCATCCGCGACTCGAACCTCGCGGGTAACGAACTCTCGATCCTCATCGCCAAGCCGGTTACCCGCGAGGATGCCATCGCGATCATCGAAAGCTCCCTTTTGATGAACAACTACAGCATCGTGCCCGTGGACGATCAGACGGTCAAAATCCTCGGCCCCAGCCGCGCGCCCCGCACCGAGGGCCTGCCGCTTTACAACTCCCTCTCGGAACTCCCGCCGGATGGCGACAAGGTGGCGAGTTTCTACAAGGCGCTGAACTTCCTTTCACCCGAGGAGGCGATGGCCGTCATCCAAGGCGTCGTGCAAATCAACGCCTACGGCTCGCTGGTTCCCGTCCCGAATACAAACGCCCTCATCATCACGGACAAGACCCCGGTCATTCGCAAGGCCCTGGGCATTCTCGAACTCATCGATGTCGAGCCCGCGCAGGTCGTCACGGAATTCATCCAACTCGAGCGCGCCAGCTCCGAACGCGTCGTGGAGATCCTGGACGACATGTTCGGCACCGAGGAATCGGGAAAAGGCTCGCAGGCCTCCGCGCCATCGCAGGCCCCCCAGGGCGGTCAACCCCCGGCACCGCAGGCCGTCGAAGGTGGTGCGTCGAGCGCCCGCTACGAAAACCGCCTCATTTCCGGCAAGGCGAAGTTTGTCGCCGACAAACGCACAAACCGCGTCCTGGTCGTGACCCGTGTCGAAAATTTCCGCTATGTGCGCGAGGTCATCGGCAAGCTCGATTCGGCCGCGAATTTCGAGCAGCCCTTTGTGCGGGTTCTCGACTATGTCCCCGTGAACGATATTTTTTCGGTTCTGGGCGACATGCTCGCGGATGCCGAGTCGGAGAAAACCGGCTCCACCGACCAATCCTCCGGTGGCAGCACCAACCCTTTCACGAACTCCGGTGGCTCGAACAACTCCGGTGGCCCTTCAAGTTCCGGCGGTGCCAACAAACCTGATCGCCTTTCCGATGAATCCCAGCAAGGCACACCCCAAGCCATCACCATCGGAGAGATCCGGATCATCGGCGACAACAACTCGAACAGCATAATAGTCTACGGCCCACCCGAGGCGAAGCTCCGTGCCAAGCAGATTCTCGACCTCCTCGACCAGCGGCCCAAGCAAGTCTACCTCGCCGTCGTCATCGGCCAGCTCCGTCTCGACAAGGATGTGGACTACGGCGTGAACTACCTCATCCGCACCGAGGGATTTCGTCCTCTCAACAACTTCCTCGGCAATTCCGATACCAGCGGCCTTGCCGCCACCTCGCTCGCTCCCAGCATTCTTCCGGGTGGAAACAATCCGTTCATTCCAAGCCCCGCAAGCATCGTCAATCCCGGGTCTCTCTCCCCCGCCCTTGCCTCGCTGGCCGGTCTTTCGATTTACGGCACCATCGCCGACTCGGTGGATGTCTATGCCCGCTTCCTCGAGGCCACGCGCCGCTTCCGCACCCTCTCCCGGCCGGTGGTTTACACGACCAACAACCGCAAGGCCACCATCCTCTCGGGCCAAAAAGTGCCCGTCCCCACCCAATCCCTCACCACCGCGACCGGTGGAGGAAGTGCCGGCAACGACTCCGCGATCACCTCGAACATCCAATACCAGGATGTCGTCCTCAAACTTGAGGTCATCCCGCTCATCAACTCGGATCGCGAGGTCAACCTCATCATCGCCCAAACAAACGACAACATCATCGGCACCGACAACATTTCCGGAAACGATGTGCCCATCATTTCCACCCAGGAGATCACCACCAGCGTCCGGGTTCCAAACGGCAATACAATCGTCCTCGGCGGCCTCATCACCGAGGACAAGGAGCTTGGCCGCGAAGGCATGCCCTACATCTCCGAGATTCCCGTGCTCGGCACCCTCCTCGGCGGCCGCACCCAGCGCAAAAACCAGAAATACGAACTCATTGTCATGATCCAGCCGTTCGTCGTCGATTCGAACCACGAACTCACCAAGGCCAGCGCCTACGAGGCCGACCGCTCGCCTCTCGGCCGCGAGGGCCTGGAAATGACCGCCCCGATCGCCGAACAGACCCATCCGCCCGCCGTGTGGAAACCCACCCCGCTGCCGCCCGAGAAAAAGAACAAATTCAAGTGGCCCTGGACCAATGAACAATATGACTGAGGACCTCCTGCAATTGGCGCGGGACGCCGGTTGCAGCGAGACGGAAAAATGCCGGGAGGTTTTGCGGCGCGCGGCCTTCGCCCAGCGCTCGCCCGTCGCCGCCCTGCTGGATTCGCAGCTCGTGCGGGAGGTAGATTTTCTGAAAAGCCTCGCCTCATGGCTCGATATCCCGTGGCGCGAGGAGCCCGATGTCCAGCCCATCGAACATGTCCGCGATAAATTTCCCGCCCGTCTCGCGCTTGGCCAGATCGTCATTCCCGAAGCGGCCATCGACGGCGGCGAAATGCGTCTTCTCACCTTCGATCCCTTCGACTACGCCGCTTGGCAGGCCGTAACCCAGCAGTGGCGCGGCCCGGTGCGGCCCGTCATGACGACCCGCCGCCGCCTGGTCGAAATTTTAAAAACCACCTACGGCGTCGGTGCCGACACCTTCGAGGAACTCCTCGAGGGCCGCGAGGATGACCTTCCTGGCGGTGTGCAGGAGGAGGTCACCGTGGTGGATGAGGACGACTCCGAGGCCTCGGTGATGAAGTTTGTGAACCAGATCCTCCGGGAAGGCCTTCAACAAGGCGCGACCGATATTCATTTTGAGCCCCTCGGCCAGGATCTCCGCATTCGCTACCGCATCGACGGAGTTCTCCACGAGGCTCCCGTTCCCCAGCGGATCAAAATGCTCCAGGACTCCGTGACCTCCCGCCTGAAAATCATGTCCGGCCTCGACATCGCCGAGCGCCGCCGACCCCAGGACGGCCGTATCGCCCTCGAAATCGCGGGACAGCCGATCGATGTGCGCGTCGCCACGATCCCCTGCGTCCACGGCGAGAATGTCAGCCTGCGCCTCCTCGGCCAGCAGCGGTTCGATTTCTCGAGCCTCGGCCTCGATCCCGCCAACGAGAAGCGCATCCGCGATCTCATCTCGAGCCCAAATGGCATCATCCTCGTCACCGGCCCCACCGGCTGCGGCAAGAGCACCTCGCTCTACACCTTCCTCAGCTGCCTGAATGTGAAGGAACGGCGCATCGTCACCATCGAGGATCCCGTGGAAAACAAACTCGACGGCGTGATCCAGATCGCCGTGAAACCCGAGATCGACCTTTCGTTCGCCACCGCACTCCGCAGCATCCTGCGCGGCGATCCGAATGTCGTCATGGTCGGCGAAATGCGCGACCTCGAAACGACCGAAATCGCCATCCGCGCCGCGCTCACCGGCCACCTCGTTTTCAGCACACTCCACACCAACGACGCCGTCGGCGGCATCACCCGTCTCCTCGACATGGGCGTGGAGCCGTTTCTAGTGGGCTCCTCTGTGCGCGCCTTCATCGCCCAGCGCCTTGTGCGGCGGCTTTGTCCCCACTGCTGCCAATCGGGAAAATACAGCCCCGAGCGCTTGGAGGAAATCGGCTTCCCGCTCGAGTGGGCCGATAAGATCCGCCGCCCGGTCGGTTGCGAAAAATGCCGCCAGACCGGCTATGCCGGCCGCACGGCCCTCTTCGAGATTTGCATGATGAGTTCACGCCTGCAGGAACTCATCCAGCGCCGCGCCCCGGCTTCCGAACTCCGCGAACTTGCGATCCGCGAAGGAATGGTTCCGCTCCGCAAGGATGGTTGGAACCGCGTCGCGCAAGGAGTCACCTCGATCGAGGA
>CAYOGR010000091.1:0-9125 GCA_964403605.1 uncultured Chthoniobacter sp.
CATTCCGTGCCGTGCTTGATTGAGCGAGCGCGGGGGAAGGAAGGCCGCGCCGTCGGGTTTTTGCACCCAGCCGGCGCCGGCCCACGCGATGCCGAAGATGAGGCCCATGAGCGCGAAGGCCGTGATGCCGTGGTGGTCCGGGTAGGCGGGCAGGAAGCCTTCGTAGAACGAGGCGGTGGTGATCATTCCAATCGCGAGAACCGAGCCGCAAAGGGGGCCGAACCTCCGTGCGGAAAGCGTGGCAAAAAGCGCGAGGGCCATCACCAGCAGGATCGGGTTTGCCCAAATCGACATTCGGAAGATGCTGTTCCGCAGGGTGTCGCCGGTGTAGTGGCGATAAATTTCCCCAAGCCCGCGGAGATACCACGCAAAGCCGGAGCTCCAATGCACCTCGCGGCCGTGGGGGGCGTTGTCCATGTCGGTGAATCGCACGCGCCACTCGCCATTCTCGCCAAGCTTCTCCGCGTGGCGGTTCCAGACATAGCCGTCAAAGGCAATCTCGAGGAGCGGCACGGGGAGGACTTCGGCGGGCTTGGCGTTCGGGCCGTCGAGCTCCCGGCAGAGACGGACCGTGACTTGATCGATCAGAAACGCGTGAAAAAGCACATACCCGATGCAGGCGAGCAGGATGGTCGTGAAGCCGCACCAGGAGAGGATTTCGCCAGTGGAGGCGCCGCGAGCCATTGGCGCTGGTGCCGCTGGCGGCGGGGAGGATTTGGATTTCTTGGATGCCACAGGATGAGAAGCGTGTGTTTAGAATGCCGCGTCGAAAAACAAAAGAAAAAGCCTCTCAACCGCTTTGCTTGTGGGCATCCGAAGTTTCAAAAGCGCGATTTCATCTCCTGTTGTCGGCGGGGGATGAAGTCTTTCCTTGAAACGATACCAAAGTCTCCAAGGTGTTGGATTTTCTAAAAAGCTCAGCTTGCCCTCGCAGGTGGAGCGCCCGGTGTTGCTGAAAAAATCAGGCTGCCGGTGAGATCGAGGTGGCGGGTTGGCGAGACTCGAGGCGGGCGAGGATTTTTTCGACGGTGGCTTCCACGGTGAGGCCGTGTTTTTTGCGGAGGATCGGGAGGGTGCCGTGCTCGATGAATTCGTCGGGCCAGCCGATGCGGACGACCGGGGTTTTGATGCCTTGGTCGGACAAATGCTCGAGGACGCCGGAGCCGTAGCCATTGTGGAGGACATGGTCTTCCATGGTGCAAAGGACTTCGCAGCCACGGGCGAAGAATTCGATGGTGGCGGTGTCGAGGGGCTTGATCCAGCGGGCGTTGATGACTGCCGTGGAGATGCCGAGCTTTTCCAATTCCTCGGCGGCGGGGAGGGCGAGTTCGCACATGTTGCCGAGGGCGAAGATCGCCGCGCGCGTGCCGTGCCGGAGGACTTCGGATTTTCCAATTTCAAGAAGCTTGGGTTTTTTCGCTGGAATGGCTCCAGTGCCGGCGCCGCGCGGGTAGCGGATCGCGGCGGGGCCGTCGTGGTGGGCGATCGTCCAAAGCATGTCGGTGAATTCGGCTTCATCCTTGGGCTGCATGTGGAGGATGCCGGGGACGGGACGGAGATAGCCGATGTCGAAGAGGCCGTGGTGCGTGGGGCCGTCGTCGCCGGAGAGGCCGGCGCGGTCCATGCAGAGGGCGACATTGAGGTTTTGCAGCGCGATGTCGTGGATGATCATGTCGTAGGCGCGCTGCATGAAGGTGCTGTAAATGGCGAGAAAGGGCTTCATGCCCTGCGTGGCGAGGCCGCAGGCGAAAAGCGCGGCGTGTTCCTCGGCGATGCCGACATCGAAGCACCGGTCGGGGTGGCGCTTTGCAAAATGGATGAGGCCGGTGCCGGTGGGCATGGCGGCGGTGATGGCAACGATCTTGTTGTTGGTGTCGGCGAAGTCGGCGAGTTTTTCGCCGAGGAGTTCGGAGTAGGTCGGGGTGGGGGAGGCGACGGTTTCTCCGGTGTCGAGGTGGAATTTTCCGAGGCCGTGGAATTTGTCGGGCTTCTCGAGCGCGGGCGCGTATCCCTTCCCCTTGGTGGTGAGGATGTGGAGCAGGACCGGCTCGTTCTGGGTTTTTAAAAACTCGAAGGTCTGGGTGAGCAGCGCGGTGTCGTGGCCATCGATCGGGCCGTAGTAGCGGATGCCGAGTTCGTCGAAGATGACGCTCGGGGCGAGGAGGTTTTTGAGGGCGGACTCGGCCTTGTGCGCGAGTTTGCGCGCGGATTTTCCACCGATCCATTCGAGAAACTTTGCGGCATTTTCGTGCAGGTGCGCGAAGGCGGGGTTGGTGACGATCCGGTTCAGGTAGTCGGCGACAGCACCGACATTTTTCGAGATCGACCACTCGTTGTCGTTGAGAACGAGGATGAGGCGCTTGGTCGTGGAGGCGACATTGTTGAGCGCCTCGAAAGTAACGCCACAAGTGAAGGCCGCATCGCCTGCGACGCACACGACATGCTCGTCGGAGCCGAGGCGGTCGCGGGCGGCGGCCATTCCAAGCGCGGCGGAGAGGGCGGTGCCGGCATGGCCCGCGCCGTAGCAATCGTGCTCGCTCTCGGAGCGGAGCAGGAAGCCGTTCAGCCCCTCGTATTGGCGAATCGTGGGAAAGCGGTCGAGGCGCCCGGTGAGGAGTTTGTGGACATAGCCCTGGTGGCTGACATCAAAGAGAAACTTGTCGCGGGGCGTGTCGAAGACGCGGTGCAGGGCGATGGTCAACTCGACGACGCCGAGGTTCGGCCCGAGGTGCCCGCCGGTCTTGGAGAGAACCTGGACAAGCTCGTCGCGAATCTCCTGGGCGAGCCGGGGGAGGTCTTCGGAGGAGAGGGCCTTGAGGTCGGCGGGGGATTGAATGGTGGCCAGCAGCGGGCCGGGGTTTACTCCACTCATCAATTCGCTTCCGCGTCGAAATCCTGCAGTGACGCTTCGCCGCGGGCGTTGCGGGCGATGATCTGGATGCGCTTCTCGGCGGCGTCGAGTTTTTCCTGGCACATTTTCACAAGACCGGTTCCCTCTTCGTAGGATTCGATAAGTTTTTCGAGCGGCATGTCGCCGTTTTCCATCGACGCAACGATCTCGGAGACCCGCTGCATCGCGGCCTCGAGGGTTGGCGGAGTTTTTTCGGTGTTGTTCGGCATGATCAGGCGACCCTTGGGCCGGCTACTACAACCGAGAATGCGATCGGGCGCAATCCGCGATTGGGGAATCCTCGGCTGGTGGCGGCGTGGTCGCGTTGGAGGAGGGGCTAAAAACCTTCGATTGTATTGTGATGCGATGCAATCGATTCGTGGTCGTGGAATTTTGCTGCCATGAGACTCGGGAGCATTGGATGGCAGGGGCAGTCGCCGATTTTAACCACAGCGCGTGCGGGTTCGAGTCCCGCCGCCGGCTGGGTTAATCCACGATGGTCACCGGGGTGCCGGATGGCGCGTGGGCGAAGAAGATTTTCGCCATGCGCTCGGGCATGCGGATGCAGCCGTGGCTGTCGGGGACGCCGGGCAGGAAGCCCTGATGGAGGCCGACGGCGGTGCGTCCGAGCCTCATGAAATAAGGCATCGGCGAGCCCACAAAGCGCGCGCCGGGCGGCATGGGATCTTTTTTGATACCGACATTCTTCACAAGCACATCGCCTTGGGGACTCACATAATCGCCGTAGAGATTCGAGGCGTGGTTCGGATTTTTTTGGGTGATTTTGTAGTGGCCGGTGGGGGTTCCAAAGCCTTCGCGACCGCTGGAGATGGCCGAGACGCCAACGAGCTTTCCCCCTTTGTAAAACGAGGCCTGCTGTTCGGAGAGATCAATGACGATCGAGGGCGCGCCGGCGACACCATCGCCATCCCAGTAGGAGTTTTTGTCGGCGAGGGTGGAGGTGCTGGAGCGCGAAATGATCGAGCCGTCGGTGCCGAGGTAGCTCGTCTTGGCATTGTTGAGCCGCCGATCGTAGCTGGCGCAGCCGGAGCCAAAAATCACGGCAAACACGAGGGCGATGGGAGCGAGGAGTTTCATGGAAGTGGTGCCGGAATAAATCCGCCGTTGTCCATGGCGTCAAGAGGACACTGGCTTGGCAAGCGCGTCGTAGATGGGTTCGCTCCGGAGCAAGGTCGCTGCGAGGTAGGAGCCCGTGCAGGCGGCGAGCATGGGCAGGAACAATTCGAAACACCCGGTCATCTCGAGGCAAATCACGATGCCGGTGAGCGGCGCGCGGATCGAGGCGGTGAAAAACGCCGCCATCCCCGCGACCGCGAAAGCAAGCGGCGAGGGAACCAGGCCGGGCCAAAATCCATGCAGCCCGAGACCGGCGGCCGCCCCCAGTAAAGCGCCCAAGGCGACCACCGGGGCAAAAAGACCACCCGGCGTGCCGGCGGCGTAGCTGAGCGGCCCCAGAAAAAATCTCGCCAGCGCGATCGTGAGCAGCAGGCCAATCGACCCGTGGCCTTGGAGGACTTGCTGGGTGAGGGGATCGCCGCCGCCCGCATCCTCGGGCAAAAACCACGCAACCAGGCCCACCACCGCACCGATCCCAAATGCCCGGAGCGGCGGCGAGATTTTTTGAAGAGGATTTCGAGGCGAGACCAAGCCCAGAAGGAGCCGGTTGTAAAAAACGCCCAAGCCGCCCAGCGCCACGCCGAAGATCAGGTAAATCCACAAATTCGCCGCCGGCCCGGCCGAGACATCGGCCACGCGGAAATCCATGCCCATCCCGAAAACCCCGCGCTGGATGAAGGCGGAGGAGAGCGCTGCCGCGGCTGCGAGCACGAATCCAACCGGCGTGACCTTCCGCAAAACCTCCTCGAGGATGAAAAGCGTTCCACCCACCGGGGCATTGAAGGCGGTTGCGACTCCAGCGCCGGCTCCGGCGGCCATGAGCGGCTTCCAGACATTTTCGACTTTTTTGAAAAACCGGCCGACGCGCTCGCCGATCACGGCGCCGATTTGAACGAGGGGGCCTTCGCGGCCGAGGACCAGACCCGCCGAGAGCGCGAGGAAACCGCCGAAAAATTTCACCGTGAGAACCCGCGAGTGGTCCGGTTCGCCGGGGCCGCGCAGGATTTTTTCGACATAGGGAATCCCGCTGCCGACGGCATTGGGCGAAAAGCGCGTCACCATCCAGGCGGCGAAGCCGGCGCAAAGCCCCGTGCCAAGCGCGAGGGCGGCCAGGCCGGTTCCAACCGGCCAGTCACGGAGGGCGGTGGTGAGTTCGATTCGCCCCGAGTTGCCGAGTTCCAGAAGTTTCAAAAATGCCACACCGATCAAACCGGTCAGTCCCCCGACAAGGGCCGCGCCGCCGATCAAGACGAGGGAATCCCGCAAGCGTTCGGGAAATTCCTCCGGCATGATGACCGGCTTGGGTTCGTTCATTGCCCCGAGGCGCCGGCCATTTCCTCCGCAATGGCGCGGAGGGCTTCCACAGGAGAGGGCGCGGAGGTGATGGGGCGACCGATCACCAGATAGCTCGCGCCAGAGCGCACGGCCTCGGCGGGAGTCATCACGCGTTTTTGGTCGCCGAGGTCGCTGCCGACGGGGCGCACACCCGGGGTGACAATGACCAAATCCTCGCCGAAATTTTTTCGAAGAGGGAGGATTTCGCGGGGGCTGGCGACGACGCCTTTCAAGCCTTGCTGGCGGCCCATGCCTGCGAGATGGACGACTTGGTTTTCCGGCGAGGCCGAAACTCCCACGGCGGCGAGCGACTCGGCATCCATGCTGGTCAGGACGGTGACGCCGAGGACGAGCATTCCCGAGCCCTCGGCGGCGGCAACCGAGTCGGCGACCATGCGCGGGCCGCCGCACAGGTGGATGGTCGTCATTTCAGCTCCCAGAGCGGCGGCAGAGTGGATCGCCTCCTTCGCGGTGTTCGGAATGTCGTGGAATTTCAGGTCGAGAAAAACGCGAGCGCCGAGGTTTTTGAAGTCCCTGACGATCGAAGGCCCCACGGCGGTGAAAAGCTGGAGGCCGATCTTGAAAAGACAGCCCTCGCCGAGCAGGGGATCCGCGAGCCGCTTGGCGGAGTCGGCGTCCGGTGCGTCGAGGGCGACGATGATTTTTTCCTTCGCGGTGCTGGGCGTGGCGGTCATCTTTCGCGGCGCATGACAATTGACGCCCCGGCCAAAGTCAACCTCGCGCTCCGCGTGCTCGGGCGGCGTTCCGACGGCTTCCATGACATCGAGACCATCATGGCTCCGCTGGATCTCGCGGACCGATTGGAGGTGGAGTTGAAAGACGCGCCGGGCCTCGATTTTTCCTGCTCGGATCCCTCGCTGCCTGGGGATGGATCGAACCTTGTTTGCAAGGCAGTGAGCGCTTTCGCGGCCGCAACCGGGCGGGATTCGGGAGTTCGAATCCACTTGGAAAAACGCATCCCCCACGGTGCGGGGCTCGGTGGCGGAAGCAGCGACGCGGCGGCCGTGCTGAAGGCGCTGAATGAACTTCTGGGCGCGGGACTTTCCGTCGAGGATTTGGAAAAAATCGCCGCCTCGATCGGGTCGGATGTGGCGTTTTTTATTCGTGGGGTGCCGGCCATCTGCCGGGGGCGTGGCGAGCGCGTCGAGCCGTTGGAGGGCGTGCCATCGGTGGAGATTCTTTTGGTGAAGCCGCCGTTTCCGGTTTCGACGGCCTGGGCCTACGGCGCGTGGGCAGCGGCCGCCAAGTCGCATGAAACTTTTCCCGTGATGCTGGGTTCCATCGCCATGGTGAACGACTTGGAGGCGCCGGTTTTTTCAAAGCACCTGCAGTTGCCCGTGCTCAAGCGCTGGCTTGCCGCGCAGCCCGGCGTGCGGGCGGCGATGATGTCCGGCTCGGGCTCCACGGTTTTCGCGGTTCTCGACGGCGCGGCCGTGGATTTGGCGAAGCGGGTGGGGGAGGAGTTCGGAAAAAGTTTCTCGGTGTGGCGCTGCCGGATCGATTCCTGATGGCGGATCCCGACGATGTCGAATTGATGCGGCTCGCGGGGGGAGGGGACGAGCGGGCGTTCGAGGAATTGGTGGAGCGCCACCAAAATCTCGTCATTGGCACCGTGGCGAAGATGCTCGGCGGCGCGGAGGGTGCCGAGGACATCGCGCAGCAGGTCTTCATTCGAGTTTGGCAAAGCGCGCCGCGCTACCGGCCCGAGGCGAAATTCACCACCTGGCTGCTGACGATCGTTCGCAATCTCGTCTTCAACGAATCGCGCCGGCGACGCCGGGGATTTTTGCAGCCGTTTGAAAACGACGACGGCTCGGTGCTCGATTTTCGCGACACGGCTGCGCGGGATGCCGCTGCGCAGCTCGACGAGCGCGAGTTGGGCGAGGCGGTCGATGCGGCCATCGCCGCGCTGCCCGAGGCGCAGCGGTTGGCGATCATTCTCCGGCGATTTGAGGGGATGCCCTACGAGGATATCGCCGGGGTGCTCAAAACCTCCGTTCCAGCCGTCAAAAGCCTGCTGTTCCGGGCGCGGGAGGACTTGCGCGAGCGGTTGAAGGGGTTTCTCGGCGAGGGGTGAGTTTCGGGGAGCTTCCCCAACGGATTGTGGTTTGTGACAAAAACAACCACAATTTGTGCTTGCTGAGCGGATGGTGAGGCATTAGGCAGCGCCTTGTTTTGAGAGGTATTTTGCTTTTCAGTTCACATCCACCGAGGTCGCTCCGCGGCGACCTTTTTTTCCACCCTTCCACCGCCATCTGATGCTTCGTCCCGCGATTCTCCAACCCGACCAGGAGCAGGGAATTTTCTTTCCCGAGCTTCATGAAAATCCAAACCCCAAAGCCAAGGGCCTCGCGAAAAATTTCGTCCTCGACACGAATGTCCTTCTGCACGACCCGCATTGCCTGAACCGGTTTCAAAACAACCATGTGTTCATCCCGGTCGAGGTGCTCACCGAGCTTGATAATTTCAAGAACGAGCAAAGCGAGCGCGGCGCGAATGCCCGGAGGGCGCACCGGTTTTTGAGCCAGATTTTCGGACACGACTCGAAATGTGTCACCGAAGGCGCGGCCACCGTCGGTGGCGGGTCGGTGCGGATTCTCGTGGGGGAAACTTCCCAGGCGAAACGCCCGTCTGCGGCGATGAAGCGGTTCCACAAAATTTTCCCCGACCAGAGTCGCATGGACACCCGCATCATCGGGGCCTGTCTCGCGCTCCAGGAGCGGGAGGACGCGCCAACGATCCTCGTGACGAAGGACATCAACATGCAGCTCCGTGCCATGGCGATCGGGGTGCAATGCGAGGACTATCTCAGCGACAAGGTCGCCGAGCGTGATGTCGAGGAGGGCGGCTTGCGCGAGATCGCCGTCGAGCCGCACGAGTTGCAGCGCTTCGGGAGTTCCGGCGGGATCGAAATGCCCGCCGAGCGGACCGGGCGGCTGCAGGTGAACGAGTATGTGCTTTTTCAAACCGCCAGCGGCAAGCACCTCCCCGCGCGGCACACCGGCGGCGAGGTTTTCGTGAGGCTCAACATTCCCGCATCGATCCAGATTCCCAAAGGCATCGAACTCCGTCCCGCCAATCCCGGGCAACAATGTTTCCTCGATGCCCTGCTCGATCCCTCCATCTCGCTCATCACCTGCTACGGCCAGGCGGGAACCGGAAAAACCCTGCTCGCCGTCGCCGCCGGGCTGTATCTGACGGGGCGGCATGATTTCAATGGCATGACCGTAAGTCGCCCCGTCGTTGCGATGGGCGACACGCTGGGTTTCCTCCCCGGCACGCTGAATGAAAAAATGCACCCCTGGCTGCAATCGATCTACGATGCCTGCGAAGTGCTCCTGCCGCTGCGACCACCGAATCATCAGGGCAAGAATCGCAAACAGGAGGCTCCCAAGGCCGAGCCTGTGTCGAATCATCCCGTGGTGAAACCCTACGAGCAGCTGATCGAGCGCGGCCTGCTCGAGATCGAGGCGCTTTGCTACATCCGCGGCCGCTCGATTCCGAATCGTTTCTTCGTCCTCGACGAAGCCCAGCAACTCACCCCGCTCGAGGCGAAAACCGTCGTGACCCGCATGTCCCGCGGTTCCAAGCTCGTCATGGTCGGCGACCCGGCCCAGATCGACAACCCGTATGTGGACAGCCGCTCGAACGGGCTTGTTTACACGCGCAACCGCCTTCGCGGCCAATCCCTCGTCGCCCACATCGCGCTGACGAAAGGCGAACGCAGCCCGCTGGCCGAAAT
>CAYOGR010000092.1:0-4250 GCA_964403605.1 uncultured Chthoniobacter sp.
CGCGATTTCTCCTTCGCCAGAAGCATGTAGAGCGCCGGGACGAGGAAGAGGGTGAAGATCGTGCCGATCGCCATGCCGCCGACGAGCACCAGGCCAATCGAATTTCTCGCGGCGGCACCGGCGCCGGTCACCAGCACGAGCGGGAAATGGCCGACGACTGTCGCCAGCGTCGTCATCAGCACGGGGCGCAGGCGCACGCGGGCGGCGTCACGCACCGCCTCGAGCTTGCAAAGCCCCTCCAACTGACGGCGGTTGGCGAATTCCACGATCAGGATTCCATTTTTGGCGATCAGGCCGACGAGCGTGACGAGGCCGACTTGGGAGTAGATGTTGAGCGTCGTCGTCCAGCCATTCGTCCAGAAGGGCATGTTGGGGGCCGGAATTTTCAGGAAGGTGAAAATCAGGGCTCCAAACATCGCGAGCGGAACCGAGCCGAGCAGAATGATGAAGGGATCCCGGAAGCTGTTGAACTGGGCCGCGAGCACGAGAAAGATGAGCATCAAAGCCATCGCCATGGAGGGCAGGAACTTGCTTCCCTCCGCGCGCAACTGGCGGGACTCGCCGGTGTAGTCGATCACAAAGCCGGGGGGCATGATTTTGGCGGCCTCGTCCTCAAGGAAACGCAACGCCTGGTCGAGCGGGCGGATGGCCACGCCGCTGAGTTTGACGGCGTTGAGTTGCTGGAAGCGGTTGAGCGATCGGGGCTGCGCGGTGGTGTTGAGGGAGGCCACGGAACCCAGCGGCATCAGGCGGCCTTCAGGGCCCGTCACATAAATTTTCTGAAGCTGGTCGGGATTGAGGCGGTCGGCGCGCTGGATTTGAGGAATCACCTTGTAGCTGCGGCCGTCGATGTTGAAGCGGTTGACGAAATTCCCGCCCAGCATGGCGGACAAATCCTCACCAATCTGGCGGAGATCGAGACCAAGCGAGGCGATTTTGTCTCGATCGAGAACGATCTCGGTTTGCGGTTGGTCGACTTTGGTGTCGATGATGGGAGGGAAGGCGAACATCCCGCTTTCCACCGCTTTTTGCTGCAGAACATTCGCAATTTCCAGAATCCGATCGGGTTCGGCGGTCGAGGCGATAACGAATTCGACAGGAAAATCTCCTCCTCCCGGCAGCGCGGGGGGCGTCACCGGAAACATGCGGATGCCCGCCAGCTTCGACAGTTGCCCGGCGATTTCAGGCTGGATTTCCAAGGGAGTGCGCGTGCGCTCGCCCCAGGGCTTGAGCACCATGCCGCCGAAGCCAAAAGTCGGCTGCGTGAGCTGGAAGGTGTAAGCGGTTTCCGGAGTGCTCAGGAAAATTTCGGTCGCCTTGTCGGCGTAGCGCACGGTCTCGTCGATCGTGGCGTCGGCGGGAGCCTCGACAATGCCGAAAATCACGCCCTGGTCTTCGTCGGGGGCGAGTTCATTCGGAGACAGAATAAACATCGGGATGCAGAGCAGGGCGATCGCCCCCCAAACCGCATAGGCAAACGGGCGATTGTCGAGAACCTTGTCGAGAACGCGGCCATACGAATCCCGCAAGCGCGCGAAAGCCCGCGCAACGACTCCTGCAAAGCCGTGCTCCTCCATGCCGGGCTTGAGCAAGGCGGCGCTCATCGCCGGGGAAATCGTCAACGCCACGATGCCGGAAACAAAAACCGCCCCGGCCAGTGTGAAGGCGAACTCGCGGAAGAGCGATCCGGTCAATCCGCCCTGCAACCCAATCGGCAAATACACCGCCGCCAGAGTGACTGTCATCGACACCACCGGCCCGACCAACTCGCGGGCGCCAAGGATTGCGGCGTCGAACGGCGTCATGCCTTCCGCCAGGTGGCGCTCCACATTTTCCACAATCACGATGGCGTCATCGACCACCAGACCGACACAAAGAACAATCGCCAGAAGCGTCAGGAGATTCACGGTGAACCCCGAGACCTGCATGAGAAAAACCGCACCGAGGATCGACAGCGGAATCGCAAGCACCGGCACAAGCACCGCGCGCATCGATCCCAGAAATAGAAAAATCACGACCACGACGATGAGCAGTGTTTCCGCAAGTGTCTTCAGCACCTCCTGGATGGCATCGGTGATATAGACGGTGGAGTCATACCCCACGCCGGCCTCGAGGCCCGCAGGCAGCTCGGTTTTGATTTCGTCCAATTCCTTCCGCACCTCGCGGATCACTTCGAGCGTGTTGGCATTCGGAAGCACCCAAATGCCCATGAACACGGCCTGTTCGCCGCTGAAGCGCACGGCGGAATCGTAATCCTCCGCGCCAAGCTCCACATCCGCGATGTCCTTGAGCCGGACGACAGCCCCGCCGCTCTCCGTCAAGACAAGCTGCTCGAACTCCTCGACCGTCTTCAGGTCGGTGTTTGCGGTCAGATTGACTGTGACCAGCGCGCCCTTCGTCTGGCCAATGGCGGAGAGATAGTTGTTGCCGGCCAGGGCGCGGCGCACCTGGGCCGGGCTGATGTTCAAGGCCGCCATGCGATCGGGCTTCAGCCAAATGCGCATGGCAAAAGTCCGCCCCCCGAGGATTTCGGCGCGCTGAACGCCCGGCACGGCGGTCAACCGGGGCTGCACCACCCTGGTCAGGTAGTCGGTGATTTCATTCGGCTTCAGGATGTTGGAAACGAAGCGCAAATACGAGGCGGCGCGCTCGGAATCCGCGCTGACGATGTCGATCACCGGCACTTCGGCTTCAGGGGGGAGGTCGCCGCGCACTTGATCGACCTTCGAACTAATTTCGGAGAGCGCCTTCGTGGGGTCGTAATTGATCTTGAGCCGTGCGGTGATGAAAGAGCGCCCCTGCGAACTCTCCGATTGCACATAGTCAATGCCGTCCGCCGCCGCAATGGCCCGCTCAATCGGAGTGGTGATGAAACCCCGGACAAGATCCGCGTTCGCACCGACATAAATCGTGGTTATGGTCACCGAGGCGTTGTCGCTGCGCGGATACTGGCGGACTGTCAGGTTAAAAACGGCCTGCCCCCCCGCGACAAGGATGAGAAGCGCCACCACCACGGCCAAGACCGGACGGCGAATGAAGAGGTCGGTAAAGCCAACCCGGTCTGTGAGTTCACCCAGGGGTTTCATCAGGAGTTTTCTGGTTCCGGAGTCTTGGTTGGTTGCGGCGCGAGGGAATTATCCACCTGTATGCCATCGCCGTTGCGCAGTTTGAATGCGCCGGCCGAAACCACGGTGTCGCCAAAATTCAACCCCTCCGTTACGGCGATGTAGTCGCCCATCGTCCTCCCGGTGCGGATGAACCTCTGCTCGACCGACATTCCTTTTTTTCCATCGGGCCCGTCTTTTTCGAGAACCACAAACACCGAATCCCCGTAGGGCGCACGAAACACCGCCGTGAGCGGAATACGCAAAACCTCGTCCGCCCCCCCTTCGAAAATCTCGACACGGGCGAACATCCCGGGCCGCAAGGCGCCTTCGGGATTTTTGAGCGTGGCCTGCAGGCGGATATTGCGCGTGATGCGATCCACCTCCGAGTTGATGGCCGTCAACTCACCTTCGAACACCCGGCCGGGATAGGCATCGGTGCGCAGGAGGATTTTTTGGCCGAGGGCCAATGTGGAAATGAGCTGCTGCGGCAAAAGAAAATCCACGAAGATCGGATCGAGCGATTGGAGGGAAACGATCTTGTCGCCGTTTTGAACGAACTGCCCGAGATTGATCTCGCGGATTCCCAGCCGTCCGGTGAACGGCGCGCGGACTTGTTTCTTGGAAATCATCGCCCGGAGTTGCTCGACGAGCGCCGTGACCTTGCGGAGCTGGGAGGCGGCGGCGTCGAGGTCGGATTGCGGCACCGCACTGCTGGCGCGAAGCGACTTCGTGCGTTCGTAAACCGTGCGGGCCAGATCGGCCTCGGCCTCGGCCGAACGCAGGGTGGCGCTCTCGGCCTCGGTATCGAGTTCGACCAAAAGATCCCCCTCGCTCACCTCGGCTCCGTTTTCAAACAGGATGCGCGAGACGATGCCTGCCGTCTCCGTGCTGAGATCGGCCCCCTGCACCGCGCGGAGGGAGCCCACCGATTCGATGGTGCGAACCCATTGATCCCTCTCGACCACGGTCGTGCTGACCGTTTCAAGAGGCTGCTGCTCGTTTTCTCCGGCCTCGATCAAAGCCATGATCTGGAGGGCCTTGATTCCAACAATCACTCCGGCCACAAGCAATATCCCCAGCGCTGTTAAAATTATTTTTTTGAACATGGTGTTTCTATCCTCCTTGGAAAACCTCCGGGCGATT
>CAYOGR010000092.1:4350-9055 GCA_964403605.1 uncultured Chthoniobacter sp.
GGGCGATTCAATTTCCGGAATCGAGCGACGGGTAATCGATGTAGCCGTCGGGGCCGGACGAGTAGAAGGTTGCGGGGTTCGGGGCGTTGAGCGGCGCGCCGGAACGGATGCGGGCGGGAAGGTCGGGGTTGGCCAAAAACGAAGTGCCGAACGCGACGGCGTCGGCTTTTTTGGAGGAAATGGCCTCGGCCGCCTCGTCAGGCGTGAAGCCCATGTTCAACACCAGCGTTCCGTGGAAATGCTCGCGCACGGGAGTGACGACATCGCCGTGCTGTTGGCCCAAAAAATCGGCGCGCATGAGGTGCAGGTAGGCGAGGCCGCAGTCGTTGAGGCGTTTCGCAAGCCAGGTGGCGAGGCCGACGGGATCGCTGTCGGACATGCTGTTGTAGCTGTTGAGCGGGGAAATGCGGACGCCGACGCGATCGCTGCCGAGGACTTCGGTGACGGCAGCGACGACTTCCAGCAGGAGGCGGGCGCGGTTTTCGATCGGGCCGCCGTAGGGGCCGGTGCGTTTATTCGCCCCGTCGCGGAGGAATTCGTCGAGCAGGTAGCCATTCGCGGCATGGATTTCGACGCCGTCGAAGCCTGCGGCTCTCGCGTTGGCGGCGGCGTTTTTGAACCCTGCCACGATCCCCGGCAATTCCTCGTCGCGGAGTTCGCGTGGAACGGCATAGGGTTTCTTGCCTTCGGGGGTGTGGACTTCGTCATTAGTGATGGCGATGGCGCTGGGCGCGACAGGTTGGGCGCCGTTGTTGAAGAGCGGATGGCAAGCGCGGCCGCCATGCCAGATTTGCAGAAAAATCCGGCCGCCCTTCGCGTGAACGGCGTCGGTGACGCCCCGCCAACCGGCGATCTGGGTTTCGTTGTGAATTCCCGGCTCGGCGTAAAAGGCCGAGTTGCCCTCCATCACCATGGTGGCCTCCGCGATGATCAATCCCGCCGAGGCGCGCTGGGCGTAGTATTCCGCCATGAGCGGGCCGGGCACATGGCCGGCTTCGGCGCGACAGCGGGTGAGTGGAGCCATGAGGACGCGGTTGGGCAATTCCAACGCGCCGAGGTGGAGTTTTTCGAAAAGTGGTGCGGTGTTTGGTTTCATAAAAAATCAATTCGAGGATTTGAGGAAATTCCAAAATGCGCGGCCCGCCGCCAGAACCTGCCAGGCGGTCAGGAAGGCAATCCCGATCATCATGGGATCAATCAACGAAGCGGGGCCGAAAAAGAACGCATGGAAAGCGAAAATATTCATGATAATCGGGCCCAAAACGAGCAGGCCCAGGTTTCGCGTTTTCGGGATGGCAACCAGGACGCCACCGAGGATTTCCAAGGCCTTCACAAAAGCCAGCATCCCGGAGAGAAACATCCCGCCCATGAACATGGCTGCCGGAGAGCCCTCGGGCGGCATGGGGATCGGAATGAATTTCAGGAAAAAGTTGGTCCCGAAGACAACGAAAATGAGGCCGAGCAGGGCGGCGGTGAGACGATTTAGAAGAATCATGGGATCATTGTGTCGTGTGTTTATGGTTGGGTGTCGAGTTTGTGCGGAAAGCGAGCGATTCAAGCCAAGTCGAAAAGCAGGGCCTCGGTGGGTTCCCGGGCCTGGAACAACAACTCGCCGGGCTCCTCAAGGGATGCTCCGTCGCCGCCCTCAAGAAGGATTCCTTCGAAATCCAGCAGTCCTTTTGCCATCTGCAGCCAGACTCCCCGTGCTCCAGCGAGAACATGGCTCACGGAATCACCCGCCTCCAACCGGATACGGTAGACGAATGCGTCCTGCCGGATCACCGCCGAGCGATTCCGTCCATCCGGTGAGAGGATCAACTCCTTTTTAAGCGGGTCGATTCCTGGTGAGGCGTGCCACTCGGTGTAGCCCGGAGAGAGGCCCACCGCCCGGGGCTCGATCCAGATCTGCAAAAAATGTGTCCGCTCGTCGGATGAGGGATTGAACTCGCTGTGAAACACCCCCGTGCCGGCACCCAGGAGCTGGATTTGTCCGGGCTGGAGAACCCGCTCGTTGCCCAGACTGTCCCGGTGCGCCAAGGAACCCTCCAGCACATAGCTGAAAATTTCCATGTCGCGGTGTGGATGTTCGGGAAACCCCCCGCCGGCCTCGAGCACATCCTCGTTGATCACCCGCAGGCTCCGAAAGCCCATCCACCTTGGATCGTAATAGTCCCCGAAACTGAACGAATGTCGGCTGAGCAACCAGCCGTGGTCGGCCTGCCCGCGCTCGCCCGACCGGCGCACCGTGGGATTGGATGAAATTGTCGGCATGGGCGTGAGAATCCACAAAATCGATTCCTGTGGCCAATACCACTTGCTTCCCATGTTGATAACCTGAAATTATGAACTGACCGAGCCTCTTGCCATGCAATTTCACCAGCTCCGCTACTTTGTGGCTGCCGCCGATCTGCTCAACATCACCCGCGCCGCGGAGCGCGAGCATGTTTCCCAGCCCGCCCTGAGCCGCCAAATCCGCTTGCTGGAGGAGGAACTCGGCGCGGCTCTTTTCAAGCGGGTCAAAAAACGGGTCCTGCTCTCCGAGGCGGGCAAGGCCTTCCTTCCCTTGGCGCGGCGGATTCTGTGCGACGCCGAAACCGCGGCGCAAACCATCCGGGAGCAATTCGGCGTCGGCGCGCACACGGTTCGGCTGGGTTTTATCACGCCGTTTCTGGACGATCTGGTGGCCCCGGCCGTCCGAGACTTCCAGCAAAGCCATGCGCGCACGGAAGTCCGGCTTTTCGACCTTCCGCCGAGCGGACTCCTCGAGCGTTTGCGGAATGGCCAAATCGACATCGCCTTGCTCGGCAACATGGAAGAGCGCGACGGCAAGCATTTCGATTCCTGGCCCCTCTGGGAGCATCGCTTGGATATCGTGCTTCCCGCAAGCCACCCGCTCGCGAAACGCCAATCCCTGAGGCTCTCCGAGCTTCGCGACAGTCCCTGGGCCTCCCTCTCCGACTCGTTTTTCCCGGGCCGCAGGCGTTTTTTTCAAGCCGTGTGCGCCCGCGCCGGCTTCACACCCCGCAAAGTTTTCGAGTTGGATACGATCCCCATGTTGCTGGCAAGCGTCTCGACCAGCGAGGCCGCAGCCATCCTTCCGGGGCACGCCCGCAAATTCCCGCACGCCGGATGCGTGTTTGTGCGCCTCTCCGATCCCGTGGTGAAAAACACCCTGCTGCTGGTGCGGCGACGCAACGAGAGCGACCCCCAAGCCAACGCGCTGGCAAAAACCCTCCAAGCCCACGCTGCCCGCCTGGAGAAAGCCTCCCGCTCAAAATCGCCTTGAGCGCCGCCCTCCGGCCCATCACTCTCTCGCCCCATGATCGTCGCTCCCAAAATCCGTGGATTCATCTGCACCACCGCCCATCCAACCGGCTGCGCCAAGCATGTCGCCAACCAGATCGCCGTCGTGAAAAATCGCGGGCCGATCACCAACGCGCCCAAGAAGGTCCTCGTGATTGGGGCTTCGACCGGTTACGGCCTGGCCTCGCGCATCGCCACGGCGTTCGGCGGTGGAGCAGCAACGATCGGTGTGTTTTTCGAGCGCGGCGCCGAGGGCGACCGCACCGCCACGGCGGGTTGGTATAACACCGCGGCTTTCGAACGCGAGGCCGCTGCGGCGGGACTCTACGCCCGCTCTTTCAATGGCGACGCTTTTTCCGACGAACTCAAAAAAACCGTCGTCGAAGCCGTGAAGCAGGATCTCGGTCAGGTCGATTGCGTGGTTTACAGCCTCGCCTCCCCGCGCCGCCAGCACCCGCGCACGGGCGAGGTTTTCAAATCCGTCCTCAAGCCGATCGGCCAATCCTACTCGAATAAAAATCTCAACACCTCGAATGGCCAGGTGAACGAAGTCTCGATCGAACCGGCCAACGACGAGGAGATCGCCCACACCATCGCGGTGATGGGTGGCGAGGATTGGGAAATGTGGATGGACGCCCTTCAGGAGGCCGGTGCGCTGGCTCCCGGGGTCCGCACGCTCGCGTATTCCTACATCGGGCCATCGCTCACTTGGCCAATCTACAAAAACGGCACCATCGGCCGCGCGAAGGAAGACCTCGAACGCGCCCAGCGCGCCATCGAAGCCAAACTCGCCCCGCTCGGCGGCAAGGCCTGGGTGTCGGTGAACAAAGCCCTCGTCACCCAAGCCAGCAGCGCGATTCCCGTCGTGCCGCTTTACATTTCGATTCTCTACAAGGCGATGAAGGCCGCCGGAAACCACGAAGAATGCGCCGAGCAAATCGACCGCCTCTTCCGCGAGCGCCTCAACTCTTTGACTCCCGCAGTCGATGACGCCGGCCGAATCCGCCTCGACGATTGGGAAATGGCTGACGAACTCCAAAACCTGATCGCCGATCGCTGGGCGAAGGTCACCACCGAAAACCTCGCCGAACTCGCGGACTTTGCGGGCTATCAGGAAAGTTTCCACCGCCTCTTCGGCTTCGGCTTGGCCGGGGTGGACTACGGGGCGGATGTGGATGTCCAAGTCCCGATCCCGTCGATCAAAGCCTGACCGAGGTTTTCGCCCGAGTTGATAGCGGCATTGCGCTGTGGCATTTCAATTCCTTATGGAGAAGAAAAAAGTTCTGATCATCGGTGGAGTCGCCGGAGGGGCGAGTTGTGCGGCGCGGTTGCGGCGGTTGGACGAGTCGTGCGAGATCACGATTCTCGAGCGCGGGCCGCATGTGTCGTTTGCGAATTGCGG
>CAYOGR010000093.1:0-8947 GCA_964403605.1 uncultured Chthoniobacter sp.
GCAGCCCCCCAGCAACGGCATCAAGGCCAAGAAAATCCATGGAAGCGTTTTTTTCGGGAAGGCGTTGATGGAAAAGACTTGGATGTGAAAAATCTCCATGGAAGGTGACGACACGAGCGGGTTGCAAAAATCACAGAACCAACGGCAAAGCTGCTTCTGGCGTCAAGGGCAAAATCCTTGGCGGGGCGCGCTCGACAGGGCCACTTAACCAGAAAGGCGCTTGTGGCCTCGTTCCCACGGGTGTGAGGCTTTGGAATCCCGAATAAAATTGACACGGCAGGTGCCCTGCTTATGTTGCGGTCGTCTATGAACCCGCCAGCGACCGAGATAAACGACTTGGTCAAAAATTCCATTCTCTACAAAGAATTCTTGGCAGAGAGGGACGAAATCCTGCGCCACAAATGGATCGAGAGCGAAAAGCAAGGCCATGACATTGGTTTTGAGAAAGCCTTGCTCGACTGGATCATCAAATACCGTTCCGGTTGGCGTTCCGAGCGTGCCAAGGTCCTTCGCGATCAATCCACCACGAAGCAATAAACCCAACCCGAACGCCCTTTAAACCGGTCCCGAGAGGCCGGCAAGGACGCATGAAAAACAAAACAGCCGCTGCGGATACCAGCCCGGCCCTCGACGCCGAAGCGATTCAAAAGGCCATTCGTCGAATGGCTCACGAGATAGTCGAGCAGCACCCCTCACCGGATAAGCTCGTTCTTGCCGGAATTCCCACCCGCGGTCTGGAGGTCGCCCGCCGCCTCGCCGCTCACATCGAAAAAATCGATGGTGACAGACCCTTTCTCGGCTCGGTGGACATCTCGATGCACCGCGACGATCTATCCACTCGCGGAAAAGTCACCGCCCTTGAGGTAACCAATCTGCCGATCGACTTGGATGGCCGGCCGCTGATCCTTGTGGACGATGTTTTTTTCACCGGTCGCACCACGCGCGCCGCCCTCGATGCGGTTGCCTCCTTCGGACGGCCCTCGAAAATCCAACTCGCCGTGCTCGTGGACCGCGGCCATCGCGAACTCCCCATCCGCCCCGACTTTGTTGGAAAAAATCTTCCCACCGCGCGGGAGGAAAAAATTTGTGTCCGATTTGAAAACACCGATGGAGTGCCGGATTCCGTCGTCATCCTCAAACCATGAACGCCTGGATCCGCAAAGACCTCACCGGCCTGGACGAACTCTCCGCCGAAGAAATCACCTTCCTCCTCGATACCGCCCGCGCCTTCAAGGGTGTCGGCGAACGCAGCCTGAAAAAAGTCCCCGCCCTCCGAGGCAAAACCCTCGTCAATTTCTTCGTCGAGCCCAGCACCCGCACCCGCACCTCGTTCGAGGTCGCCGCCATGCGGCTCAGCGCGGATGTGGTCAACATCTCCGCCACCGCCTCCAGCCTGCAAAAAGGCGAAACCCTCAAGGATACCGCGCTCAACCTCCAGGCCCTCCACGCCGACATCATCGTCCTGCGCCACAGTTCGCCCGGCTCCTCGAAGTTCCTCGCGGATCGCCTGCAATCCAGCATCATCAATGCCGGCGACGGAGCCCATGAGCACCCCACGCAGGGCCTCCTCGACATCTTCACCATCCGCGAAAAATTCGGCAAAATCGAAGGCCTCCACATCGCCATCGTCGGCGACATTCTGTTCAGTCGCGTCGCCCGCTCGAACATCTTCGGCCTTCTCAAGCTCGGCGCGAAGGTCACGCTCGTCGGCCCTTCCACCCTCGTTCCGAAAAGCTTCGAAAGCCTCGGAGTCCGCGTCAGCCACTGCATCGACGACATCCTCGCCGAAGCCGATGTGGTGAACCTCCTCCGCATCCAGCACGAACGCCAGCGCAAGGAATACTTCCCCGGCCTCGGTGAATACATCGCGCTCTTCGGCCTCACCAAAAGCCGGGCCGAAAAGTTGAAGCCGACCTGCCTCGTCATGCACCCCGGTCCGATCAACCGCGGCGTCGAAATCGACAGTGATGTCGCCGACGGCCAGCAGAGCGTCATTCTCGAGCAAGTCACCAACGGCATCGCCGTCCGCATGGCCGTCCTCTACGCCTGCGCCGGAGGAGCCCAAATCCCCGCATGAAAATCACCCGCATCACAAACGGCCGCCTTATCGACCCTGCGAACCAGCGCGATGAAACCGCAGACCTCTGGTTCGCCGATGGCAAAATCATCGCGCCGCAACCCGGCTCGGAAGCGCAAACGATCGACGCCACCGGCCTCGTTGTCTCGCCTGGACTCATCGACATCCATGTCCACCTCCGCGAGCCCGGCCAATCGCACAAGGAAACCATCGCCAGCGCCACCCGCGCCGCAGCGGCCGGTGGGTTCACCTCCGTCGTCGCGATGCCGAACACGAATCCAACCGCCGACAGCGCCGCCACTATCGCGTGGATCAAGGAAAAAGCCGCCCGCACGGCCTGCGTGAATGTTTTCACCACAGGTGCCATCACGAAAGGCCTCCAAGGCGAGGAACTCGCTCCCGTTGGCGCCTTGTTCCAGGCCGGAGTCGTCGCGCTCACCGACGATGGCCATTGCATCCAGAACCACGAGGTCATGCGCCGTGCCGTCGAATACGCCCGCATGTTCGGCCTTCCCGTCATGGATCATTGCCAGGATTACTCGCTCGTGGGCGAGGGGATCATGCACGAGGGCGAATGGAGCCTCCGCCTCGGCCTGCCCGGGTGGCCACGAGCCGGGGAGGAAATGATCGTCGCCCGCAATATCCTCCTCGCCGAACTCCTCGACTCGCCCATCCATTGCCAGCACATCAGCTCCGGCGGCAGTGTGCGGCTCCTCCGTGAAGCCCGCGCGCGCGGCGTCAAAATTTCAGGTGAAGTGTGCCCCCACCACATCGCGCTCACCGATGCCACCCTTGCCGCCTTTGACTCGAATTTCAAAATGAACCCCCCGCTGCGCACCGAAGCCGACATCGACGCGCTCATCGAAGGCATCGCCGACGGCACGCTCACGATCCTCTGCAGCGACCACGCTCCACACGCCGCCTACGAGAAGGAAGTCGAAATCGACCACGCCCCTTTCGGCATCACCGGCCTCGAAACCGAATTCGCCATTTTCCACGACATCCTCGTCCACAAACGGCGCGCCATCGACCTCCCGCGCCTGATCGCTCTTTACACCTCCGAGCCCGCCAAACTCCTGAAACTCGACCGCGGCACGCTTGCCCCCGGCGCCCCTGCGGATATCACCCTGATCGATCCGAATCTCGCTTGGACCTTCGACAAAAACACCTCGCTCTCGTTGTCCAAAAACACGCCCTTCCACGGCCATGCCTGGCGGGGCCGCGCGATCCGCACGATCGTTTCGGGGGAAACGGTCTGGAGCCTGTCTTGATCGGATTTTACTTTCCGTCTCGCAAACGCCATGTTCTGGCAACCTTTCACCGAATGAACCCAATACTCCGTTCCTTATTGATCATGGCTTTCGCATTTCTTGTTTTGCCCGGCATGGCCACCGCCAAAGCCCAGCTCCCGGTCCGGCCCGATGAGGGGCTGGGCGCCGGCGTTGTTCCGAATCCCGGGATTCCCGCTCCTCAGCCGGAGCCTTCGGCGGTAGCGGTGCCCGCCCCGCCCGAGCCCAAGCCGCGCAAATCCACCTACAACAGCTGCCATGTGGAAGGCACCTATGTCGCAATGACTTTCGACGACGGCCCCCATCCGAAACACACGCCCCGGCTGCTCGATATCCTGAAGGAGAGGGGACTCAAAGCCACCTTCTATGTGATTGGCCAGAATGTCGTCCAGTTTCCGGAAATCATGCAACGGATGGTTGCCGAGGGGCACGAGATCGGCAACCACAGCTACACCCATCCTTCGCTGACAAAAATCAGCGCGGCCAAGCTGGGGGAAGAGATTTCAAAATCCAACGAGGCGATCCTCCAGGCGTGTGGAGTCAAACCCACCACAATTCGTCCGCCCTACGGCGCGACCAATGCCACCGTCAACAAACGGCTCAACGACGAGTTTGGCCTCGCAGTGATCCTGTGGTCGGTCGATCCCCTGGATTGGAAAATCCGAAAGGCCTCGCATGTCTCGAACCATATTCTTCAGAACACCAAAGCCGGTTCGATCATCCTTGCCCATGACATCCATCCTTCCACCATCGAGGCGATGCCTGCGGCCTTGGATGGCCTCCTGGCGAAGGGACACAAGTTTGTGACGGTTTCCGAATTGATCGCCATGGATCGCCCGGTGGTTGCCAAAACACCTGTGGCGCCGGTTCCCGCCTCCGACGCCCCCGCGCCAGTGGTTGCCCCGACGCCCTAAGGAATCATTTTTCCCCTTCGACGACTTCGGGGGCGACGGATTTGAGGGCGCGGTGGGCGGCGTGGGTGATCCACCAGGTCACGCCAACCGTGAGGCCGATTTCGAGGGCATACACCGCCCAAGCCCATGGGCCTTGGTCCAGACCTGCCTTCGTGGCTTTTCCCAGGACCGAACCGCTGTAGGCATACGCCGCGCTGATAGGGAAAAATCCAATCCACGAGGCGAGGAGGAATCGCCAGGAACGCATCCGCGAGAGTCCGAAGGCGCAGCTGACGAGGCTGTGCGGCAAAATCGGCGAGAGGCGGGTGAGAATGCCCATGCGCCAGGCGTCCTTCACCGCCACATGGTTGAGGGCCTGGAATTTTTTGCTGTTCGCGAACCGTCGCTCCATCCAGCGGCGCAGGAGAAACCGGGCGGAGACGAAATTGGCAAGTGCTCCCGCCACCGAGGCGAGGGAGACCAGGGCGGTTCCACCCCAAAACCCGTAAACCGCCCCCGCGCCAACGCTGAGCACCGAGCCGGGCAGAAAAAGAACGCAAGAGAGGGTGTAGAGAACAACAAACCAAACCCAGCCGACGGGCCCGGTTTGCTCGATCCACGCCATCGACTGGCGCATCCACTCGGTCCAATTCTCGAGCATTCAGCAGCCGGAGCCAAAGGGCATCACTGGAGTTTCTTTTCCAAAATCTCTCCAGCCAGCGCCGGGTTGGCTTTGCCCTTGGAGAGCTTCATCACCTGACCCTTGAGGAAATTCACGGCCGAGACCTTGCCGGCCTTGAAGTCGGCGACGGGACCGGGATTTGCGGCGATGACTTGATCGACAAAGGCCTCGATCGCGCCGGTGTCGCTTTCCTGTTTCAGGCCCTTCTCCTCCACAATGACGGCGGCGGGTTTTCCGGTGCCGAACATTTCGGTGAAGACTTCCTTGCCTTGCTTGGAATTGATCGCGCCGCTGTCGATGAGATTGACGAGTTCGTCGAGCGCATGCGGCGGGACGGGGCAGTCGGAGATCGCGAGCGAGGCGGCGCCGAGGGCGCTCTGGAGGTCGTTGAGAATCCAGTTGGCGACATTCTTCGGTTTCTTCGCGCCTTTCGCGGCGGTTTCAAAATAGGAGGCGAGCGCGAGGTCGTTCGCGAGCACGGCGGCGTCGTAATCGCTCACGCCGAAATCGGCGACGAAGCGGGCGCGTTTTTCCCAGGGCAGCTCGGGCTTGCGGGCGCGGGCGGCTTCGACAATCGGCGCGGTTTTGACGGGCAGGAGGTCGGGATCGGGGAAGTAGCGGTAGTCGTGCGCGCTTTCCTTGATGCGCATGAGCGTGGTCTCGCCGCGGGCGTCGTCCCAGCGGCGGGTTTCCTGTTGGAGGACGGCACCGCCGCGCAGGGCTTCGATCTGGCGGGGAATCTCGTAGGCGAGCGCGCGGCGGACGCCGGAGATGGAGTTGAGATTTTTGACTTCGATTTTGGTGCCGAATTTTTCCGTTCCGACGGGACGGACCGAGACATTCACATCGCAGCGGAGTTGGCCTTTTTCCATGTCGGCGTCGCTGATGCCGCCGTAGATCATGACCTGTTGGAGCACGGTGAGGTAGGCGAAGGCTTCCTCGGGCGAGGCGATGTCCGCCTCGCCGACGATTTCCATGAGCGGCGTGCCGGCGCGGTTGAAGTCAATGCCGGTGGCGGTTTCCATGTGGAAACTTTTGGCGACATCCTCTTCGAGGTGGATGCGAACGAGACGGGCTTTTTTATCCTTCGTGGCGATGGTTTTCTGGGCGTCCTTCGGATACGCGAGGTCGTGGAGCGGGACGGTGCCGCCGAGGCAGAGGGGCAGATCGTATTGGCTGATCTGGTAGTTCTTCGGCATGTCGGGGTAGAAGTAATTTTTGCGGTCGAACTTGCAGACGGGGCCGATCTCGCAGCCGAGCATGAGGCCGGCAAGGGCGGTGAGCTTGAGCGCCTCCTCGTTCATCACCGGCAAAGCGCCGGGCATTCCGAGGCAGACGGGGCAGACATTGGTGTTCGGCTCGGCGCCGTATTCGACCGCGCAGGAGCAGAACATTTTGCTGCGGGTCTTGAGCTGGACATGGACTTCGAGGCCGATGGTGGCGATGTATTCGGTCATGGTTTCGGTTTCGGAACGGCGGGATTCTGCGCGGGCGGGAGGGCGTGATCGAGTGCTTTTTGGAGGTCGAGCGACATCACGAGTTTTTGCAGCGAGGGATCGGTGGCGGCTGCGAGGATCGTGCGGCTTTGCAAAAGGACGAGGTAGTTTTGCGTCTCGGCGGCCTGGACGACTTGGGGATCGTCGAGAATGGCCTGCATGCGCGGGTGGGCGAGGATTTCCTGGACTCCCGGATCGTCGAGGAAGCGAACCATGGCGTCGGGGTTTTTTGCGAGTTCGCCGACGCGGGTGAGTCGGGTGTAGGCCTCGGTGGGAAGGATGTCCACGGACTCCGCCACGCCGCCGAGCGGGCCCTGCTCGAGCGAATCCCGGAGCGTCACGAGTGTCTTCGAAAGCTCTGAAGCATCCGGTGCGGACCGGGCAATCGCTCCGGAAGCCCTAACGATCGAGATGCCGCTCCAGAGAAGAAAAAGCCCCGTTAGCAGACCGAAAAACGCCCCGCCAAAGCCGAAAAACCAGCGCACAAGGCCCGGGGGCTGCTGCGAGGTGCGCTTGAAAAGGACGGCGGCAAGAAACAGGCAGATCCCGAGTGCCAGAAGGGCGACGATGACGCCGACGACGAGTCCCGCCAGGAAGGAAATTCCAGGCAGGATGATCCCGACAAGCGATGCCACTCCTTTGCCAGCGAGGAACCCCAATAAACCAGAGACGACAAAGGCCCCGAAGTGGAGGGCGCTCCGAATCACGCCGCGCCGCCAGCCGCCGAAGATTTCCCAGAGCAGAAAAAGCGCGGCACCGAAGAGGATCGCGTTTTGCCAGAACGGAGAGGCAGGGTCGGAGGTCACCGGTTTTAACGAGGTAGGCAATCCTGTGCGCGTTGACGCAAGGCGTGATCGACAAGAACAAGCGCCGTCATGGCCTCGACCATCACCACGGCCCGAGGCAAGACGCAGGGATCATGCCGCCCGCGCGCGGCGAGGGACGATTCCTGCCCCTCAAGTGTCACGGTGGATTGGGACTTGGATATGGTGGCGGTGGGTTTGAAGGCCACGCGGAAAAGAAGGTTCTCGCCGTTGCTAATGCCACCTTGGACGCCGCCGGACAGGTTGGTTTTTGTGTGGACGCGGCCGTCGCGGATTTCAAAGGGATCGTTGTGCTCGGCACCGGTGAGGAGTGTTCCGGCAAAACCGGAGCCGACTTCGAAGCCCTTCGTGGCGGGCAGGCTGAGCATGGCTTTCGCCAGATCGGCCTCGAGACGGTCGAAGACGGGCTCGCCGAGGCCGACGGGCATTCCACGCACGACGGCGTCGATGAGGCCGCCAATGCTGTTTCCTTCCGAGCGGATCTTTTTGATGCGGGCGATCATCTCCTCGGCGGCGGTGGGGTCGGGGCAACGGACGGCGTTCGATTCGATGGCGTCGAATGTCACTATGTCTGTATCCACGCGGGATTCGATGTCATGGATGCGCGAGACCCAGGCGAGGATTTCGATTTCCGGGTAAAGGGTGCGGAGGATTTTTTTGGCGACGGCGGCGGCGGCGACACGGCCGATGGTTTCGCGTGCGGAGGAACGGCCGCCGCCTTCCCAGTTGCGGACTCCGTATTTCGATTGGTAGGTGAAGTCGGCGTGGGAGGGGCGGAAATGGGTTTCCATCTCCGAGTAGGCCTCGGGGCGCGCGTCGGTATTCGGCACCAGGATCGAAATCGGCGTGCCGAGCGTGACGCCGCGAAAAACTCCCGAAAGGATTTTACAGGTGTCCGCCTCCTTGCGAGGCGTGACGATGTCGCTTTGACCTGGACGGCGGCGGTCGAGATCGGGCTGGATGTCATCCTCGGAAAGCGGCAGGCGTGGCGGGCATCCATCAATCACAACACCCACGCCGCCGCCGTGGGATTCTCCCCAGGTCGAAATCCTAAAAAGGGTTCCAAATGTGCTGGCCATGTGGACTGAAAAAAACAGAACCCTCGGGAGGGATCACGCCAATAATTCAGAGGATGCGGCTTGGGGTGCCTCGAAACCTTCTAAACAAAGGTCGTGGTGACAGGGCTTGCTGCGGCGGAACTGAAGGGCGTCGTGGACAGTCCTGTGATGCCTTGAAGTCTGGCGATCATTTCATCTCTTAATCCCATCTCACGGAACAAATCTTGATACCCGCCTGTGGCAGCCCCGAAATAATAGGTTCCCGATTTAAGCCGAAGACTGTCCTGGCCAATGGTAAAATCCGTGATCAGGGCGTAGTCGGTCGTCCCCGTTTGTGAAGTGAGCCGGTCATCATAAAATGTCCCGGAGGCATTTCCCAATACAAACACATCGGAACCAGCGCCTCCGGTCAGGGTATCAATTTCGTTACGCACGGAGCTGTTCGCCCCAATGAGAGTGTCATTGCCATCGCCGCCGAAGAGGGAATCCCGACCCGCTCCACCGAAAAGGGAATTGTTGTCGGCGTTTCCAGTCAGCGTGTTATTCAGGGAGTTTCCAGTTCCATGAACGGCACCGGCTCCAAGAACCAACCGCTCCACATTGTTGACGAGGGTGTAGGATGCGAAGC
>CAYOGR010000094.1:0-8895 GCA_964403605.1 uncultured Chthoniobacter sp.
CGCCCACCCTCCTTGAAGCCCCCCTCCGCCTTCCGCTCCCCATCTTCTGCCTGCTCTTCCTCCTCCCCACCCTCCTCCAAGCCAATCAACTCCGCCCCGAGCCCGGTCTGGAGCGCGCTGTGACTTGGAAATGGCGCGTGCTCCCCTCCACCCCCGCCCAGCCCTGGAGCCTTCCGCCCCAGCGTGTGCCCGTTCTTGTGAATTCCGCCGCGCCGAGCAGCCCCGCAGCTCCGGCACCATCCGATCCCGGCCTCTACACCGTCCAAAAAGGCGATGTTCTCATCCGCATCGCCCGCCGCTTCAAAATCACTGTCGCCCAGCTCAAGGAATTCAATGATCTCCAAAGCGACTTCCTTCAGATCGGCCAGCAGCTCCGCATCCCGAATCCCGAGGAACTCCTCGCCCTTCGCAGCACCGCTCAAAAAGCTCCCGCCCAATCCGCAGCCGCGCCCGGAGCAGTGAACGAAGTCCTCCTCCTCCGCGTCTTCCTCGACAACCAGGGTTTCTCCACAGGCCCCATCACCGACACTCCCGATTCCATCTTCGGCCGTGTCCTCCACCTCTACCAGACCGCCCGTGGCGAAACGCTGGATCATCCCGCCGTTGTGGAACGCGCCCGCAGCCTCACTCCCGATCCGCTCGCGAACTACACCCTCCGCGTCGAGGATTTCCAATTCATCGCCCCGCCAAAGGCCGCCGCCGCACCTGTCGGCTCGACACCCTCCGCCAAACCCGCCCCCACGCCCCCTCCCAAATACGACGAACTCGTCTCCGCCCAGATCCTCGCCTACCGCTCCCCCTGGGAATTCGTGGCCGAGCGTTTCCACTGCGATGAAAAGTTCCTCCGCAAACTCAACCCCCGCCTTCCAACCCACCCCCCTGCCGGCTCCGTCTTCCGCGTTCCCAATGTCGCCCCCTTCGAAATCGAAAAAATTCCCGCCCGCGACATCCAACCGCCCGCCGACCCCTCCATCTCCGCCGTCATCCGCGATCTCACCGTCCTGGAGATTTACCAAAACCAAAAACTCGCCGCCGTCATGCCGCTCTCCCGCGCCAGGCCCGCCCTTCGCGGCCGCGGCGAATGGAAAATCCTCGATGCCATCCCGCGTCCCCGCCTCGCAACAGTCCGCGAACCGCGCGTGGTGCGGGAGGAAAAAACAAGCCCCTTCTATGTGAATCCCAATCCCACCCCACGCCAGGCTCCGGCGGTTTTGGAGAGGGAGGAAATCCTCCCCGCCGGCCCGAACAACCCGGCAGGCGTCGTCTGGATCAACCTTGCGAAGGCCAATGAAAATGCCCCCCTTCCTTTCGGCCTCCACGGCACTTCGGCCCCTTCGGAAATGTTCGGCACCGAAAGCCTCGGCGGATTCCGCCTCGCGAACTGGGACATCCTCCGAGCCGCCTCGCTTCTGCCCGTCGGCTCGAAGCTCGAGTGGCTGCCTTGAGCTGAACTCAAGCGGCGCGACCGACCACGATATTCGGCCCGTTGATGGCCAGCACTTGGAGCGGCGTTCCCGACTCGAGGAATTCGCCGTTGGTCATCACATCGAAAATCCCGTCGCCGAGTTTTGCCCGCCCGCTGGGTCGCAGGATCGTGAGCGCGACACCGGTGTCACCCGCGCGGAGGGTGACCGCCGCACCGAGTTCGGTGACGACTGGAGCCATCGACGGCCCGGGACTCGGTTTTGAGGAAAGAAAGAGGCTTTTGAACATGGGAATGGATGGCAGGAATCTGGCAATGAAAGCTATCAAAACAAGGCTCGCCAGGAAGGCAATCGAGAGGTTGAGCATCGGAACGCGAAACATCTCGAAGGAAATCTGAAGCGGTTGCGCGGGGTAGAAGTCCGCCATCGAGAAAAACAGGGCGGCCACCGCCATTGCGGCACCGGCGAGGGCCAGAACCACAATTCCCGGAAAAAAGATCAGCTCAACCAGAATGCAGAGGATCCCGAGCACAAAGAGCGCGGGCATTTCCAACCCTGTGAGCCCGGCGATGTAGTGGCCTCCGAAAAAAAACAGGAAGCAAATCGCGGAAAGCACGCCCGCAACTCCGAAGCCCGGGGCCTTGAATTCCAGATAGGCCCCGATGACTCCGCCCAGAAGAAAGAGCGGCGCGAGCGTGGTGATCCATTGCGCGACATGCTCGAAACCCGAGGGCTCGAAGCGCACGATCCGGGCGGCGTCCAAGCCGCAAAGCCCCGCCAACTCGGGCAGATCGGCCGCAATGCCGCTCGCGAGGAGCGGCTTCCCGCCGATCTCGCGCGTGGCCTCCTGCGCGCTGAGCGTGAGCAGCGCCCCCTTGGGATTGATGACCTCGCCGCCGATCTTCACTTCCTTGTCGAGGTTCATGAAGCCGTCCACCAACTCGGGATGGTAGCCGTTTTTCTGGGCCACGCTGCGGAAGTAGCCGGAAAAATAGGAAACGATCTTGGCGTTCACCGTTTCGGGGATTTCCTGGCCCGAGCCGGCCACCGGCGCGGCGGCTCCGATCGCGCTGATCGGCGCCATGTAGATTTTTTTTGTGGAGAGCGCGATGAGAGCCCCGGCGGAACCCGCGTTCGTGTCCACATAGGTGTAGGAGGGAAGCGGGGTCTTGGTGAGCATTTGGACGATTTTCTCGGTGGCCTTCAAGTCGCCCCCGGGGGTGTCCATATCGAGAATAAGCGCCGCCGCTCCGGCGGACTCGGCATCCTTGAGGGCGCGGCGCAGGAAGAAAAACTGGGCCTCGCTCACCATGCCCTCGACGGGCAGGACGACCACCGAGCCGGAGGTGATTTTTCCTTCCTCGGCGCGCGCGCCGAACATTGCGGCGAAGATCGCCGCTATCAAAATCCATCGTGCCATGGCGTCGAAATCTCCCTCGCGCCCCGCAGACCCGCAAGGTATTTTCCGCACTGTGGGATTCATCTCCGAGGAAACCATCCAGCGCGTGGCGGACGCCAATGACATCGTCGATGTGGTTGGATCCTACTTCCCGCTCAAGCGCGCGGGCACCAGCTTCCGCGCCCTCTGCCCGTTCCATAGGGAGAAGTCCCCATCCTTCCATGTGAACCCCTCGCGCCAGACCTTCCATTGTTTCGGCTGTGGCGCGGGCGGCGGGGTGCTGCGGTTTGTGATGGATTACGAGCATTTGGATTTCCCCGCCGCCGTGCATCGCCTCGCCCAGCGGGCAAACATCCCGATCGTCGAGGAGGCGTCCACCCCCGAGGACGAGCGGAAACACGGGCTCCGCAAACGCCTGCTCGCGCTTCACGCCGAGGCCGCCCAGTGGTTCCACCAGAATCTCCTGAAATCCCCCGCCGGCGCGGCGGCGCGCGACTACCTGAAATCCCGGGGTCTTAACTCCGAAATCGCCAAGGCCTGGAGGCTCGGCTATGCCCCGGAATCGTGGGATGCGTTGCTGACGCATCTCCGCGATCGGAAATTTTCCCGCGAGGACATCGAGCAAAGCGGGCTCGCCTCGTCGAAGGACGACAAGCCCGGAGCCCAGCTCTACAGCCGTTTCCGCAACCGGGTCATGTTTCCGATCCACAACGACTACGGCGAGGTCATTGGCTTCAGCGGTCGCACACTCGAGGCCGACCCCAAGGCCGCAAAGTATGTGAACTCGCCGGAAACGCCCCTTTTCACGAAGGGACGCGTCCTCTACGGCCTGGACAAGACCAAGCGCGACCTCATCGATAAAAACGCCGCCATCGTCTGCGAAGGCCAGATCGACTTGATCTCGGCCTTCGAGGCCGGGGTGCGCCATGTGATCGCGCCGCAAGGCACGGCCTTCACGACCGACCAGGCCCGCCTCCTCAAGCGGTATGTCGAGACCGTCCTTCTGTGTTTCGACTCCGATGCGGCGGGAAAAAAAGCCGCCGACCGCTCGGTTCCCGCCCTGCTTTCGCAAGGCCTCACCGTGAAGATCGTCGCCCTCCCGGCGGGCGAGGATCCCGATTCGCTCATCCGCAAGCAAGGGCCGGAGGCGTTTTTGAAATTGGTGGAAAACGCCAGGGAATACTTCGATCACAACCTCGCCGAGGCCGTGGCCTCGGGAGAACTCGAGGACACCGCCGGAAAGTCCCGCCTCGTCCGCCGCCTCGCTCCGCCGCTCGCCTTGGTGCAGGACGCCGTGTTGCGCGAATCGCTCCTTGGCCGCATTTCCTCGAGGCTCGGAGTGTCCCCCGCCTCGATCCGCGCCGGAATGAAGGCCCCGCCCATCGACCGCGATTCCCAGGAAAGCGCACCCCAGCCGCCAGCCGAGGAGCCCATCGCCCTCTCCGCCGGCATGAAAATGCTCGGCCAGCTCGTGCTCGCCAGCGCCGATGTGCGCGAATGGCTCCGCGCCCAGGTGCCACTCGCGGAATTCGAGCCGCCGGCCTCGCTCCTCGACAAGGTCGTCCATGCCGACTTTCCCGACCAGGCGCCGCCACCGGCTTCCTTGCTGTCCGAACTCACTGGCGCGGAGGAGCGTTTTCTTTTTTCCCTGGAATCCCCCCGGGCCGTTCCCGACCCTTTGGAGCGCGCCAAATCAACGGTTCAAGGCTTTCGGAAAAGGCAACTTGAGCAAAAAATCGAGGGGCTCAAAAGCCGGATTGGAGATTCGAGTCTCCCGCTCGAGGATCGTCAAAAAATCCAAAAACAAATCCTTGACCTAACCATCCGGATGGCCGATCTTCACCGCCCTTTTGACCAAGGGTAAAAGACCTTAAGGACAGTAGCTTGAAAACTAAAACCACCTCTTCCAAGAGCTCACCCCGCTCGGCCGCCCCATCGAAATCCGCCAAAAAACCGGCGGCACCCCGCAAGCCGACCCCGGCCAAAAAACCGGCGGCTAAAAAGTCTCCTCCCAAGCTGGCCAAGAAACCCGCGCCCAAACCGGCACCGAAAGCGGTGAAAAAACCGGCCAAGCCCGCGCCGAAAATATCCGCGCCGGTGAAGAAGGCTCCGCTGAAAGCCACCAAGGCCTCCAAGCCCGCCCAAGCGCCGAAGCCCTCGAAGCCCGCCAAATCCTCTCCCGCGAAAAAAGCCCCCGTCGCCAAGAAGCTCTCGCCCGCCAAACCCGCGGCCGCGAAGCCGCAACCGCCCGCCGCCAAGGCCCCCGCCAAAAAAACCGCCGCGCCGAAACCGGTTGACGCGAAGGCCGCACCCGCTCCCAAACCCGCCCCCGAGGCGAAATCGAAATCCAAGAAGGGAAAAGCCGCCGCCAGCGAGGCCGCCATCCAGCCCCTCCCCGCCGACATTCCCAAGCTGATCCAGGAAAAAGTCCGCGAACTCATCCGCCTCGCCAAGGAACAGGGCTACATCACTTTTGAGGATCTCGACGAGCATTTGCCCGAGGGCGTCAGCAATCCCGACCACCTCGACGCGATCATCAGCCAGCTCCGCAGCGTGGAAATCGACATCATCGAATCCTCGGATGTGGACCGCGTGAAGGAAGTGGCCAAGCCGGAGGAGGAGGACGAGAAGGACGAAAAAGAAGAGAAGGAGGAAAAAGAGGAAAAGGCCGATACGAAGCTCGACATCCTCGACGACCCTGTCCGGATGTATCTCAAGCAGATGGGGCAGGTGCCGCTCCTCACCCGCGAGCAGGAGGTCGAAATCTCCAAGCGCATCGAGGATGCCGAGATCAAGGTGCAGGAGATCCTTTACCGCTTCGGCTCCGTGGCCCGCGCCCATGCGGATCTCGCCCAAAAGCTCATCGATCAGCGCGAGCGTTTCGACCGCGTGATTCTCGACAAGAAAATCGAGAGCCGCGACAGCTACATGAAGGCCCTCCCGCGCCTTTGCCAGCAACTCAAGCGCCAAACCGAGGCGGTTTCGAAAATTTACCTGGAGGCCTCGAAAGTCGGCCCGAATTCCGAAAAACGGAAGAAATTCGACAAGGCGCTCAAGAACCTCCAAGCCCTCTATCCGAAGTTTTTCTACAAGCAGAAGGTCATCGAGGACTTCGTCATTCTCGTCGAAGAAAACCGCGTCTCCGTCGGCAACCTCCAGAAGGAACTCCAAAAGTCCAAGAAAAGCTCGAACGCCAAGCTCCAAAAGCAGCACACGGAGGAACTCCGCGACATGCAGAAGCGGTTCTGGCTTTCCCCCGAGGAACTCGGGTCGCAACACGACGAACTCCGCCTCTGGCACAAGCGCGCCCTCAAGGCGAAGACCGAGATGGTCGAGGCCAACCTTCGCCTCGTGATTTCCATCGCAAAAAAATACACCAACCGCGGCCTCTCCTTCCTCGATCTCATCCAGGAGGGCAACATGGGCCTCATGAAGGCGGTCGAAAAATTCGAATACCGCCGGGGCTACAAATTCTCGACCTACGCGACCTGGTGGATCCGCCAGGCGATCACGCGATCCATCGCCGACCAGGCCCGCACGATCCGCATCCCGGTGCACATGATCGAAACGATCAACAAGCTCATCCGCGTGCAGAAGCAACTCGTGCAGGAATACGGCCGCGAGCCCTCGCCGGAGGAAATCTCCGACGAAATCCAACTCCCGGTCGAGCGCGTCCGCGCCGTTCTCAAGATGGCCCAGCAACCGATCTCGTTGCAGGCCCCCGTGGGCGACAGCGACGACACGAGCTTTGGAGACTTCATCGAGGACAAAGGCGCGGACAACCCCGCCGACATGGCCGCGATCGTCCTCCTCAAGGATAAGATCAAGGATGTGCTCGAAACCCTCACCGAGCGCGAACGCCAGGTGCTCGAACAGCGCTTCGGCCTGGTGGACGGCTACAGCCGCACCCTCGAAGAGGTCGGCCGCCAGTTCAAGGTCACCCGCGAGCGCATCCGCCAGATCGAGGCCAAGGCCCTTCGCAAGATGCGCCACCCCACCCGCATCCGGCAACTCGAGGGCTTCCTCGACGCCCACGAGATGTGATCCGCGCGCAACTTTCGCGCGCGGGCGGTGTTTGATCCCGCATGAAGGACAATTTTCCCGAAAACGACGCCTTGTGGAACCTGCTCGGCAAGGCCAGCCACCGCGCGCCCTCGCCGTTTTTTGCCCGCAATGTCCTTCGTGAAATCCGCCAATCCGCGAAACCCGCCTGGTTCCTGCCCCGCTGGCTCGCTCCCGCCGCTTTTGCAACCATCGCGGTCGGCTTCGCCTTCACGCTCGCGGAATCAACCCGTCCACACAAATCCTCGATGACGCCGGAACTCGCCGAGTATTTCGACCAGGCCGCCAGGCTCGACCAACTCGCTCCAATCATCGACTTCACACCCGCCCACCTGGCCGGTCTTTGAACGCTCCCGGGGAGCAAAAAAAACCGCTTCTCGGTTCCAACCGGTCCCAGGGCAGAGGCGGATCGCCGAGATACTCCGGGCGCCTACCCCATCTTTTCCAAATCGGCACCCATGGTTTCGATTTGGAATTTTTTGGTTACAAAGGCCCCGATCAGGCAAGTGCCGACAAGGGCGTAGAGGAGCGGTGCGGTGCCGATAGTGCTCAAAAGCACCGGAAAGAGAAAGGCGGTGATCACAGCGCCGATCTTCGCAAAAGATGCCGCAAAACCCGCACCCGAGCCGCGAATCTTGGTTGGAAAAACCTCGCCGGCGATCAGGTAGGTCATCGCATTCGGGCCGAGATTGGTCATGAAATTGAACAGCATGAATCCACAAAAAATCAGAACGGTTTGCCCGGTTCCCGGAGGCATATGCGTGGAGAACGCGGCCAACAACAATCCGGCGGCACATCCATAAAAACCCAGGATTTGAAGTTTGATCCGCCCGAAGCGATCGGCAAGGAAGACCGCGAAGATAATTCCAACCAGCAAAAGAATGTCGAGGAAGGCCGCTCCCTTCGCGGCGATCATGTCGTTGTGAATGACTCCGGCCAGATTCTGCTCATCGGAATTCGAGTGCCCGAGAATCGAGGCCAGAATAACCGGGGTGAAAATTCCAATCCCATAGGTGGCAAGATCCTGCAGAAACCATGGAACCGAGGCCAGAATGGTCGCCCGGCGGTATTTCTTTTTGAAAAGCTTTGAGAATTTCGATTTGTGGCGCTCCTGCTCGGGCTCGGTATCCGGCACGGCGATGAGCTCGACTTCCACCGGGTGCTGGGGCACACGGTGGAGCAAGCGGCGCGTCTCCTTCTCCGCCTCGGCAAGACGGCCCTTGGACATCAGCCACTGCGGGCTCTGGGTGATGTAGAAGCGCGCGCAAAGGACGACGAGCGTGGGCACGATCGCCGTGGCATACATGAATCGCCAATCGGATAGCGACTCGAAGGATTTCAAGATCATGTAGCCAATCGCCGTTCCAACGAGCGCCCCCACGGCTTGAAATGCAAAGGCGCTCAGCACGAGCCGGCCTCGGCAATTGCTCGGTATGCTCTCCGAGATCACCAGGTGCGCCGTCGGGTAGTCGCATCCCAAGGCAAGCCCCATGCCAAAGAGGCATACCAACATGACGGGAAATGACGGGCTGAGCGTCATGGCCACCAGAAATCCCAGGAAAAGAACCATCTCCACGATGAACATCTGCTTCCTGCCAAATTGGTCGGCCAAGCTGCCCAGAGCCGAGGCGCCGATCAAAATGCCGAAAAGTGTCGCAGAACCCACCAAGCCCTTCTCCATCGCCCCAAGCTCAAACTCCTTCGACATGAGCGGAAGCGCGACGCCTGTCATAAAGACCACCAAGCCCTCAAAAAATTTCCCCGCTGTGGCCAGGCCCCAGATTTGCCATTGCATGGAGGTCATCGGCACACCCGGTATCTTGGTGCCATCCGACCAGATCGGCGTTTCGTCGATGTATTGCTGGACTGTTTTGGCCTTGGTCGGTGTCATGGTTCCCAGAAAAGACGCCGCCATTTCCAGCGCCAGCCCCCTTTTGAAACACTTTCGTAACACGCCACCCCGTGAACGCAACCCCTTTTTGTCAAATGAATTTTACAGCCAACCTCCGC
>CAYOGR010000095.1:0-8880 GCA_964403605.1 uncultured Chthoniobacter sp.
GAGAAACGGATTCGTGCTTAGCCTGCCGAGATACTGGCCATCGCCTTCGCAAGACTGTGAGAAGGCGCTTGGGCATTGAATCGGCAAGGCAATGGCCGCCGCGAATAGGATAAGTTTTGATTTCATGGAGTCAGGATTTCGAGTTGTTGTCCGGGTTGTTTTCGGGGGTGATTTTTTTGGTGGAGTAGGACGGAGCCTCCTCATCGAGCGTCCAGGCGGCCATGCTTTTCATTTTACGCATGTGGCTCGAGCGGAATTTTGCGGATTTGGCAGCGCGGGCATCCAGGGATCCGTATTCCTCGATGATGGAGAGCAGCGAGCGCAGGGCCTCGATGCCGTCGGCGGCCTTGGCGGCATTGCCGAGCGATTCGAGTTTGGCGAGGGCTTCCTTCAGGATACGCGTGGCTTTTTGAGCTTCCTGCTTGTTGGCGGCCTCGGTGGCTTTTTCAACAGCGAGACCGGCGCATTGCGTGGCGACGGCGGGAATCACATCTTCATCGATCCGGATGTCGGCGGGATCCTGGGTTGGAAGGATGCGAATCGTCTGGGTGTGCGTGCGGGAGGCGAGTTCGGGCGTGGACAGGTCGTCCCAGAGGATTTCGAGTTCAAGGAGAGGCTCGCCATCAAGGGTGGCAACGGGTTCTCCGGTCGTCAAAACCGGGAGAGGCAGGACATCGAGGTGGAAAACGAGGGTCGCCGACTCCTCGCTCGTGAGGTCGCCGAGGGAAATCTCGATGCGGCCATCGGGAAGGGCGACGGAGTGGTAGGAGGCGAAGAGGATCCAATTCTCGCAGAAGTCCAGTTTGCGCACGCGCACTCGGACATTCTGGCTGGCGGTGCGCTGCAATCCTTCCAGCTCCGCCTCGAAAATGGCGGGCAGTTTTTCAGCGGAATTCGCATCGTAAAAATTTCCGCCGGAGCAGGTGGCAAGGCGCTCGAGGAGGTTTTCATCGTAATTGAGCCCAAACCCGAGGGTGGCGGTGCGGATCCGGGAGCGCTCGAGGCCGTCGGCGACAATGCGGGCGACTTCATCGGGGGCGGTGATGCCGGCGTTGAGGCAGCCGTCGCTCAAGAGCAGGGTTCGCCGTGTGGTTGAGTCGGGAGCTTTGCGAAGCTCGTCGCGGCCGAGCATCCACCCGGCGGTGAGATTTGTGCTGCCGCGGTCCTGGATGCGGCGAACCGCTTGGATGGCGGCACTCTTGCGCGCCAGAGGCCCCATCGGGAGGACCACCTCGGCAATTTCATCAAAGACCACCAAGGCGAATTGGTCGTTGGAGCGGAGGTTGCGAATGATCGACTCGCAGGCGGCCTTGGCTTTGGAAAGCGGCTCCCCGCTCATGGAGCCGCTGCGGTCCACCACGGCGCAAAAGGCCATGGGGCGGCGTGTGGAGGCCTCGGAGGCCGGGGCGAGGAGTTCCAGGGCGAGGTGCACGGGGCGTCCCTGATTGGCAAGGATGGTTTTGTGGTCGAGGCGGGCTTGGATGTTCATCGTTTGTTGGTTGGTTTTTGGTTTTGCTGGTTGGTGTGGAATTGGGTTTTCAGGAGATTTCGATGTGGATGTTTTCGTTCAGTTCGTTGAGCCGGTGCTGAAGGCAGGCGAGCGTGGCGAGGTTCCGGGCACGCACATAGGTGAGGTTCGAGCCGGGACGGTCCCCTTCGATGAAATCAAGTTCTCCCAGCGGGTCGTCCACGATCCGATCCCCGCCGGGACAAAGCGGCAGGTTGTTCAGGTAGTGGAACGCTTGCGCCATGGGGCTCTCGCGCATTTCGAAGTCCCAATCCCTGTAGAACTCCAGTGCACGGCCATCGATCGGATCGCCCAGCGGAATGTCAGGCTCAGGCTCGCCTTCGGACCGATACCAGTGGAAATATTGCGCAAGAAAGTCCCGCCGCTCCTCGTCGCAGTTCAGATCAACACCCCGGTTGTCAATAAACTCCTCCCAAGTCGGCACGGGCGGTTCCGCATCGGGATCGCCGAAGTGCAGGGTGTAGTCGCCATAGTCGTAAACCGCGTAAATGATCGATCCGCCCTTGGCGTGGCGCGGAAGGACGAGCGGTTGGCCGGCGAGGACGCAGGTGTCGCGGATGAGCCGGGCGATGGGCTTTGGAATCAAAACAGAACCGGCCGCGAGGCCGCACAGGGTCAGGAAATCCCGTCGTTTCATCGGGGGCGAGGGTGGGATTTTACAGAACCCGAGACAACGCGGGCCCGCGTCATAGGCGAAACAGGCAAGAACGCCCTCTTTTCGGGAACGAACAAAAACTCGCTTTGCCACTCAAAGCGTTTCTGGAAGCCCCTCGAAGGGCGGATGGCATGGATGGGATGGCGGACGATGGCGCGCAGCAGGGATAGAAGTTTGGCGATCATTTCGCCCGGCATCCTAAAACGGTTGGTAGGACAAATACGGGGGGAGCAGTTTTTTTTGTGGAAATTCGAAAGTCGAAGTTTGAAGCGGGCAATGGAGAGCTTTCCGGGAGGAACAATGGCAGGGTGTGGCCGCAAACCGGGAGGGTTGAGAAAGGAATTTCAAAAAAAACTTTCTGCGGCCCCGGCATCTCCTCTGCCAAAATCCTTGCCCGGCGCCGGAGCGGGTAGGATAGTTTTCTTGTGATGACAGCCCCCCTCGCCGAATTCCTCGGAACCGCGCTTTTGATCCTCCTCGGCAACGGGGTCGTGGCCAATGTGCTTCTCAACAAAAGCAAAGGCCAGAACTCGGGATGGATCGTGATCACGGCCGGGTGGGCGATGGCGGTTTTCGTGGCGGTTTTCTCGGTCGCGCGGGTCAGCGGCGCGCATTTGAATCCCGCTGTCTCGCTGGCGATGGCGCTTGATGGCCACCTGCCGTGGACCATGTTCGGGCCGTATGTTTTTGCCCAAATGCTCGGGGCGATGTTCGGCTCGCTCCTGGTTTGGCTCGCGTTTTTCCCGCATTGGAAAGTCACGGACGATCCGGAGTTGAAACGAGCGGTTTTCTGCACCGCCCCGGCGATCCGGCACACCCCCGCAAACCTCGCCTGCGAGGCCATTGGGACATTTGTTTTGCTCTTCGGGGTTTTCTGCATGAAGGGCGCTACGGGTGCGCCAGAGAACATGGCGATCTTTCCCATCGATCTCGGTGCGCTGGGAGCCCTCCCGGTCGGCCTGCTGGTGTTCGCCATCGGCCTCTCCCTCGGCGGCCCGACTGGCTACGCCATCAACCCCGCCCGCGACCTCGGCCCGCGCATCGCCCACGCCATTCTTCCCATTGCCGGAAAAGGCGGGAACGATTGGGGCTACGCTTGGATTCCCGTCGTTGGCCCGTTGGTCGGCGCGGCGCTGGCCACCCTCGCCTACTCCGCGCTGGGGGACTTCTGAATTTCTCCATGAAACATATCCTCGCCCTCGACCAAGGCACCACCAGCTCCCGGTCGATCGTTTATGACGAAACCCTCACTCCGCTCGCTTCCGCGCAGCAGGAATTTCAACAACACTTTCCCGAGCCGGGCCAGGTCGAGCACGATGCCAAGGAAATCCGCGACACCATCTTCTTGACGGCGCGCGAAGCGGTTCGCAAATCCGGCATCGATCCAAAATCCCTCGCGGCGATTGGCATCACCAATCAGCGCGAAACCATTGTGGTGTGGGACCGCAAGACCGGCGAACCCGTCCATCGAGCCATCGTCTGGCAGGACCGCCGCACCTCGGGCCACATGTCCGCCCTGCGCGATGCGGGCAAGGAGCCGATGATTCAAAGCCGCACCGGGCTGCTTCTCGACCCGTATTTTTCCGCCAGCAAGCTGCATTGGATTCTTCGCGAAATCCCCAACGGCCACAGCCGCGCCGCTTCCGGCGAACTCGCCGCCGGCACCATCGATAGTTGGCTGATCTTCCAACTCACCGGCGGCGCCTCGCATGTCACAGATGTCAGCAATGCCTCGCGCACGATGCTGATGAATATCCACACGGGTTGCTGGGATTCCGATCTACTCAATCTCTTCAGCATCCCCGAGGCCATTCTTCCAAAAATCGTTTCCAGCAGCGGGCGTCTCGGCACCGCGACGAGCGACTTCCTCGGATTGGAAATCCCCATCTGTGGCGCGATTGGCGACCAGCAGTCCGCCCTCTTCGGCCAACTCTGCAACAAACCCGGTCTCGTGAAATGCACCTACGGCACCGGTTGTTTCCTTCTCGCCTTTACGGGACCGGATGCGGTCGCGAGCGCGAACCGACTACTTACCACCGTGTCTTGGAAAATCGGGGACGCCCCGTTGCAATACGCCGTCGAAGGCAGTGTCTTCATGGGCGGTGCCTCGATCCAATGGCTCCGCGACGGCCTCGGCATCATTCAAAGCGCGCCGGAGGTCAACACGCTCGCAGCCAAGGTTCCTGACAGCGGCGGCGTGGTGCTCGTGCCGGCTTTCACCGGTCTCGGCGCGCCGTATTGGGACGCCGAAGCGCGCGGAACGCTGCTTGGCATGACGCGTGGAACGACCGCCGCCCACATCGCCAGGGCCACGCTCGACGGCATCGCTTTTCAAGTCGCCGACCTCGTGGAAGCCATGCGCAAGGACTCCGGTAAAAAAATCGCGAGCCTGCGTGTCGATGGCGGTGCCTGTGCGAGCGATCTGCTCATGCAAACCCAGGCCGACATTCTTGGAACTCCCGTCGAACGGCCCTCGAATATCGAAAGCACCGCCCTCGGTGCCGCGATGATGGGCGGACTCGGCGCCGGCGTCTGGCCTGATGTCGAAACGCTCTCGCGGATTCGAACTATCGAACGCCGCTTTACTCCCGAAACCACCCCAAAAGACCGCAAGTCGCGCCTCAAGATTTGGAAACGCGCCGTCAAACGCGCCCAGCATTGGATCTCCTGACTATGAACCGAACCAAACTCCTCTCGAAACTCGAAGAAACCCGACGCTGGGATGTGATCGTCATTGGCGGCGGGGCCACCGGCCTCGGCGTCGCGGTCGATGCCGCCACGCGCGGTTACTCCACGCTTTTGCTCGAAGGCCACGACTTCGCCAAAGGCACCTCCAGCCGCAGCACGAAACTCGTCCACGGCGGCGTGCGCTATCTCGAGCAGGGCGACATCCCGCTCGTGCTGGAAGCCCTCCGCGAGCGGGGACTCCTGCATCGCAACGCCCCGCATCTCGTCCACCACCTCTCGTTTATCGTTCCACGCTACCAATGGTGGGAGGGGCCGTTTTTCGGCATCGGCCTCAAGGTTTACGACGCCCTCGCCGGGAAGCTGAACCTCGCCCCGTCGCGCCTGCTCTCTCGCGAAGAGACCATCCGCCAGATTCCAAATATCGAGTCCGACCACTTGCTCGGCGGCGTGGAGTATTTCGACGGGCAGTTCGACGACTCGCGGCTGGCGATCACTCTGGCGCGAACCGCCGTTCACCATGGCGCCTGCGTGCTGAATTACACCCGCGTCGAGGGATTGATCAAAAGCAACGGACTCGTCTCCGGCGTGCGGTTCTCGGACACCGAGACCGGCCGCTCGCACACGGTCGAAGGCTCGGTGGTCATCAACGCCACCGGCATTTTCAGTGACCACATCCGCTTGATGGATGATGAAAAAGCCACCCGCGCCGTGCAGCCGAGCCAAGGGGTTCATCTCGTCTTCGACCGCTCGTTCCTGCAAGGCGATTCCGCCATCATGGTCCCCCACACCGATGACGGCCGAGTGCTTTTTGTGATTCCCTGGCACGGCAAGGTGCTCGTCGGCACCACCGACACGCCGATGGCAACGCCCGACCTGGAGCCCCGCGCCATGAAGGACGAGATCGGCTTCATCCTGCGCAACGCCGCCCGCTACCTCGCCCGCGACCCCAAGGAAAGCGACATCCTCAGCATCTTCGCCGGCCAACGCCCGCTCGTCCGCCCGCCCGGCAAGGACGGAGGCGCCACGAAAGCCATCTCGCGCAATCACGAGGTTCTCGTTTCCGATTCGGGGCTCGTCACGATTGTCGGTGGCAAATGGACCACCTACCGCAAGATGGCCGAGGACACGCTGGACAAAGCCGCCGTGCTCGCCGGACTCGAAGACCGGCCCTGCGTGACGGAAAAACTCCAACTCCTCGGCTGGCGGAGTCCCAACGCCGAAGCGCGGGCCGATTGGCTCGCGGTCTATGGCAGCGAGGCCGAAGACATCTTGTCATTGATTGCGCAGGATTCGACGCTCGGGGATTGGATCCACCCCAAACTCCCCTACCCCGCCGCCACCGTGCTTTGGGCCGCCCGGCATGAACAAGCGCGCACGCTCGAAGATGTCCTCTCCCGCCGCACCCGCGCGCTTCTCCTCGACGCCCAAGCCGCCATCGAAGCCGCCCCCACTGTCGCCGCCCTGCTCGCCAAGGAGCTCGGCCGCGATGACACCTGGGCCAAAACGCAGGTCGAGGAATTTACCGCGCTGGCGAAAGGCTACCTGGCCGTGTCAGCCAAGGACTCTTGAACCCGAAAAGGGATTTTTAGACAGGAGGACAGGATTTTCAGGATCCACAGGAGCCGATATCGAATGCGGAAAAACTCCCCGTGAATGCCATGTAGGCTTGAATCGCCGAGCCGACCCAAGATTCCGGCGCGAACGCGCCATCTCAAGGAGTGTGGGCGTCCCGCCCACAATGTTCCAAACCGGTGGGCGGGACGCCCACGCTCCTTGAGGCGCTCGATTGTGGTTTATTCCGCTGGATTCGGGTTGAAATTGCCCCCCGGTTCGCCGATGGGTTCCGGCTATTATGAAAACAAGTGGACGATGGTTTATCGGGTTCGGAGTCTTTTTGATTCTTTGCGGGCTGGCCGGATTTTTATCGAATCCCTCCGGGGCGAAGACGGCTCTGATATCGGGGGGGACTTTTGGCGCGCTCTCGGCGGCGTGGGGTTTATTGATGCTCCGGGGATTCGCTTGGGCTTGGATGGCGGCGCTGGGATGCACGGGCTTTTTGGCAGCGGTTTTCACCTGGCGCGCGGCCGTGGGTTGGATGGCCTACTCGACGGGTGAGCCGAAGTTGTTCGCGGCCTCGCTCATCTCGCTCATGCTGGCAGGATCGCTGGTTTCGATCGGTGTGCTGGTAAAAAACCGCTAAAGATCCCGGAAAGATGATTCAATGCACCACACGAACCGGGGTGCCGATCGGGGCGTTTTCGAAAAACCTCTGCGCCGCTCCTCGAGGCAACCGGATGCACCCGTGCGAGGCGGGATAGCCGGGCAGGTAGCCGGCGTGCATCCCCACGGCCCCGTGGATTCGCATGAAATAGGGCATCGGAGCCCCGCGAAACCTGGCTCCGGGCGGGCATTTGTCGCGGCCTGCCGCCACATTCGCCTTCACGACATTCCCCGCCCCATCCACGAAATCGCCGTAGAGGTTTGAAAAATGGGTTTTGTTCTTCTGGGTGATTTTGAAGTTGCCCGTCGGTGTGCCGTAGCCCTCGCGTCCCGTGGAGACGGGAGATTTGCCGACCGGTTGGTTGCCCTTGAAAAAGGTCGCGGTCTGCGAGCCGAGATCGATCGTGATTGAGGGCGCGCCCAGCACTCCGTCGCCCGTCCAGGTCCATTCCTGCAAGGGTTTGGGCGTCGGCTTGGGACGCGGCCCGGAATTTACCCCGAAAACAACCTGGTTGTCGTCGGTGAGGTAGGCGGTCGAGTAAACGGCGATCCGCGAGCGCGACACATCCCCCTGCGGGGCGCAGGCCGTCAATAAACCAGCCATCAAAACCGCGAAAAACAACGCGGCCGGGCTTTTCAAGGGATCCATCGACATATTTTGGCAGCAAAGGTTAAGCCGCCCCCTTTCCCTGTTCAATCGGGAATCCTCAGGGGAGGTAGGCTCCGTGGGCCTTGAGCCGGTCACGGAGAACGCCGGGATCGATCTGCCGGGGATTTTTTGCTGAATCCACAGCCATCGCCGCGGCCAGGCCAGCCGCCTCGCCCATGGCCAGGCAGACAGGCATGACGCGAATACTGCCTTGCACGGTTTTTTCGCAGGAAACAGATCGCCCAGCGACAAGGACATTCGAGAGGTCCGCAGGGATCAGGCAGCGGTAGGGCAGGCCATGCGATTCGCCGGGCCCGTAGCGCATGCTGCCCTTCTCCCATTTCTCCCATTGGGCCAGATTTTTGGCGGCGTCTTCGCGGGCCCAGTGGATGTCGATGTAGTAGGAATTCCGGCAAATTTCGTCCGGAAAGGAGCGGCGCTGCAGGTAGTCGTCCAAAGTGAGCGTGTAGTCTCCGACGATACGCCGGGTTTCCCGGATGCCGACCTGTGCGCCGGTGGTGACGAGGAAGGCATTGCGGAATGCGGGGTGGAATTCGCGAAGGGCCTCGCAGAACTGGGCCGCGATGCGGCGCCCGTGGGCCAGGGCCTTCGAGGTGCTTTCGGGATCGGTGTTGTCCACATCGAAAATGTGCCCGGCATTGAAGCCCACTGTGCCTGGGCCGATGAGGTTCTGGCAGCAATGCGCATCGACCAGGAGCGGAAACTTCCCGGATTCGAGGATCTTGAAAATGGGATTCTCGGGAACGGGAAGATGGAGGGGCGGGCTGGCGAGGTAGGCCTTCTCATCCACATTCGATAAAATAAAACAATGGGTGGCGGGCATGAGCCCCTTTCCATTTTCATCCCCTTTATGAAAACGGCCGCCTGCCCAAGCAACGAGGTCGGCATCGCCGGAGCAATCGATAAAAATCTTGGCCTTCCAGGCGCGAAGACCGGACTTGTTGGTTGTTACCAGGGACTCCACCCGGCCCTTGCCGTCGGTCTGGACGGCGGAAAGCATGGTGTGGAAAAGGACATGAACCCCGAATTCGCCGACGAGGTCATCGTAAACGCGCTTGAGCCGCTCGGGGTCGATCGGCACCCAGTCGAGGGCGTCGGGAGCGACATGAGCCATTCCCT
>CAYOGR010000096.1:0-8820 GCA_964403605.1 uncultured Chthoniobacter sp.
GGCTCGGTGCCCCCCCCGGAGAGCATTGCATCGACAAGAGCCTGGGGGTCAAAACCACCAGCCTCTTGCTGGGGCTGGACTTCGGCCGGGGGTGGGGCTGTCTGGGGCGCCGGGATCAGGGGTTGAAACACGCGCGGAGCGGGCTCGGGGCGGGGCGGAAGGGCGGATTGATCCCATTCCGGAACATGCGAGAGGGTTTTCTCCACGATGTCGAAAATCTCCTCCATGGCGCGATCGGCATCGGTTTCCTTAAGGATGAAGGACTCGCTATCGGAACTGCCGGGGCGTTCGATCCAGCCTTGGATGCCGCCATCGCGGGATCCCCCGGTCAGGCGGGAATGAATAATGACCGCAGGCTTCTCTTGGCCGGACTCGGGAACGATGACGACCTGCAACACCCCGGATTGACTGGCAAAGTTGGCGACCCGCCGGGTGACCCATTTTCCGCCTCCAAGCGGGGGAAGGGACAAGGCGTCCTTGATAAAATCCTCGGAACGGCTGACAAATCCAAAAGGAGTGAGCTTCATTGGTGGCTGTTATAAAGCCTCCGATATCTGGTGGCTGTCAAGTTTCCAAATCGCTTGCGGACGGCGACAAACCTGCTCCTTTTTAAATAGGAAAAAATTGCCTATTTGATTGAAACGCGAGCGCGATTCAGTAAAATGCGGTTCAACCTAATTGATTTCCCGAGAACATCCCGATGGCGCTTGACCGTATCCTGGTGGTGGACGACACCCCTATCATCCGCAAATCCCTTGAAGAACGACTGCGAGGCAAGCGGTTTTCCGTTTCCACTGCAGGCTCGATTGCCGAGGCTGAGAAGCGACTGTCCGCCAACACTTTCGATCTGATTTTCCTCGACATGGAGCTGCCTGACGGCGACGGGCGGGTTTTCATCGAACGCATGTCGCACAGCGAAGCCAAGCCGCTGGTGGTGATGATCACGGCCAACGGAAGTGTTGAGACGGTGGTCGAATGCATGCGCTCGGGGGCTTTCGACTATGTGACAAAGCCGTTCTCGATGACCCAGATCGATCTGGTGATGAAAAAGGCGGCGGAGTTCCAGCGCGCGGTAAAGGTGACCGATTTTCTGAACCGCGACAGCATCTCGCGCCGGGAGATCATTGGAAAAAGTCCGGCGATCGTGCGCCTGCGGGAGTTGATTCAGCGGGTCGGCCGCACCAATGCCACGGTCATGATCTGTGGCGAAAACGGCACCGGCAAGGAACTCGTGGCGAACGAAATTTTCCTCAACAGCCAGCGCGTCAACAAGCCGTTCATCAAGGTCAACTGTGCCGCGATTTCCGAGTCACTGATCGAAAGCGAGTTTTTCGGCCATGAAAAGGGATCGTTCACCGGCGCGACCGACCAGCGCGACGGGCGTTTCGAATTGGCCGATGGCGGCACGATTCTCCTCGATGAGATCAGTGAAATTTCCCTCGCCCTCCAGGCGAAACTCCTCCGGGTCCTTCAGGAGCGGGAGTTCGAAAGGGTGGGGGGCAACAAGACGATCAAGGTCGATGTGCGCGTGCTCGCGACCACCAACCGCGACCTCTTGAAGGCGGTTCAGAAAGGCGACTTCCGCGAGGATCTTTACTACCGCTTGAATGTCTTTCCGATCCAGGTTCCTCCCCTTCGGGAACGCACCGGAGATGTGGAATTGCTGGCGAACCATTTTTTGGAACGCTTCTCCCGGGAGCACGGCATCAAGTGCAAGGGCTTCTCGCCCGATGGCATGGCCGGTCTCTCGGCCCACAACTGGCCCGGCAATGTGCGGGAGCTCCAAAATGTCGTCGAACGCGCAGCCATCCTCACCGAGGACGGCGCTCCCATCACAGCCGAGTTGATGGGGCTGGCTTCGCCCCTGCCTGCGACGATGGCCGCACCCGTCCTCGCTCCAGCGGTTCCGGCTCCGGCGGTGATCGAAACCTCCTCCCTGCCGCCGGCATCGATTGAAAACTCCGCGCCAAGCGAGGTGGTTCCCCTCCACGAGATGGAAAAGCGTGCGATCCTCCATGCCCTTCAGCAAACGAACGGCAATCGCACCCAGGCCGCCGAGATGCTCCAGATCAGCATCCGCACCCTGCGCAACAAGCTCGCCGAATACCGCGAGGCGGGAGTGGAGTTGGAAACCCTCACTTGAAACGCTGAGCCGCCGACCGGGATGATTCTTGCCAGAGGGGCGGGGAGTTTGGATTCTTTTCCCATGCAATCGATCCGTCCGCGCCTGGCCCGCCTTTTTTGGAAAATGGGATGCCCGGCGTTTCGGATGGCGGCCTGAGCATCGAGCCATGTCGTCTTCCCGAAAAAAGCGGTTTTACAGGTCGAAACGATTTTGGGCCTCGCTTGCCCTGGTTGTCGGTGTCGTTGCCCTCGTTCAACGCCCGGTGCTTTCCGGATCGGCGGCGTTTGCAGCGGAGGTCTTTTGCGCCAGACAAGGCATGGAGTTCCGCGCCGACTCGGTGTCCGCCGGTCTTTTCCAGCCTCTCTTGATGCAGGGGGTCACCCTGCGGATTTTGGAGCGGGAAGGTGATTCCCGAAGCTCTTTGGAAATCGAGTCGCTCGTGTTGCAGTGGCAAGGAATCGCCGGATGGATCGCCAATCCCGCGCGCCTCGTCGATGCGGTCTGGATAAATGGTCTCCACTTGGTTTCGGACCTCCGCCGTGGGGAGGGCGGGGAAACAGCGGCGCTGGCCTGGCGTCCTGCGGAGATTCTCGCCGGATGGGTATCCCTCGGCGGATCCTGGCCCTCCAAAATCGATATTGAAAATTCCACCATGGAATTCTCCGGGGAGGTGGCCCGCTGGGTGCTTCAAGGCGCCGGGCTGTCGCTGCGCGACCGGGAACAGGGAAATTTCGCGGCGGACTCGCTCGTCATCGACTCTCCCGGGTTCCAAAAGGTTTTCGGACCGCTGGAGGCCAAGACGGCCTGGGACGGCGAGAGGGTTTCGCTGGCGGGGCTCGACCTTGTGCCCGGAGTAACGGTGAGTGAAGTTTCCTGCGAAGCCCCGCGCGGCGCCGATCCGTCCGTTTCCTTCCAGGCCCGTGTCTTCGGTGGAACCCTCCGGGGTGACTGGTTTTTCCAGCGCGGCGAGCATGGCCCGCTGTGGGACTTTGCGGCGGTGTGCTCCAATGTGAATCTTGAGGGAATCCCCGCTCTGCTGGGCTTCGAGGGCCGGGCGGGGGGATTCCTCGCGGAGGGACGCTTCACCTACCGCGGCGAGCCTTCGCGCCCCACGGATGCCGAAGCTTCGCTGCGTGTGCTGGCGAAGGATTTCCGCTGGAACAACCGCGGATGGGAATCCCTGGAAATCGGTGCCAGCCTCATCCACCGCCGTTTGCTCGTTTCGAATTTCGATTTGAGGCAAAAGGAGAACAAAGTCGCCCTGAACGGCGAAATTTCCCTCTCGGAGGGCTGGTCGAAGATTGCCGAGGCTCCGTTTCTTCTGAACCTCCGCGCCAATATCCAGGAACTCGGCTCGCTTGCCGATCTGGTGGGCGCGGGCGTGGAGGAAATCACCGGAGAACTTCAAGCCAACGGCTCGCTCAGCGGACGGCTTGGAAGCCTGGATGGGTTCCTGGGCGTGCAGGCGAAAAGCGTGGAATACCGGGGAGCTTCGATGGATCAGGTGGATCTCGAGGTTTTGTTCCGGAAAAAAAACGCAGAGATTGTGAGATGTGAAGTCAAGTCGAGTGGCGTCGAACTCCGCGCCACAGGCCGCATCGGGGTCTCCCCGCCGTATTCCTACCAAGCCCGAATCGAAGCCGGAATGGCCGATATCGCCGCTTGGCTGCGGCCGTTTCCCGCCCTCGGCGGAGGGATTGTTTCCGGTGGTTCCTTGAAGCTCGACTGGAGCGGGGAGGGGAGTCGGGATGGCCACTCCGGGACATTCGATGTGGATCTTTCAAGGTTCATCTCCACCTACACGCCAGGCGGCATCACGGGCCGGTTCGAAGGAACCTACTCGCCCCAAAACATCCACTTCTCCGAGGCGCTCCTGGAAAACGGTGCCCTGCGGATGCAATCACGCGTCACCCTGGCCCGCTCCGGGGTCAATTTCGATGATGTCCAACTCAAGGCGAACGGCAAAGCATTGCTCCAAGGCCGGGCGTTCCTGCCATTGAATCCCTTCACCATTTCCGGCTCTACGGACTGGGCCTCGGCGGTCCTTTCCAGCGAGGCGACCTACCTCGAGGCGAACACTCCGGGCGAGTTGGCGTTGGGGAACCTGATCAAGCTCGCCGGCCAGAATTGGCCCTTGGAGGGCCTGCTGAAATTGCAACTCGAGGCCGGCGGCCCCGCTCCTGGAATCCAAGGCAAACTCTCACTGCAAGCCCGCGAGGTTTTTTGGGGAAGACGATCGGGGAGCGCGCCTTCGGATGTGCGTCTCACCTTGGAGAGCGCGGCGGGAGCCGCCAAGCTGGAGGGAGAAATCCTCAACAATGCCATGAGCCCACTGCGCTTCTCGGCGGGGTTTCCCTTCGGACTCTTCACGGATGAGCTCGGGAAGACCCAATGGATCAAGCGCGATGCCCCAATCGAGGCGATGCTGGATTTTCCCCGTGCCGAACTCGCCCTTCTGCGCCCGGTCTTGAAAGCACTCCCGGGGATTTCCGGCGAACTCTCCGGGCACCTGAAAATCGGAGGAACCCTCGATGCCCCGCGGGCGGATGGCTCCATGGAAATCCGCAACGCCTCGTTTCGTTTCGGTTCGCTCGGCACCTCGGCGAAGTTTGCTGGCGGCCGCCTGGAGATCGAGAACTCCTTGATCCGCATTCTGGATGTCGGCGGGGAAATCGAACCCGGGCGTTTCGACCTCTCCGGCACCTGCGACTTTTCAAACCCCGAGAAGCCGAATTGGAATCTGCATTGGCGCGGCGAACGGATTCCCATGGAAAGCGACCATCTCGCCACTCTCCTTGCGAATGTGGATCTGAAGGCGGAGGGTGATGCCGACGCAGGTGCCCTAAAAGGCGAGGTGAAGTTTGTGGATTCCTCCATCCGGCGAAACATCGAACTTCTTCCCCTGCTTTCCTCGACAGGTGCCTCCGGGTTGAAACTGTCTGGCCATGCCCAAACCCTGAAAATCCTCGCGCCGTTTCCGAACTGTTCCCTTGATGTGAAGATCGGCTGTGCCGAACCGATCCGCTTGACAGGCCAAAAGCTGGAAGGCGCGATGGTGCCCGAGCTGCGCCTGGAGGGGACGGTCGAACAACCTGTTCCAATCGGCCGGATTCTTTTGGAGGGCTTGGAAATCGGGCTTCCCGGCGGGCAAATCCTCGCTGGTCAGGCTCTCCTCGGTTTTTTCCCAGACAAGCCATGGGAACCCTTCTTGCTTGCCGATGCCACAGCGTTTCCAGCGGGATACCCGGTGCGCGCAGTCGCCTTCGGTGCCTTGACGGAGGGAAAATGGATTCTCCGCAGCGCCGATCCGATTCCTCCGCAGGCCTTGTTTGTGATGCTTCGAAATGGAATCGCACCCTTCGCATCGCCTCCCGGGGGCATGGGGCCGGTGGAGTTTTTCCTGTTCGGCGAGGCGACCTCCAACCGCCTTCCTCAACCGATGGCGCTACGCCTCGACGAGTCCTCATGGCCCGATGGCGGAATCCGTTTTGTGGACAGCCTCGATTACAGCCTGCGTGCCGCGTTGCTGCCCATGATTTCGTTCGAGCAGGGGTATGAATGGAAGTGGGCCCCGGCCCTCTGACTTTTTGGATTTGGTTTGGAGAGGAGGCGGCCGGGCTGGTAACTGCTTGGCGTGTTCAAGAAACTGGCCACCCACTTTGTCTCGCTCCGCGAAAAACTACTGAACCTGCAAGATGCGCCTCACGCCTTGGCTGGCGGGGTCGCAATCGGAATGTTTATCGGCTTCACACCGCTGTTCGGCGTGAAAACCCTCCTCTGCCTGGCGCTTGCCTACTTGCTGCGGTGCAACCCGATCGCAGCCGTGATCTCCGTGTCGCTGCACGATGTGGTCACTCCGTTTTGGCCGGTGCTTCTGGAAATCGAATACAAAATCGGCTGGGATTTTTTGGGGTGGATCCGCGAGGCGCCGCCGCAAATGCCCCCTCTGCATTTCCATCTTCATGATGTCATGCAATGGACCACCTTTATTGGAGTGGGCCTGCCGATGCTGATTGGATCCCTGTTTCTTTCGACGCCCGCAGCCTTCCTGGCCTATTGGCTCACACTCCCGGTCTTCCGCCGTCGCGCGGAGCGGAGACGATCATGAGCCTCTGGGAATTTCTTCGGCAGGGTTTGCAGGGTGAGCCACCGGTTCATCCGGTCGAGCGAGCCATGGCCAAGCGCTGGGTGAAGGAACGCCTGAAGCGGCTTTTTCCGGAACTGCGGTCGAATCCCGAGGAATTGGAAAAAGCCTACCGGCAACTCGGGATCGAGGCGCACGAAGGCTCGGGGAGGGGAGGCGTGGCCGTTTATGAAATCACCCTTCCCGAAAAGTCCCTGCCGGACGCCTGAGCGGTTCTCTTAATCCCACAACCGGTCCAAGCCGCGCCGGACGGCGGCGAAAAGATGGTCGATTTCCTCGCGGGTGATGATCAACGGCGGGGCCATGGCAATGAGGGTGCGGATGCCACGAACGATCACGCCCTCCTCGCGAATCAAGGCGGACGCCCGGACACCAATGGTCGGCTCGGAGGCCAGCGCCGCACGACCGGCGCGAGGAACGACTTCCAGGGCACCAATCAGGGCATGGCCGCGAATTTCCGCCACAGCAGGGTGGGATGCGAATTCGTGGAGTTTTTGTTGGAAATAGGGGCCGGTGTCGTCGCGAACGCGCTCGACAAGGCCGAGGGCTTCGATGGTTTGGAGATTCGCCAGGGCGGCGGCGGAGCTGGCGGGGTGCGCGGAGTAGGTGTAGCCGTGGGCGAAATAGCCCGCCGAGAAAATCGTCTCCGAGATTTCGTCACTCATCATCGTCGCTCCAAGGGGCAGGTAGCCGCTCGTAATTCCTTTGGCGAGCGTGATGATGTCGGGATCGAGATTCCAAAGATTGCTGCCAAACCAATGCCCGAGGCGTCCGAAGGCCGTAATGACCTCGTCGGCCACGAACAGGATGTTGTTTTTCCGAAGCAGTTCGCGCAATTCCGCCAAATACCCCGGGGGTGGGGGAATCACGCCCCCAGCTCCCTGAATGGGTTCGACGAACATGGCAGCGATCGTGTCCGCCCCTTCGCGCTGGATCGTTTTGGCGGTTTCCTCAAGGCACCATTTGCCGAAGGCTTCGGGATCGAGCGGGGATTGAACGCCGTAGGGATGCGGACCGGGCACATGGAGGAATCCCGGCAAGGGAAGGTCGAAGGGTTCATAACACACCGGGAGTCCGGTCATGCTCGAGGTGGCGAGGGTCACGCCGTGGTAGGAAAAAGTCCGGGAGAGAATCTTGTATTTTCCGGACTGTCCGCGCGCGCGGTGGTAGGCGCGGATGACCTTCAATGCACTCTCGTTGGCCTCGGAGCCGGAATTTGAAAAGAGCGTGCGATTGAGACGCGGCGGGGATTTTTTGGCAAGAAACTCGGCGACGCGCACCGGCGGCTCGGTCGTTGTATTGAAAAAAGAGGGGTAGTAGGGAAGCTCCCGCATTTGCCGGTGCACGGCCTCGACAATGGCGGCGCAGTTGTAGCCGACATTCACGCACCAAAGCCCGGCCAGGCCGTCCAGGAGGCGGCGGTCGTCCTGGTCGATTAAAAAGCAACCATCGCCCGACTTGATCAGGTGCGTGCCCGATTTGTGCATGTCAGTGTGGTGCGTGAAGGGATGCAGGTGGAATTGGCGATCCAACTCGCGAAGCTCCGTGATCGAGGGGTTTTGGTTCATGGTTGAAAATATAACACGATTGGGGCTCAAGCGCCATGCCTGAGACAAATGGGATTCGACTTGGGCAGGTCGTGGTGGCACTTTCCGCAGATGAAGTTTGTTGATCAAATCCGCGTCCATGCCAAAGCCGGCGATGGAGGCAACGGGTGCTGCAGCTTCCGCAGGGAAAAGTTCATTCCTCACGGCGGCCCCGATGGTGGCGACGGGGGCCGGGGCGGGGATATCATCCTGGTCGCGGATCACGACACGGCCAGCTTGGTCGCCTTGTTTTTCGAACCCCTGGTCCGATCGAAGCGCGGGGCACACGGAAAGGGAAAAGACAAACACGGTCGAAGTGCGGAATCCACCATCGTCAAAGTCCCGATCGGCACAGTCATCCACCGGGCCGGCCAAGACCAACGCGACGAAATCGAAGACGAACCAATTGTCGATCTCTCCGAACAGGGGCAGCAGTTTTTGCTCTGCAAAGGCGGCGATGGCGGGAAGGGCAACACCCACTTCAAGTCCTCGACCAATCGGGTGCCTCGCCAATTCACCAAAGGCTATCCCGGCGAAGAGGGTTGGTTCTTCATGGAACTCCGGACTATCGCGGATGTGGGGCTTGTTGGTTATCCCAATGCTGGAAAATCCACACTCTTGCGTGCCATTTCCGCCGCAAAGCCGAAAACGGCCGCCTATCCATTCACCACATTGCATCCTCTTGTCGGAGTCATTGATCTGCCGGATTATCGCCGGGCCACCATGGCTGACATTCCCGGATTAATCGAAGGGGCCCATGAAAACCGCGGGCTGGGTCATGAATTTCTAAGGCATATCGTTCGTTGCAAGGCACTTTTCTATGTGATCGACATGGCCGGGTCCGAGGGCCGCCACCCGGTGGATGACTATCAAAATCTCCGTAAAGAGTTGCGCCTCTATGACCCAACTTTGGTCGCCAAACCCACCTGCATCATCGCAAACAAAATGGATATGCCTTCCGCCGC
>CAYOGR010000097.1:0-4731 GCA_964403605.1 uncultured Chthoniobacter sp.
GAGCCTACGGGGCTCGAACCCGCAACCTCTGCCGTGACAGGGCAGCGCTCTAACCGATTGAGCTAAGGCTCCTGGAAAAGGAGCGGGGAATCTAGTGTCCATACCTCGATGATGGCAACTTTATAATTCGGATTTTTTGCGCGCGGTGCGGGCGTCGAGTGGGTGTCAAGTCGAGATCGCATTCCAGGGCTTGGATTGCGCCTGTGAATTCCGTGGATCGAGATGCAGCCCACCAGACGATTGGCATCGCAAAAGATTCGGTTGTCAGATGCCCGCGATGTGGGCATTGTAACCCCATTCAGCGGCGGGGTAGCCAAGTGGTAAGGCACGGCTCTGCAAAAGCTGTATTCGCCGGTTCGATTCCGGCCCTCGCCTCCACTTTTTTCCTTACCGCCCGGTTTAGCCCTCTTTTTGGATCCACTCTCTGGATCCATCAGTTTTTTCGATTTCGATCCATTCCCCCTTGAAGGCCATTTTGCGGGCGAGGTCGGCTTGTTTCTTTTGGACGGACGGGAGGGGGATTTTTTCCCGGTCGGCCTGGTCTTTCATCAAGGTCAGCCGGTCGGCGTTTTCCATCGCGACGACTTGGCGGATGTAGTCGCCGTAATCGCCGGGGGGTTCCACCCGGATGACGAGCAGCGCGTCGGCCGATTCCCCGACGAGGCGGGCGTTCTTGAAGGTTTGGATGTCGGCGGCGCGGTTGAGGCGCTCCTTGCCCGGCGCTGCCATGTTGGAGGGCGGGGCGGGCTTATCCTCCTTGTCGTGCTGGTAAACATCGAGGCGCATGGCGATATCCACCTTGACCGGTTCGGGTGTGGAGAGCTTGACGGTCGGGCCGGAGCAAGCCGGAAGCAGGGCGGCGGAGAGGGTGGCGAGGATCCGGATTTTCATGGATGGGCGGATTGCTTCCAGAGGCCCGCTGGCGATTCGTTGGCGTGGAGCACGGTCTGGAATGTGCGGGAACCTTGCGGGCCTTGCAACTTCAAGTCGAGGATCCCCTGGCCGTCGGCAAACCAGAATGCCCCATCGCCTGCGCGGTAGTCGAAATCGCGCAGGGACTCGAGGGCGATTTTGATGCTGTCCCGCTTCACGGACGACCACTCCGGCGGGATGCGTGCGAGGAGGTCGTTGATTTTTCCGATCTCCAGCACTCCCGGAGCGGTGGTTTCGAATGAACCTTGCATGCGGCGGATGGATTTCGCCTCGGCATTGGTCTGGACGGCGAATTCGAGCGGCCCGGTCATGCTGAAATTCTGCGGGGCGATGACATCGGTGAGTTTTTTCAAATCGACACCCTTTCCACCAAGCCAGCCGATCCACGGGGATTTGTCGGCGAAGAAAAAGCTGAAGCCCCCGGCGATGTCGCCGCCGTAGAGGACGCCGCCGAAATTGCTGTTGATGCCCTCGCGGTCGAAGGTGACGGAGATCCAGGCCTGGCTGGCGAGGTATTGGCGCCAGCGGAGCGTCTTGATTTTCACCGTGCCGACGACATTGCTGACGGCCTTCTCGCGCGGGTAGGAGAAACGCAGGTCGCCCGGCTCGGTCTCGAATTCCAGTTGGTAGGAGGGGAATTGGTAGTCCCGCGAGGGGATCTCCAATCTGCCGCTGAGCGAGAGGGAGGCGAGGTCGTCGAGGGCCACATTCTCGGCGACGGTCTGGAAATTGAGAGGGAGGCCGTAATTCCGGCCGCTGCCGGCGCCGACGACCAGGCTGCCGAATTTCACCTCGAAGCGTTGGATTTTCCATCCCCCGGATTTCTCCGCGTCTTCGCCACCCAGGCGGGAGCGGGCTTGATCCATGTAGAGGAACAGATCCTGGTTGATCGAAACAACCGGTGCGAGGATGGTCAGATCGCGGATTTCCTTGTCGAGGAGCCCGGCGAGGGTGAACCGGATGAAGACGCTGCGGAGGCTGAGAATGTGGGTGAAGGGATCGCGCGGGGAGGGGATCGCGAGGTCGCTGAGTTCGACCAACTGCTCGGCCGCTCCGAGTTTGTTCGTGATCTCCGAGGGGGTGAGGTTTTGGAGTGAGGTGGCGATGGTGAAAACGATGTCGCTTTGCGAGCGCCAGGCATTCTCGCCGAGGCTGGCTCTCACTCCGGAAATGTCCAGGCGGCCGATCTTCCAATCGGGAGTCGGGCCTTGGGTGGGGTTTTTCGGCAGGTGGGTTAATTGATCGAGCGTTGAGCCCACGGCGAGCGAGCCTCCGGAAATGGTGGCCTGTCGAAGTTCGAAGCTTCCGAGAAGTTCCCGCGGGCTGGCTTCGAGTTCGACATGATCCAGCACGAGAAATGGGTTGGGGGAGTCCGGGGCGGTTGCCTGGATGTCCCACAGAACAAGTTTCTGTGGATCCGCGGAGTCGGGGGAGATGTCCCGCCAATCCATGCGGAATTTGGCGATGATGTCCGGCCGCCCGGTGGTGCTCCCTTCGTAGCGGATCTCCCCGAACTCGCAGAAAATCCGGCGGACCGGGGAGGCTGAACCGCTTTTCGCCTCCGGGGGCGCATCGGGAAAAACCCCCGACCATCCCGGAGAGATGACCAGCAGGGGATTCACCAAATGAATCTCCCCGATTTGGCGGCGGACGAGATCGGCAAAGGAAAACACGAGTCGCCCGCGCTCGAGGCGCAGGAGGGGATTTCCCGACACGGGATCGTGAAGAACGAAATTCTCGAAAACAATCTCGCCGGGGGAGTCGAGGCGAACCTCGCCGATTTCGACACGGGCGGCGGGAACGGATTTTTTCAAAACCCACCGCGCGGCGGGTGTCAGGTTTTTCGAGAGCCAAAAAATCCCGGCTCCAATAAGGAGTGCCGCGATGACGGCCAAGGGCAGCCATGGGAACTTGCGGCGGTTTTTTTCCAAGGCGCTATTTTTTTCTGGTGCGAGACACCTCGTCGAACAGGTCGGCGATGCCATCGTCCACGCGGAGGTCGATGATCTTCCACTGGGTTTTGGCGCGGTAGAAATAGAACCGCCAGCGCAACGGCACATCCTCGTTCAACGAAAGGCAGGTGTAACGGTGGAGGGAATCGCCGACCTGAAGGGTCTCGACGATTTCGTATCCCAATACGGGGCCGTAGTTGTCCAGCGCCAGCCGGGTTTTTTCCTTCAGTTGGTCGATGTTTTCCGTGCGTTCGGAGATGATCGTGTTTTTCACGAGGCCCTGGTAGGCGGAGTCGAGTTGGTCGCCCTGGAGGTCTTGGAAGAACTGCCGGAGGATTTCAGTGGGCTCGAGCGTGGATTTCGGGGGTGTGGAGGTCTTCGTGGCCGGGGCGTCTCCAGAGGTCGGAAAAACAAGCCGCTTCTTGGTGTTGGAGGGTTCGGCCAGAGTGGTCGGGATGGTCGCAGCTAAAAGACCGAGAAGAATCAGCGGGAATTTCATGATTCAGGATTCGCCGCTTTTCCGGGGAGAGGCAAGCTCCATGGGGGTCTGCCCGGGCGAGGAGTTTCGCCTGCAGGCAAACGAAAAGTTGGCCTTTCGACGGGTGTCGCCTAGCCTTGGCACGCTGTTCCATGGCGACCCTTATTCCGATGACCCCGGTTTTTGATTTCTGCGCATGAAAAAGCGTTCCCGTGTGAGGCGTCTGGCGCGGTTTGTCCTCCGGGGCGGGCGTCGGCGTGTCGGTGCGGCGGGGCCGTTGAAAAAATCCCCGCAGTATGTGCTTTTCGATTTCGACGGCACATTGGGCGACACCTTCCAGCAGGGCTTCGAGATTTTAAACCTCCTTGCGGTGGAGTTCGGTTTCCGTCCGTTGCCGGCGGAGGAGTTGGATTCCGCCCGCGATCTCTCCACCTCCGGCTTGATGAAGCACCTCGGCATCTCGCGCATGAAACTCCACAAGATCTCCCGCCGGGGCACCGAGGAAATCGCCAAGCGGATCGATTCGGTGAACACCTTCCCCGGGGTTCCCGAAATGGTTCGCCAACTCCATGCCTCGGGTTTTCGCTTGGGAATCCTCACCTCGAACTCGGAACCGAATGTGCGCGCGTTTTTGAAAAATCAAAACCTCGAGGTGTTCGATTTCGTCGAAAGCTCCTCGAAGCTCCTCGGCAAGGGCTCCGTGCTGCGGAGGTTGATGAGGGAACGCCGGCTCAAGCCCGATGAAATTTTGATGGTTGGCGACGAACTCCGTGACATCGAGGCGGCGCAGGAGACCGGCGTCCACATGGCCGCTGTGACCTGGGGCTACAACAGCCGAGCCGCCCTCGAGGCCGCCGAGCCGGATTATCTTTTCGAAACCCCCGGGCAGGTCGTGGAATGCCTCGACGCCTGGCTGCCGGAGAAGGCCGTCCGATGAATCCGCTCGGGATCGCCACGGTTTTCGGCCTGGGGTTTTTCTATCTGGTGGGTGCCGTGCCCGGCGGGATGGCGGCGGGATTTTCCGCTCCGTTCGCGGCGTTCATTGCCTGGTGCGGCTACGCCTCGGGGGCGGTGGTGATGACTTTTGTCGGCGAACCCGTTCGCCAGTGGATCGCGCGGAAGTTGAAAATTCCCCTTCAGCACGATCCCGAGAAACTCATCTGGAAGGTCTGGTCGCGCTTCGGTCTGCCCGGTCTCGGTCTGCTGGCACCTGTCACCATCGGCCCGCAGGCCGGATGCGTGCTGGCCATGGCGCTGGGGGAGAAACCATGGAAAGCCGCCCTCGCGCTTTCGCTTGGCGCGGTGCCCTGGTGTGTGGGCTTCGCCTACGCCGGAGCCCAGGTGGCGAAGGGGCTGGGGTGAGTTTCC
>CAYOGR010000097.1:4831-8731 GCA_964403605.1 uncultured Chthoniobacter sp.
CCCCCGCTCAGGTCGCCCGGATGGGGATGAAGGTCACCGTGGCTCCGGCGCGGGCTCCGTCTTTGCGGACATACGGCGTGGCGCGCAGGTGGATGGTTTCGCCGTTGTCCCCGGGGAAGCTGGCTTCGATCTGGTCGGACCCCGCTAGGATGTGGCGGGCGGCCTCGGCTCCTTTGACCAATAGCGGGTGGGAGAGTTCCATGATGGCGCGCCCGATGTCGTGCGCGAGGAGGCCGGTGCGCCGAGCCGCGCTGGGGGTGAAGCGCCGGATGCGCAGGTCGGAATCCAGGAAAATCGTGGCAATGTCCGCGCTGGAGATGAAATTGTCCAAGTCCTCGTTCGCCTTGCTGAGTTCCAGGATTTTCGTCTGGTGCTCGTTGTTGAGGGTCTGGAGTTCCTCGTTCACGCTTTCCAGCTCCTCGTTCGCGCTTTGGAGTTCCTCGTTGGAGGCCTGCAATTCCTCGTTCGAGGTCTGGAGTTCCTCGTTGGAGGCCTCCAATTCCTCCACGGCGGCCTTCAGGCGGGTGCGGCTGTCGCGGAGTTCCTCCTCGAGTTCGCCCACGCGCTGCATGCTTTCGCGGAGGCCGATCGAGTCGGTCTCGTCGGGGCTGTGTTTTTCCATGTCTTCCAGGAAGACGAGCAAAAAAATCCGGTCGTCCTTCGCGGGGCGGATGGATTCCACCGAGAGGGTGATGTTGGCCGGGGAGTTGTCCGAATCCGCGGGGATCGGGCCGAATCGGCAGGGCTTCTCCTCCACGAGAACACGCGCGGCGAGAGTGCCGAGGGCGGCGGAAATGCCCTTGGGGAGGAGTTCGGCGAGGTTCATGCTCGCGCGTCCCTGTTTCAGCCCGATGTGGCGGCGGGTGTGGCCGAAGCTGTAGAGGATTTCCAGGCGGCTGTTCAGCACGAAGCAGGTCTGGTCGATCCGGCTCAGGATGCGGTCGGTGAAGGCCTCAAGAAGTCGCGCCGAGGTGTTGTCCGGAAAAACCGGCCCGGTTGCAAGGGGAGGGTAGTTCATGAGGAGCGAGCCGCCCGACGAAACGAGTGGAATGGCTTCCGGCAGGATCGAGGGCGAGGGGGTTTTCTTGAAATGGATGTGGTTCTTGGGATCGACCGGGCCGAAGTTTTCCCCGATCTCGCCCACGGATTCGCTCAGCCCGAGCATCAGCACGCCGCCCATGCGGAGGGCGAAATGCAGGATCGAGAGCACGCGCTGCTGGGCGTGGGGCTGCAAATAGATCAGGAGGTTCCGGCAACTGATCAAATCGAGACGGTTGAACGGGGGATCCTTCAGGAGGTTGTGCCTCGCGAAAATCATCCGTTCGCGCACGGATCGGCGGATTTGGAAATTCTCCCCCTCCGGTGTGAAGTATTTGGCCAGCAGATGCGGGGGGATGTCCGCAACGGCACTGGCGGAATAGACGCCCTGGCCGGCGACCTCGAGCGCGTGGCGATCGAGATCGGTCGCGAAGATCTTGTAGGTCGCGCCCTCCTCGCCGTGCTCGGCGATCGCCTCGTCCACCAGCATTGCGAGGGTGTAGGCCTCCTCGCCGGTGGCGCAGGCCGGCACCCAGACGCGGAGCGCCCGGCCGTGCAAATCCTTCACCAAGCCCGGCAACACGGTTTCCCGCAGACGCGAAAAGGCCTCGGGATCGCGGAAAAACGAAGTCACGCTGATGAGCATGTCCTTTGCGAGATTCTCGCACTCCGCCGGGTTTTTCTGAAGGTGGGCGACAAAATCCTCGAAAACCGGGAGGTGGCAGAGGCCCATGCGGCGCTCGATGCGGCGGTTCACGCTTTCCTGCTTGTAGTCGCCGATGTTGAAGCCCGCATGGCGTTTGAGGAGGCTTTCAAGATTGCGCATCGACTGCCGGGCCGCCTCGTCGCGGGAGACCGGAGAGGGCGGCGTCTCGGGTTGCGGTCGGTTGACATGCCGCAAGACCTCGCGGGCGAGCGTTTCGGGATCCGCAACCAGGTCGGCGGCTCCTGTAAGAATCACGCTTTGCGGCATCCCGGGGAACTGCGCGGTTTCGGGGGATTGGACGAGCACCAACCCTCCGGCCTCGTTCAAGGCGCGCGAGCCGATTGTTCCATCACTGCCGGAACCCGAAAGGATGACGGCGATCGAATGTTCGGGATTCTCGCGGGCCAGGGATTTCAGCAGGGTATCGATAAAAATGGAGGGCGCGGTGTGGCCGAGTTCTCCCTTGAAAACCAGCCGTCCGCCTTCGATTTCAATCAAGTGCCCCGGGGGGAGAACGAGGATTTGGCCCGGCGCGGGGCGGTCGCCGCCTTGGGCCAAACGGATCGGCAACCGGACTTGCGGGGAGAGAATCTCGGCCAAGCGGGTTTGGTGTTTCTCCGGAAAGTGCTGCGCGATAACGATAGCCGAGGGGAAGTCGGGGGCAATCACCTCAAGAAAGGCTTTCAGCGGGGGCAATCCGCCCGCGGAGCACCCGATGGCGACAATCGGGGGGGTATTGTTAACAAAGAAACTGTTGCCGAAAGGTGACAAGGGCATCGGGGTTAAGTAGTCACCCTTGGCAAGTTTGTCATGCTTTGTTCCGCCAGCCAGGCTGCGGAAATGGAAATCAGCCGGCCGAGCGAATCGGCACCCACCTTGAGCTTGATTCTGTCCCGGTGGGTGTCGACCGTTTTCGTGCTCAAATTCAATCGATCGGCGATGGCCTTTGTGGAGGCTCCGTCGCCGATGAGGCGGAAGACCTCGAACTCCCGGGGACTCAGAGCCTCGATGCCTGTCCTTTTTTTGCGGGATTTGTCGTTCAGATACTCGAGCAGTTGCGACGAGGCGGCCGGGCTGAGGTAGATGCGGCCGCGCAGGACCGTGCGGATCGCGCGCAGCAAGGTCTCCCCCTCCTCGCATTTCATGATGTAGCCGCGGGCCCCGATTTCCAGCGCGCGCCGGGCGTGGGTGAACTCCGAGTGCATCGAAACCATGAGAACCGGCAGGCCGGGGCAGCGTGCGGCGAGATCCTGCACCAACTCGAATCCACTGCGGCCGGGCAGGGAGACATCGCTCAGAACGAGGGCGGGGGAGAGGCGGATGGCGGCGTCCAGGCCCGAGGGGGCATCCCCGGCCTCGCCACAGACCTCAAAATCCGGTTCCGATTCGACCATGCAACGCAATCCCACGCGCGAGGCGGGATGGTCGTCCACAATCAAGACTCGGGATTTGTTTGGTTTCTTCGGAGGGTTTTTCATTTTTGGAAAACGCAATGAACCATCGTGCCACCGCCGTTGTGAGCGAGCACGCTGACGCTGCCGTGGATCAACTCCGCACGGTGCTTCATGATATGCAGGCCCATGCCGTTGCCCTCGGCATCGCTGGTTTTTTTCGAGTCCATGCCGTTGCCATTGTCGGTGATTGTCATTACTCCCTGGCGGTTGCGGCAATCCAGCGCGACCTGGATCCGGGAGGCCTTGCCGTGCTTGATGGCGTTTTGAATCGCCTCCTGGGCGATGCGGTAGAGGTTGGAACAAATTTCCGGAGGGAAGGATTCCGGGACGGCGTGGGATTCGAATGCGCAATCGACCTGGAACAGCGCTTTCGTGTCGGCGGCGAGATCCTCCAGCGCCATGGCCAGGTCGCCGCTCTCGAGTTCGACCGGCGCGAGGCCCTTCGAAAGAAGCCGCGTGTGTTTCATCGTGCGGTGGATCGCCTCGACGATGGCCTCGAGCTGCTTCAGGACGGGCGCACCGAGTCGCTTCGCGATGGCTTGCACGGAAAAGTGGATGCCCGCCAGTTCCTGGCAGATGCCGTCGTGCAGATCATGGCCGAGGCGGCGGTGCTCGCGCTCGCTGATACGGATCAACTCGAGTTCGAGCCCCTTTCGGGCCGAGATCTCCTGCTGCAGCTCGTCATTGATGCGGCGAAGCATC
>CAYOGR010000098.1:0-8596 GCA_964403605.1 uncultured Chthoniobacter sp.
TCAAATCCCCCGGCGGCTGATGATTTCGTTCGAGTCGTTCAGCACGATCACGGTGGGGGTGTGATCCTTGGCCCCTTCGTTCGAAAGGAGGCCGAACGACATGATGGTGACGCGGTCGCCTTTTTTTCCGAGGTGGGCGACGGCTCCGTTGAGGACGATGGCGCGGCTGCCGCGCGGGGCGGGGATGGCGTAGGTCTCGAAGCGGTGGCCGTTCGTCTGGTTGCCGACGAGGATTTTCTCGAATGGCGCGAGGCCGGAGGCTTCGAGGAATTCCTCGTCGATCGCCATGCTGCCCTCGTAGTCCACATTTGCGTCGGTGACGATCGCTCGGTGGATTTTGGAGCTGAGAAAGTTTTTGAGCATTGGCGGAATCTAGTGGCGTGGGGCTGTGGAAATCAACACTCCCGCCTAGCGAACCTCACGCATTTTTTCCACGGGGCCGAGGAGGTTGTCCAAGAAAATATTGATCACATGCCGCTTGCGGATCTTGATGTTCACACCGACGGACATGCCGGATTGAAGCGGGATATACTTGTCGCGCACTTGGAGCGATTGCTTCGCGAGGGAGATTTTGGCCGGGAAGCTGTAGAATTTCCGAACCTCGTTCGGCGGTAAAACATCGGAGCCGACAAAATAAACCTCGCCCTCGATGAAGCCGAATTCGCGTTTCGGGAAGGTGTCCACCTCGACCTCGCAAGGTTTGCCGACGGTGACAAAGCCGATGTCGCGGTTGGTAATGTCCACTTTCGCGATCAACTCGCCGCTGGGAACAATGCGGAGCACGGGATCCTTGGCGCCGACGACGGTGCCGGGCTTTGTGGCGACCATTTCGAACACCACGCCCTCGGAGGGCGACTTGATCTCGTGGTAGGCCAAAGTCTCGCGGGCGGCGGCGAGTCGGCTCTGGGTCTCGGAAATGAGCTTCGCATTCTCCAAGCGAACCTTGGTGAGGTTGGCGTCGATCTCGGCGATGCGCTTGCCGTTTTCCTGGATCCGGTTGTTCGTTTCTGTCTTGAAGAGAGTCGGAATATTCTGTGTCTGCGCCTCGAGATTTTTCACCTGCGCGATGGCGTTGACCCAATCGGACTGCCGCGCCAGGTAATCGACGCGGGAGAGATTTCCATCCTTGTTCAGCTTGGTGAAGGCCTCGAAGGCCTGCCTGCGGTTGACTTCGATCTTCCGCAATTCCTCGAGCTGGTTGCGGGAGCGCAGATATTGCTCCGAGAGGCTGGTGAGCTCGTTGGCGAAATATTTCAAGCTGTCCGAGTCGGCATCGAGTCCCTGCTCGCGGGCGAAATCGCCCTCGACGAGCGCCTTCATGTCGGAGAGTTGCGCGGTGACCGGATCTGGCGTTCCCGGCACGGGAGTCGAGGCCTCCGAGAGCTGGATGGCTTTGTGGAGTTCTCCGGTCTCGTCGCGCAGGCGGCGCAGGAGCTTGTTCTCGGCCTGCAGGGCCGCGCGGTTCTTGGCAAGGTCGGCAATCTCCCGCGAGACGGCAGCCGGAGCGGCATCGGCCGCGGGCGACTCGCTGAAAAGGCTGTCGTAAAAAGCCCGCTCGGCATTCATCGCGGCGAGCCGCTCCTCGAGGGACTTGAACTCGGCGGCGGCGACCTTGGAATCGAGGCGGACCAGGAGTTGGCCGACATGAACGGTGTCGCCCTCGCGAACGAGCGTCTCTTCGACCACCCCGCCCACTGGCGTTTGAACATCGCGCACGGATCCGCGCGGCTCGAGCTTGCCAACGGCGTGAACCACCTCGTCGATGGGGGCAAGGCAGGCCCAAAGCACCGCCGCGACGAATGTGCCGATGATCGTCCAGAGGATGGCACGCGACCAGAAGTGTGTCTGACGCAAAACCATCGTGTCCGAATCCGGCTTCAACACATGGCGCAAAGCGGGGATCCACCGGAGCAATTGAGCAAAGAGCTTGCCGCCTTTTTCAGTTTTCTTATTCGGCTTCTCGTTCATTCGTCCGACTGCCCCCCCGTGTAAAGGTTGTGGTAATGGCCCTTGAGCGCCATCAATTCCTCATGGCGGCCCTTCTCGATCAAAATGCCCCGGTCGAACACAAGAATGATGTCGGCGTTCTGAATCGAGCGCACGCGGTGGGTCACGAAAAAGACCGTCTTGCCCTGGAATTCCTTCGCGAGGTTTTGGCAAACCAGGCTCTCGGAAACCGAGTCGAGGGCGCTTGTGGCCTCGTCGAGGATCAACAAGCGGGGCCGTTGCAGCACGGCCCGGGCGATGGCGATGCGCTGGCGCTGGCCGCCCGAAAGCGCGCGGCCCTGCTCGCCGACCTGGGTGTTGTAGCCCTGCGGAAGGCTCATGATGAAGTCGTGCGCTCCAGCCACCCGCGCGGCCCGCATGATGTCATCAGGCGAAGCGTCTGGATCGCCGATGGCGATGTTTGAAAAGACCGAGGAATTGAAGAGCAGGCTGTCCTGGAGAACCGTTCCGATCTGGCGACGCAGCGAGTAGAGTTCCACTTTGGCGATCTCGTAGTCGTCCACCAGAATCCGGCCGGCGTCGGGGTTGTAGAGGCGCGGGATCAATTTCAGCACGGTGGATTTTCCCGAACCGCTCTTGCCAACGACTCCCACAAACGAACCCGCGGGAACCTCGAAGGAAACATTTCGTAACTGGGGTTGCTGGCCGGCGATGTAGGCAAAGGTAATGCTGTCGAACTCCACTTTGCCCGTGATGGCAGGCATCGGAATATTGTTCGCCTCCTCCGTTTTCTGCTCCGGCGGGCTGTCGATCACATCGCCGAGGCGCTCGACGGACAGCGCGACTTCCTGGAAATTCTGCCAACTCTGCGCGAGGCGCATGAGCGGCGTGGTGACATAGCCCGCGATGATGCGGAAGGCGATGAGTTGGCCAAGCGTCAACTCGCCTTTGATGACAAGCACCGCGCCATACCAGAGCACCGCCAGGTCGCCGAGGCGGCTCAGCAGAGTCGTGGCGGAATTCATCGCGGTGGAGGTGAGAACGGCATGGAAGCCCGCACTGACAAAGCCCGCGTAGCGTTTTTGCCACTCCCAGCGCGAGGGTTGCTCGATGTTGCCGGCTTTGAGTGTCTGGACGCCGGTGAGGGTTTCGATGAGGTGCGCTTGCGATTTCGCGCTCTCCTCGGCGCGGCGCCGGATTTGTGCCTGGAGGATCGGGGCTCCAAAAAGCGTGACGCCGGTCATGAATGGCACGACGAGCAGGGCCACAATCGCCAGCTTCACATCGTAAAAAAACATGATCGCCATGTAGACGACCGAAAACAGGGCATCGAGGCCGACCGTGAGCGCCGTGCCGGTGAGGAATTGACGGATGTTTTCGAGTTCGTGGAGGCGCGACGAGACCTCACCCACGGGACGCCGCTGGAAGTAACCGAGCGTGAGTTTGTAGAGGTGATCCATGATCCGCGACCCGACAGCGAGGTCGATGCGGTTCGAGGTGTCCACGAACAGATAGGTGCGGATCGCTGTCAGCGCCACGGAAGCCACGGCGACCAGCACAAAAAGCACACCAAGGACATTCAAGGTATCGATGGAATTTTGAACCAGAACCTTGTCGATGATGACCTGTGTGAGCAGCGGATTCGCGAGCCCGAGCAATTGGATAAAAAACGAGGCGATAAAAACCTCGATCAGCACCCGCTTGTGCTTCCGAATGGCAGGCAGGAACCACTTGAAGCCGAATTTTTCCTTCTCCTCCTTGGGCAGCGGGCGGAGCAGCAACAACTCGATCTCCGCGGGAAGGCGCGATTGAAAATCCTCCACCGGCCCCCGCTCCAGCCCGGTGCGGGGATCGGCGAGCGCGACACCTTTGGCGCCAGTTTGAAAAAGCACACAGACCGTGCCATCGCGCATCAACAAAGCGGGAGTCTCCACGCGACCAAGGTTGGCTGCGGGGAGCTTCACCAACTGCGCGGCGAAGCCCGACATTGTCGCGATGTTACCGCAGGTGTGAAGCGAAGGCTTGCGGTCGGCGGGAACCTCGTTCGACAAAACCCGGCGCGCGGCTTCTTTCGGAAATTCCTTGCCGAAAAATTTCGCCAACATCCCGAAGCAGGCGATCACTTCCTCGAGGGGGCCATTCTGCGTGGTGAGAACCGGGTAATCGATCAGGGGATCCAACAAGGACTCGGCCGGCGGCAACTCGGCGGGCGCGGGAATGCCAGCCTCCTTGGGAACATCGGGAATCTCGCTGCGCTCGAGCACCGCCGAGGGAATTCCAATGCGGCGCAGGGGGCCATCGGCGGGCGACCAACGCCTGCCGCGCGTGGCGCCTTCCGCGATCCAAAAAGTAAAGCCATCACGGGGCTCGGCGTTTCCAGCGTCAATCACCGCCTCGGGAAGAGCCGCACGCACGAGATCCGGCACTTTGGAAACATCCAGAGCGCACCGCGCGAAATCGATCGAGAGGAGGTTGAACAACTCGGCAGCATTGACAGCGGTTTCGAGGGCTTTTTGCAGGTCGGGCGCCTGATTGAGGAGTTCACGGAACCGGGCGGTCTCGACCATCAGGCAAACGCAGTCCACCGCCGCTGTGGCGGCTTCGACAGGCGCTCCTGCCGCGAGCGACCCCAGCCCCGCGATACCCCCTGGGCCGAGGGTTTGGAGCAACTCGGGATGCGGATCGCCGGCTCGAACTCCCAGCAATCGAACGCGACCTTCGACCACAATGAAAACATGCCCGCTCAATTTCGCAGGCGTGATGAGAACCTGCCCGATCGTGGCACGAACGAGGCGGCCCGCGCCGACGAGGCTGGTCAGCCATTCGCGGGGGGCTTTGGCGAGCGGTCCTTCGCCGGCAGCGAGGCGCGCGGCTACCGCGCCGGCGGTTGTTTCAAGCGGTTGGTCGGCCATGGGTCCTTTCCTGAAGCCAGTGTGCGGCGAGTTCCTCGATCATTTGTTGCTTCATCGCCTCGTCGAATTCCGCGGGCAAATGGTGATCCACTCTGGCCACCAAAAACCATTCCGCAACCGCAAAAGGCTTCAATAGCTCCCCGGCGCGCGCGGATTTCAACACCCCCGCCAGGGCCGGATGCATCGCGCCGAATGTCACAGGGCCGACGATCCCCGCCGTGTAAACCTCATTGCCGCTGGCGTAGTCGGGCGCAAGGTCGGCAAACGAGGCCTCCCCCTCTTTGATGCGGAACCACAACTCTCTCGCAAGCCCGGCTTCCTTGACCCTCAAAAGCGAATAAACCACACGATCCAGCGCGGGCTTGCGGCGCTCGAAATGCTCGGCGGCCTCGGGCTCGAACAGCGCTTTTTTCCATTTCCCGATGCGAACCTCGCGCTCGACCACCGACTGGAGCAGCGCGGGAGGGCAGCCCATGAACTCCGGCGGAACCTTTGCCGGATTTTCAGGATCGAGTTGATTTTTTTTGCAAAAGCTCGCCCAGGCCTTGGCGACCTCCTCGGCTTCGGGCTCGAACCCCGCGCTGGCCTCTTCCAGCAGGCGCGAGCGCAGTAGCTGCAGCCACAAGCGGCGCGAGCCGAGTTCGGTGATTTGAGGTTCGGTGAACGATTCAGACATGAGGTATCAAGCGGTCTTCAGCGCCACGCCGAGGTAGCGGTTGTGCATGTGGCGGATTTCGTGGAATCCGGCGTTTTGAAATGCGGGTTTGTAGATGCGGAAATTTTTCATGACGCCGAGCGACGCCGCGCTTTCCAGCGGCCCGGCGAACGAGCAATCCCCGTCGAGGAAGCCCGGCGAGGCGGCCCATTTTTCCATCTGCGCGGCGTTGAGAAAAAAACAGCCCGAGTGGGGATTCGACCAACGCTCGAAGGCGACGGGCGCGCCGAGGAATTCGGATTCAAGAGTCCGGCGGTCATCGACATTCTGCCACTGCGCTGTGAAATCGGGGCGCACTGGACCATCGATGTAGAGCTTGTGAAGCGGCTCTGCGGTCGCCCACTCGTAGCGGTGCGGCAGGAGCAACACCTCATCGCCGAAGGTGCGTGTGAACCAGGAGATTTTCGAAAGGAAATAGGGATCGCCGATCCAGAGATCGTCTTCCATGTAGCAGTAGAAATCGTATTTCCCGAGGTGGGCCTTGAGGATCTGCTGACAGGCGAAGCCGATCATCATGGGGTCGGCTTGGACCGGTTGGTGGTGGAACATCGACTTCGGCACGCTGAGACGATCGATGAGATGGTTTTCCCCCACGGTGCAAACCGCGATATCTACCGAGTCGGCGGCGTTTTCATTCACTTTCACCAGCCGTCCGTTTCCCCGCCCCGGCACGGGATTGTGGAGGCAGTAAAGAAACGCCTGACGCGGGCCGAGGAATTGGTGAATGCCCGCAATCGTCTGCGACAAAGCCTCCGCCCGGCGGTCGCTCTCCGGCCCCGTGGATCCGTAGGCTCCATTGCCGGAGGCGTTGTGAAAATGCGGGATGGTGACGAGGATCTTCACGATAGAATCGGCAGAATCATGGTTGGCAGAATCATTTTTTTTGGAGGGTTTTGAGAACGACGCGATGGTTGCTTAGGTTGATCCAGTGCAATCCCTCGAGGAGCGTGTGATTGAGAAGACGTGTGAGATGCAGCTCGTAGGTTTCTTGATGATCACGGACGGCAGAAAGATGCCAAGCCGTTCCCGGATTCAGCAAACACATCCGGTGACATCCCAGAGAACGATCTTCGCAGAAGATTTCTACATCTTGCAAACCCGGAGAGTCTTTTTGCATCAAGTGAAGCAGCGCCTCGCGGTAGAGGGAGGCTTCGAGAAACAACCCGAGATCGTAAAACAATCCCAGCGCCCGGTTTTTTAGCAAATCGTCCTCACGGGCTGAATTTCTCCATTCGTTGTCAATGACATCAAACAATGCCCGGTCAGAATGGTTCAGGGTCGTCGAAACAAAGCGCGACTCGACCGATGGCGGCCTGAAATTCACGAGCTTTCCATGCCGCCAACCAAGCAGAAGGAGATAGTTGAGGAGTTGTTTGTGATGCGAGCCGACCAAAGCATCGACCGCCTTGAGTTCATAAGCCACCGTGCCCTCCACCACGAAATCCAGGTAGTAGGTCTTTGAAAAATCGTGGTGCGATACGGTGATGGGAATTTCCCATTTCGTGCCCAACCCAACTTGGGTGCAACGCTTCGACAATTCCACTTGGTAAACTCCTTCATCGAAAAATCGCCCAAGCTCGTTATGCACGGCGAAAGCCTGCCCCATGACCGCCCGATCGATTTCATGGAACCTCTCCTGATCAACTGCTTCGGCTGACAATTCACAAACAATAGGCATCAATCAATCCCCCAACCCAATGATTCTGCCATCCATGATTCTGCCATCACCTCCGGGCGTTCATCAGGCTCGAGAGCCAGGCGAGCTTGTGTTTCAAGCACGCGCCGAGTTCGTATTTCGCCACCACCGTCGCGCGGGCCTTTTCCTTGATATGCTCGAACTGCTTCGGCTGCGCGAGAACCCGATCCAGCGTCGCTGCAATCTGGTCGGGCTTGAAAAACTCCACCAGCAATCCGTTGATCCCATCGGTGATCACTTCCTGAACCGGAGCGGTGTTCGACGCCACCACCACAGCCCCGCAAGCCATCGCCTCAAGCATCGACCAGGAAAGGACGAATGGCCGCGTGAGATAAATGTGGGCCTTCGTGCATTGGAGCAGCTTGATGTATTCACCGTAAGGCAACGACCCCACAAAGTGCGTGCGCGCCGGATCGAGCGGGAATTTTTCCATGTAGAGATCCTTCCAGGTCTTCCCGTTCGGAGCCTGCTTGCCATAGGCCACCCGGTTGTCGCCAGCGATCACCAAATGCGCATTCGGTCGCGCCTTCTGAAGCAAGTGCGCCGCCTCGATGAATTGCGGAAAGCCGCGATACGGCTCCATCCCGCGCGTGGCATAGGTCACGATTTCATCCACCCCCGAGAGGTCGAGCTTGCCATTGGAAAGAACCAGTTTCCCGACCGGGTCAGGCTTGAAGAAATTCGTATCGATCCCCTCGTGGCAGACCACAAGGTTCGATCGAAGATGCTTTGGAAATTGCTCGTATTGGAAACGCGTGGCGCACACCCCGCCATCGCAAGCCGCCAAATCCGCCAGCAGCGTGGCATTTTTTGTCCGAATCCTCGCTTCGTCATCCGCATTGATCGGATCCGCCGGGTCAAAATCACAATCCGTCCCGTGCGAGTGATAGAACCACTCGAAATTCAGCCCCATCGGCGTCCCGGGAAACGCATCCTTGAGAAACAAGGTCGGCCCCCACCCCGCATGGCCAAAAATCAAATCCGGCACGAACCCATTTTTCTTCGCCTCCATGCAAGCCATGTAAGCCGCCTGACCATGCAAAATCGCCTGCTCGTAGCCGCGCAAGTAATGGTGTGTCTGAGGCGAAGGCTGGCGCTTCGGTTGATAGATGATTTTTTTGACGCCCGCGATCTCCCCATTGTCCGTATTGGTTAAAAACCGAACATCATTATTAGGGTTCGCCGCCAGCACTTGGGCCACGGAGCGGAGCTGGGAAGGGAAATTCGGGTGGGTGAGTAGAAATCTCATGCAGTTTAGACAATCGTTTTTTATGTGAATGCAGAACGAAAGGAAAGACGCATGTTCATACGCCTTGTCGAGGTCAG
>CAYOGR010000099.1:0-8464 GCA_964403605.1 uncultured Chthoniobacter sp.
CGAATGATTATTAAACCCATGTTTTCACCCCGGGAAACAATTCGCATAAAATAGAACGGACTACCCCTCATGCGCATCCCCATTCACATCGAAACAATTCCCCCCCCCGCCATTCTGGAGATGATCGAATAACATGTCGGGCAGGCCTCCGAAAATGTCGTTCGGGTTTTGAGCGGGATGCTTAAAATGCAGACACGCACTTTTCATGAAAAAATACCTCCTCTTGATTCCGCTCCTCGCTCTCGCCGCCTGCGACAGCCCGAAAAAAACCCTCGATGGTCTTCAGAACGAAATTGCCGCCTATTCGCTCGAGCCCACGCCCGGCGCGGAACAAAAAATCCAAGGTGGATTTGAAAAACTCGACGCCGACATTGCCAAGCTCAACGAGTCGGGAAAGTCCGCCGAGGCCGCGGCCTTGCAACGCCAAGTCGATACTCTCCGCTCCCAATACGACACCGCCCGCATGGCCGCCTCTCTTCAAAAAGCCCGAAGCGCGATTCAGGGTTTTGGCGAGTCGGTAAAAAACCTCGGCGAGCAAATCGGCGAGGTCTTCAAGCCCACGCCGACCCCGCCGGAAAACTGACCGCTCAGCAGGTGAGGCGCTCGATTTCGCCGCGACAATTTCACGCGAGTTCCGCCGCCACTTGATCGGCAAGGAGTCGGCCTTCGCGGGTGAGCGAGACATGGCCGCCGGAAGTTCTCAGGAATCCCAGGCTCGTCAGTTCCTGAAGTTTTCCCGAATCCAAAAATGCGGGATCGATCCCCTCGCTCGTTCTCAATCCGAGCGAGAGCTTTTCGAGCCGGGAGATTTCGGGATCCAGCCTCTCGAGGGTTTCGAAGCGGTCCTGGCCCTCAAGAACCCGGTGCGTGTAGGCCTCGGTGTCGGCGAGATTTTTTCGCCTCCAGCCATTCCGGGTCGAAACCGCGCTGGGGCCCAGCCCGGCGTAGTCGGAACCGCGCCAGTAGCCGAGATTGTGCAGGCATTCGCGGCCGGGTTGGGCGTAGTTGGAGATTTCGTATTGCCGGTGGCCGGCGGACTCGAAGGCGTCCATCGCGGTTTCGAAAAACTCGGCGTCCCTATCGGTTTCGGGGGCGAACTCGCCGCGTTGGAAGCGATCGAAAAATTCGGTGTCCTCCTCATAGGTGAGGCAGTAGGCGGAAATGTGGTCGGGCTCCAGTGCGAGGGTCTGGTGGATCGACTCGAGCCATTGAGCGCGGGTTTGGCCGGGGATTCCGAAAATCAAATCGAGGTTCACATTCGGCACACCGGCCTCGCGGAGGATTTGGTAGCTGCGACGGGCTTGCGGGCCGGAATGGACGCGGCCCAGGGTTTTCAAAAGATCCTCGTCCCACGATTGGACGCCCATGCTCACGCGGTTCACGCCGAGCGCGAGCAGCGCCTTGGCTTTTTCCAGCGAAACGGTGGCGGGATTCATTTCCAGGGTGAATTCCCGCACCTCTGAAAAATCGATCCGTTCGCGGAGCCCGCCGATCAGATATTGAAGCTGGCTGGTGGAGAGGGCGGAGGGGGTGCCACCGCCGAAGAAAATAGTCCAGGGCCGGAGACCCTCGGATTCCATTGCGGCCTCGGCGAGCACGGCATCGAGGAAGGATTGGGTTTTATTCCGGTCGCTCGCCTCCTTGTAGAAGCTGCAATAGGGGCATACCTTCGGACAAAACGGAATGTGAACATAAAGATGCCGGACCACCGCCCGACCCTAGCCTCGCCTTGTTGCCGCCGCAATGTCTGGGCCGCTTTTTTGGCGCTGTTGGCGATTTGCACCACGGCTTTTGCCGGGCTGCCGAAATCCACCGTTTTCTACGCCATGGAAACCGCCTCGCTTCGCGCCGCTCGCGAACCGAACCCCGCCGTCGTCCGCCGGATGGTGGATCACCTCGTGTGTGCGGTGACGGGAAAAAACCATTCCGCTGCGGCCTGGGCTTCTTTGGTGAAGCCCGCCGACCGCGTGGGAATCAAGGTCGCAGCCTCGGGCGGAGCCGTGAGCGGCACGCATCCCGCCGTGGTGGATGCGATCGCCGCCGGTTTGATTTCGGCCGGGGTTTTGCCCTCCAACATCATTGTCTGGGATCGAAACGCGGAGGATTTGCAGGCGGCGGGTTTCAATCCGAAAAGCCCGCTCTACCGCCTGCGGTGGATCGATCCGGCCAAAGGCTACGATACCAAGGCGATTGTCACCGCCCCGGTTCTTGGTCGCCTGATCTGGGGCGACAGCAAATTCGGCAGCCGCGGGAGTGGAAGTGTGGTGGACACGCTTGGCTCGGGCGAGCAACTCAGCAGCACGAGCCACTGGTCGAAAATCCTGAGCACCGAGGTCGACAAAGTCATCAATGTTCCATCGCTCCAGGACAGCTTCCACACCGGCCTGAACGGCGCGCTTGCCAACATGGCCCTGGCGAACCTCGACAACTGGCGGCGTTTCGCGCGTGCGCCCGAGCACGGCGATCCCTATCTCGCGGAAATCTACGCCGACGCCATGATCCGCGACAAAGTCGTGCTTACGATTCTCGACGCCCTTGTTCTGCAATACGCGGGCGGCCCATTTCCCAACCCGGGATTCCTTGTCGAATACCATACGATTTTCGCCAGCAAGGATCCGGTGGCGATCGATGCCACCGCGCTCCGTCTTCTCGACGAGAACCGCGCTCCCTCGAAACTGCCCTCGCTCGAAAAGATGACGCGCTGGCTGGAAGGCGCGTCAGCCTTGGGACTCGGCCATTTCGAGGAGGAAAAAATCGATCTCGTTCGCGTGGGCGCGAGGACAGACCCAACCCCCCGGCCGAAATCCACCCCATGAAACGGGATGGCGGGTCTTTCCGGTAGTTGTCTGGAATGTCCCGCCCGCTACCTTTCGCGCATGGGCACCCCGATTTTTTGGAAAGGCGGCATCCTTCTGGCTGTGGTCTTGGCTTTCCTTCCGGAGGCCTCGGCATTCTCCAAACCGGAGTTGGAGCGACAGGCCCTCGGGGCTCTCAGTAAGCTTTACTCGCGAAACAGCGCGGCGGCGGAGTTCGGCAGAAACTCCTTGGCGGTGCTGGTCTTTCCCGATGCGCACATGGTGGGCCTCGGATTGGCGATCCAGAGCGGCAGTGGCGTTCTTTTTTACCGGAACAATCCCGCCGCGTTTTTCAATCTCACCGGAGTTTCGATTGGCCTGGAGTTGGGAGTCCAGAAGTTCGACTACGCTATTTTTTTCGATGACAATGAGGCTCTCGATAAGCTCTACCAAGCGGGCGGCTTCGAGATCGGAGTCGCCCCAACCCTTGTCCTGGGAGACGGGATTTTTGCCGGGAAACTCTCCACCACCTCGGTGCGATCGGGAGTGCATCCCTTTGTATCCGGCCAAACCGGGCTCCTGTTTTCCCTCGGACTTGGAAAACTCAAACTCACCGAATACATCCCCGGCGACTGAGCGGCGGCGGGCTTTATTTAGAATAATTCTTGTTAGATAAAAATTGGCGGCTACTTTGACAAACCATGCCTGCCAGAAAAACAGCGCCCTCCGGCTACGAGGAGACGATCAGCCATAGCGGCCACCGGCTCACGCCCCAGCGCCGCGAGGTTTACAATGTTCTGCTGGATCAAAGGGATCATCCCACCGCCACCGAGGTTTTCATCCGCGCCAAGCAACGCATTCCGGGCATTTCCCTGGCCACTGTTTACAACTGCCTCGAAACCCTCGTGGACTGCGGCCTGGCCAAGCAGGTCAATGTGGAACGCGATGCGACGCGATTTTGTCCAAATGTGTCGGATCACGGGCATTTTGTTTGCGACTCCTGCGGAGCGGTTTCCGACCTGCCGATGGCCAAGGAGGTTCAGATCGCCCAATTCCTCAAGATCCCGGCCCGCGCCACAGTCACCCATTCCGAAATCACTCTCCGGGGCGTCTGCCCGGCCTGCAAATCATCCACCACCAAAAAACCATGAGCCTCAAAATTGAAAACCTCACCGCCAACATCGGCGACCGCCAAATCCTCAAAGGCCTCAACCTCGAAATCCCGAAAGGCCAGGTCCATGCCATCATGGGTAAAAACGGCTCCGGAAAATCCACGCTCGCCAAAGTCATGGCCGGCCACCCGGACTACGAGGTGACGGGCGGTTCCGTGACCCTCGACGGCCTTGACCTCTTTGAAATGGAGGAGCCCGATCAGCGCGCCCGTGCCGGTCTGTTCGTCGCCTTCCAATACCCGATGGAAATCCCCGGTGTGACCATCGCGAACTTCATCCGCGCCGCCCTTCAGGCCCGCCTCCCCGAGGGCGAGGAACTCGACGCCGTCGAATACTACGAGCACCTCTACAAAAAAATGGATGCCCTCAAAATCGACCGCAAATTCACCTCCCGCGCGGTGAATGAAGGCTTCTCCGGTGGCGAAAAGAAACGCTGTGAGGTTCTCCAGATGGCCATGCTCAATCCCGTTTACGCCGTGCTCGACGAAACCGATTCCGGCCTCGACATCGATGCCCTCAAGATCGTCTCCGAAGGCGTCAACGCCATGCGCAGCCCCGAGCGCGGATTCCTCGTCATCACCCACTACCAGCGCCTCCTCGACTACATCGTTCCCGATGTCGTGCATGTGATGGTCGATGGCCGCATCGTCATGAGTGGAGACAAGACCCTCGCCCACAAACTCGAGGCCGAAGGCTACGACTGGGTGGATAAGGAAACGCTCGCCACCGCCTGATTTTCAACCGGAGGAAACACCATGGAAACCAAACCCGATATCAACATCGACCGCTCGGTCGGAGACTTCCACTACGATGTGGACTACGAGTTCGACGCCGGCACGGGCCTCACCGAGAAGACCATCGACTACATCTGCGATGTGAAGCAGGACCCGGACTGGATCCGCGAGTTCCGCAAGGATGCCCTCCGCAAATTCCATTCCATGCCCATGCCCACCCATTGGGCGAGCCACGACCTTGAGAACATCGTCTTCGACAACATCCGCTACTACCTCTCGCAAGGCACCCAGCCGAAACGCTCGTGGGACGATGTGCCCGAGGATGTGAAGCGCACCTTCGAGCGTCTCGGCATCCCCGAGCAGGAGCGCAAATTCCTCGCCGGCGTCGAGGCCCAGTTCGACAGCGAAGCCGCCTACTCGAACATCAAAGCCGCCGTCGGCGAACAGGGCGTGATTTTTGTGGGCTCCACCGAGGGCCTGCAAAAGCATCCCGAGATTTTCAAGAAGTGGTTCGGAAAAGTCATCCCCACCGGTGACAACAAATTCTCCGCGCTCAACAGCGCCGTCTTCTCCGGCGGCTCGTTCATCTACATCCCGCCGGGCGTGAAGGTAAAGCACCCGCTCCAAGCCTACTTCCGCATCAACGCCGAAAATTTCGGGCAGTTCGAGCGCACCCTCATCATCGCCGACGAGGGCAGCGAGGTCATGTATATGGAGGGCTGCACCGCGCCGAAGTTCGAGACCTCCACGCTCCACAGCGCCGTTGTGGAACTCGTCGCGCTCAAAGGCGCAAAAATCCAATACATTACCGTCCAAAACTGGTCCGCCAATGTCTTCAACCTCGTGACCAAGCGCGGACTCGCGCATGAGGAGGCGGAAATCAAATGGATCGATTGCAACATCGGTTCGCGCCTCACCATGAAATACCCGGGCGTGATCATGAAGGGCCGCAAGGCCCGCGGTGAGGTCATCTCCATCGCCCTCGCCGGTGATGGACAGCACCAGGACACCGGCGCCAAAATGATCCACGCCGCCGACGAGACCACCAGCAACATCGTCTCGAAAAGCATCAGCCTCGGCTCGGGCCGCTCCACCTATCGCGGACTCGTCCAGATCGGTCGCCACCTCAAGGGTTGCAAGAACAACACCGAGTGCGACGCCCTCCTCATCAACACCGACAGCCGCACCGACACCTACCCCGCCATCACCGTGCGCGGAAAGGAAAACGCCTGTCAGCACGAGGCCTCGGTCAGCAAAATCAGCGCCGAACAGATCTTCTACATGCAACAGCGCGGCATCACGGAGGCTGCGGCGATGAGCCTCGCCGTGAATGGATTCGTCAATGATCTCGTCCAACAATTCCCCATGGAATACTCGGTCGAGTTGAAACGCCTCATCGACCTCGAAATGGAAGGCTCCGTCGGCTGATTCCCGGAGGAAAAAACCAATGACCACTCTTATGGAAAAACCTGTCGCGGCCCTGTCCGCATGGCCCGCCTGGTTCCAGGCCGAACAATCCGCCGCGCTCGCCGAATACGAAAAACTCCCCTTGCCCGTGCGCAAGGACGAGTCCTGGCGGTTCGCCAATCTCAAGGCGCTCGACCTCTCCGCGTTCGTCGATGCCGCTCCCGTCGCCAGCGAAGGCCGGCTCATCAACGCTTCCATCGGCCTCAAGGAAACCGCCGCCAAGCTCATCCTCGGCAACAACGCCCTCCTCCACCGCGAGGCCGGCGCGCTGCCCAAAGGCGTGATTTTGGAAACCCTCGAATCCGCCGCCACGAACCACGCCGACCTCTTCAAAAAATATTTCATGGCCCAGCCCGTGGAACTCGGCTCCCGCAAATACGCCGCGCTCCACAAAGCCCGCGTTGCCGGCGGTGCGTTCCTGTATGTGCCCGCGAACACCTCCGTCGCCCTGCCCATCGAACTCTTCCAATGGGTCGAAGGCGCCAACGCCTCCGTCTTCCCGCATACTTTGATCGTCTGCGGTGAGAACAGCCGCGTCACGGTCGTCGATTATTTCAAATCCGCCGACAAGCTCCCCGCCTTTGCCTGCGGGGTGAACGACCTCCACCTCGAGCGTGGAGCGAAGCTCACCTACATCGCCGTTCAGGATTGGTCGCGCGAGACCACCGCGTTCCATCTCAACTCCACCATCGTGGACCGCGATGCCACCAGCACCGCGCTCATCGCGAATTTCGGCGGAGCCTACATCCGCGGCGAAAGCCTCAGCCGCCTCGTCGGCGAAGGCGCGCGCAGCGAAATGTTTTCCATCAACCCCGTCGAAGGCACCCGCGAGATCGACCAGCGCACCCTGCAGGATCATGTCGCCCCCCGCGCCACCAGCGACCTCCTCTACCTTAATGCGCTCGACGACAAATCCCGCACCATCTTCGCCGGACTCATCAAAGTCGAACCCGGTGCCGCCGGCACCGACGCTTACCAGAAGGTCAAAAACCTCATCCTCAGCGACGACGCCGACCCGAACTCCATGCCCGGCTTGGAAATCCTGAACGACGAAGTCCGCTGCAGCCATGGAGCCACCAACGGTCCCGTCAGCGCCGACGAGCTTTTCTACATGGCCGCCCGCGGCATACCCAAAGACAAGGCCCGCCGCCTCATCGTGAACGGCTTTTTCAACAATCTCCTTGAGCGCCTGGAAAACAAAACCCTCCGCGCGCACATGGAAACCCTCGTCGCCTCGCGCTTGGCGGTTTCGTAAAGGTTCGCCAACCACAAAAACCGACACTCCCATCGATGAATATGGAATACCGGCGCTGCGGTCGTAGCGGACTCAAACTCCCCGCCCTTTCCTTGGGGTTGTGGCACAATTTCGGGGCGAACGACGATTTTGCCATCGCGCGCGAGATGATCGTGCAGTCCTTCCAAGCCGGGATAACCCACTTTGATCTGGCGAACAACTATGGTCCGCCACCAGGCAGCGCGGAGGAAACCTTCGGTCGGATCCTGCGCGAAGATCTCGCTTCCCACCGTGACGAACTCGTCATCTCCAGCAAGGCGGGCCATCTCATGTGGCGCGGCCCGTATGGCGACTGGGGCTCGCGAAAACATCTGCTCTCCAGCCTCGATCAGAGTTTGAAGCGCACGGGCCTCGATTATTTCGACATCTTTTACAGCCACCGTCCCGATCCCGAGACGCCGCTGGAGGAAACGATGGGCGCCCTTGCAAGCGCCGTGAAATCGGGGAAGGCGCTCTATGTGGGCCTTTCCAACTACGATGCGGAAACGACCCGCCGCGCCGCCGGAATGCTCCGTGCCGAGGGCGTTCCGCTGCTCATCCACCAACCCGTTTACAATCTCTTCGTCCGCGGCGTGGAAGAGGGGCTCAGCGAGGTTTTGACCGAGGAAGGCATCGGGTGCATTCCGTTCAGTCCCCTCGCGCAGGGCCTTCTGGCGGGACGCTACACGAACGGCATCGCCGGGGACTCCCGCGCTGGCAAGCCGAGCGGTTTTCTGCGTCCCGAGCAAATCACCGAAGAAAAGGTCCGCCGTGTCCGTGCCCTGGCCGAGATCGCCGCCGCCCGAGGCCAATCCCTCGCACAAATGTCCATCATGTGGCTGCTTGCCAAGCCATTTGTCACCAGCGTCCTCTTGGGTGCCAGCCGTTGGAGTCAAATGGCGGAAAACCTCGACGCCTTGCAAAAGAGCCCGTTCTCCGCAGAAGAACTTTCCGCAATCGACCACGCCTGCGGGCTGTAGCTTTCAGGCACCCAAAATCAAGGGTTCAATCGTCGCAAGGAAT
>CAYOGR010000100.1:0-8419 GCA_964403605.1 uncultured Chthoniobacter sp.
TTACACTGACTCAATGCCAGAGCCAGTCTGAGGGAATCGGCTGTTTCGTCAGGCCGGGGCCGGAGAGGAGGAGTTCGGGTTTGTCGCCGCGCCAGACGGCTTGGCCGCCGCTGGAGACCCACATGTTGCTGCCGCGTTGATCGACATAGAACATCCGGAGCGGATACAGGCCTTTTTTAAGCGGCACCGACCAACCTCCGAAGTTGTGCCAGCGTGTGGCGGGATACCATTCCTGGTCGCCAAGCCAGAGGCGAAGGTCGAAACCGGCATCGCGCACGGGGGTGATCAGTTCCCACGGGGCATGGAAGGTGTAAACACCATCCTGCGGAATTTTGATAAAGCCGGTCGTGTCGTAGGCGAACGACCTGCTGGATGTCCTATGGGGCAGCTCCAAGGCAGATTTAACGACTCCAGATTGACTCGCGGCAGGGAGACGCGTCATCTGCCCGCCGAGAGAGGCATCGCCTTCATGATAGGTATAATGCAGGCCAGGCTGGACAGGCGTTTCCGCGACAGGTTTCAGCGGCGAGGTTTTGATGTATTGGGCGCGAAGAGGGGCCGAAACCTCGGTGCCGCTGGAAGTGTGTGGCATTTTTTGCAGACCTTTTCGGAAGGCGGCGGCTTTCACGGTGGTGGTGGCATGGAGGACCACCGGCTTTTCATAGATGGGTGAATCGAGGGTCGGTTCGCTGCCGTCGAGGGTGTAGCGAATTTCCGTGTCCGGTTCGTTGTGTCGCATGGTGATTTCCAGCGAATCCACAAAGTGGTCGGCCTCCGGGAGGATTTCCACGCGATCCATCGGACGACGGATGGGTTGCAAGGCGGACAGTTTTTTTCCCTCGAGCACAAACTCCACATCGGCTGACGGCAGTTTTTGCGGGGCTCCGTCGAGGGTGAGATTTTGACATCCCAACGCCACGCCATAGCAGGTGCCATCGGGTCGGTTGACCAAGATCAAGGCCTCGCCTACGGCTTTGAGGGAGCCTGCCGACAAGGCACCGCCCTTTGCGGGATCGGCACTGGCTTGGCAGAGGATAGTGGTGCCATCAGGCGTCACAGCCTTGAATCCGGAGACGCCTTTTTCACCAGGCAGGGTTTCGATCGATTTCAATTCGTCCTTGATGGTCTTTCTCGGAAAAAGCGCGCTGATCACCATCTGCGGTCCCTCGCCTTCGAACTCGGCACCGAATTGGGACATCTTCAACTCCGCCGGACTGTGCATGAAGATCGAGATGTTCGGTGTGTTGGGATTGGAGGTTTTGACCGATTTTTCGGCGTCATTGCCCGTGACTTGATGTGAGCGAAAGCCCTCCCATTTCACGCCCTCGCGTTCGAAGGGTTGGGCGGGCTTCCAATCGAGTTGGTAGGTGTGGGAGTTGGCCGAATCGACACGATCCACGACGATCCAAAGCCCGACGCCGCGGAGGAAGACCAACTGCCGGTCATGGGTGACGCCTTCCACGAGGCGCGAACCGTCCACAGCGGCAAAGGTGCCGTTGAAGCGGCCCTCGGCGATGTTGAAGCGCTCGGACTCGTGCCAGCGGCTTTTGATCGGCGTCTGGTAGGCCATGTTGCTGTTGTTTTTTCCAAAGACCCCGTTTTGGCGGGAGCGGTATTCCAGCGGTTGCTTCTCAAAGGCCTCGTGTCCCATTTGGGGAAGGCCATCGACGAACAGAGGCGTGAACTCCCATTGGAACAGGCCGCGCATGTCGGGGTTGTTGTATTTCGCCCGGGTCTTTTCCTGGAATTCCCGCACCCATGGCCACAAGTCGCCCGCGTGACCCGAGCGGTCGTAGCCGTAGGTGTCCGAGTGGAGCGAGAGGAGGGCTTGCCCAAAGGCGAAAAGCTGGATGTCGTTCGTGTGTTTCCAACCGTGGGTGTTGTAGGGACGGCCGCTATCCATGTGAAGATGCTGGTCATTTTTCCCCCAGCCCTCGCGGATGACCATTTGACCGCTGTAGGGCCAGAACTCCGAAGTGAAATTCGGCGTGCCCGATGCGCCATCCTCCCACAGGGTGGTGCGGATTTTTTTCAACACCGGATCGTTGAGCGCCTCGGGTGTGTATTTGGCAAACTGCGGGGATGGGCCGGCGTAGTTGCCCGCCATGCGGGTGCGGTTCATGTGGTTGGGATACCACTCCATTCCGAGATTGCCTTTGCGCCGGATGAGATAGCCCGTGCGCATGGCAAGGTTGTCTTTCAACTCCAAGCGCCAATCGAGCCCCATCCACGGCTGACTGCCGGGCTGCCGTTTGAAGACATCCAGCATGTGGTCAACGCTCCGAAGGTAGCAGTGGTTGTAGCCCTCCGCGTTCTCGATGTCGCTCCCATCGGGCATCATTGTCACGGTCGGGTAGGCCTCGATCACCCGGCGCACTTCGCGGAGAAGGTAGGGCGATCCTTGGAACTCCGGCAGGCTCACAGCGAAGGCCTGGAGGGGATTGAGGTATTGCTCGATCGAGCGGTTGTTGCTGGCGGAGCGAACCGTGCGAAGCATCGCGGGAAAAGCATCGAAGGTATCCATGAGAATCCGCGCCAGCGTGGTCGAAGGAAAATTGCGCGCCATCGAGGGGTCTCTCTGGGCCATCCACATCAGGTTGTTGAAAACCCTGGTGCGCGGTTCCAGAGGGTTCAACTCACCCGCGGAAACCCCGGCGGCCATGAGATCCTTCGAGAGGTTCATGGTGCGGTCGTCAAAATATTCACACCACTTTCGAGTCCAATCGGGATCGCCGGTGCGGACGGCCTCCGCAAGGAGGGCCTTGTGAAACACCACCCTCTTCGAACTATCCGCGACAAAGTTCTGTGCGTCGGGAAAAATCAACGAGTCCTGGGGAACAAACCCCTTCGGTTGCCAGAGCCAGTTGACGCGCCCGGGCGGCCCCATGTCGATGCGGACCACGGCATTTTTGCCCTTGTCATCCACCATGGGAAAGCGGGCCACACCGGAATGTTTCAACTCCTCCGGTTGATGGAGGAACTGGATGAAATAACTGTCCTCCGGCGAGACCGGGCGGAAATCGAATCCCGGTGGCGGGCTGATGAGGCGTGTGAAGAAAAAGTCACGGTAGGCATCGAGAGCCTCGGCCCATTTTTCCTGCCGAACCAACTCGGCGATGGTCGGCCGGGGCGTGTTTTTGCGACCTTGGAAATCGGGATGTTTTTCATCACGGCCCATGGAATCCAAAGCCGAGGTTTTGGGCGGCGCGGGAATTTTCGAGAGATCGATCTGGGCGAAGAATTCTTTGGCGAGGCGGATGGTGTTTTCGGGCGAGTTCCGCTCGGCAAAGGCTTTTTCACGCGCCGCCGCATCCGGAGGAGCTGGTGCCACGAAGACCTCGGTTTCGTAGTCGGGGTTCCAAAAGCCCAGCCTCGCCGAGCCGGCGTGGAGGTTGGAAACAAAGACAGCCAAGGCCAGGCAGGCGGGGAGTCGTTTCATCAGATCAGGGAGTGGAGGCTTCGGCTTTGTGGAAGAACCATTCCTTGGGAATGCGCTCCTCGCGCAAGCCGGGTCCCGAGACAAGGATCGGGCTGGGGTCGCCTTGATACACCACCCACGGGAGTGGATAGTTCCTCCAGAGATCGGATTTGCGCCACGGGGTCGTGCGGGCATCGGCGAAGTCCACTTGGAAGCGATGCAGCCCCTTGGCCAGCGGCACCGACCATGTTCCACGCCCGTGCCACCATTCCGTGGGCTCCCATTCCTCGCCGTTGAGGAAAAGCCGCAGATCGTAGCTCGCCGCCGATTCGGGATAGACCACTTCTTTTGGAGCCCGGAAAGTGTAAACGCCATCCGCAGGGATTTCGATGTAGCCCTTGAAGCGGGCCCCGTAGTAGTCGTCCTCGCGTTTCACTTGGGTCAAATCCATCTCCCGCCCGGCGGTCGAGGTTTTCACCGCCGGCAGCCAATGGGCGGCGCTGTAGAGTTCGCTCCAATGCCCCTCGAGATGCTCACAGAGGAGACCAGGAACAAGCGACGCCTTGTCCAGATCGGCAGCGGGCTGGAGGGGTTTTTTGTAAAACCAGCCGTAGCTTGTTTCAGTGAATTTCGTGCCATTGATCTCGAACGGATCCGCAGGCAGCGGCTTTCCATCGCGTCCCAACCGGTAGGCGCGCGCGGCGAACTCCGTCGATTCGGTGATGGTGATTGGCTGCGTGTAGAGTGTCGACTCGGGCGTGGGCTGCGTTCCGTCCGTCGTGTAGCGGATTTCCACGCCCGGGGTCGCGCAGGTGAGCTCCACCTTCAACTCCTCGATAAACGCATTGAGATCGGGCTCGAAGCGAACGGTGGAAATCGGGCGATGAATCTCCTGCATGGCAACCTCCCCGTTTGCATTCACCACAAATTCAAAATCGACAATCCTTGGGCCCGCCGGCTTCTCCTCCAATTTCAACAAGCGCAACATGGCACCAAGAAATCCAGCATCGTCCGGCTCCAGCTTCACCGGCTTCCCGCTGAATTCCATCGAGGAAACCCCCAGAGCCAGCCCGGAGATCGATCCATCGGCACGCTTTTCCACGAGAAGCGACTCGGCATCCGCGCGCACCGGCCCGCAGGCGAGACTTGCCGCTGTGGCCGCGCATTGAAACCACACGGTGCCGCCATTCTTCATCTCAGCCTGGAATCCCGCCACCGCAGGGCCGGCATTCATCGGCGTCACGCTCGCCACAGCCTCCCCGCCTTGCGGTGGACTGGAGGAAACAAGCGTCACCAGTGCGGTGTCGCCCGTCGTTTTCCAGCGGGAGGCGATCTCCTGCTTGGCAATTCCAAAGTTTGGCAAAGCCCAAAGATGCTCGCGAAAATCCGGCTGGCCGGTCTTGATCGGCGTGTAGTCCACCGCAAAGTCCCCGAATTGGCGGAGGAGCACATTCGCCCCGTCGGGGTTTTTGGTGGCGACTGTTTTAGCCGGGGCATCGATGGTCGACTGCTCCTTGGAGAATGGCGCGGAAGCTCCCGTCTTCGCCGTCGAGAGCATGAGCGTGAGCGGCACCTCGATGGCCGTTTCCTTCGGCGCGGCATCTTTGAAATGGATCGTGTCGGCGAACACGAACAGGCGGGCATCACGGATTTGAAACACCTGGCGATTGCTTCGGACATTATCGATCTTCGGACCGAAGACCGGTTCCCGGCCATACAGGAGCTTCCAGGAATTCAGGGAGACATTTTGATAAATGCCCTCGTAAACCGCCTCGCCAAAATCAAAGCGGTCGGAGGAATGCCAGCGATTCGGAGCCGGTTCCCGCTCCGCGTAACAGATGTTGCTGGTTTTCCCACCGGGCATGAATCCCGTGTAGTTCTCGCCCATGACATTCTGGCGTGTGCCGTTGATCAGCGGCGTCTCGGCGCGGAACAGGGGAAAATTGTAATCGAACCCATAGACGAGGCCGTGCGACCACGAAGGCTGCTCCGCATGTCCCCCACCCTTTGATCGGCGAGCGAACATCGACAGGAAGGCGTCGCCCTCTTTCCATCCGCTCCGGAAAAGGTAGGAGCCCGTGTAGGGCATCCAATCCGAATTGATCTTCGGAGCACCGGGACGCTCGTCTCCAAGCAGCTTCATGGCTTCCTCGCGGTTCTTGATTTTCTCGGCCAATTGTTGCCGCTCGTGAACGGGAGCCTTGGGATCGACCGCGGGCAGTCCCTCGGAAACCGAAAAGACCGTGTCGATGATCCGTCGCACCTCGGGGATGGCGTGGGTGGTGGCGGAGCGGTCGAGGTGCAGCGAGGGGCTCATGCCATCGCGCGAGGATTCCCCTTCGGCGTTTCCATAAAACCGCGACGGCCGGAGGCGGTATTCGAAGCGGTGGTCGTAACCGCCCGGCATCGGATGGCGGAATAGATATTGGATGGTGGTGTCGTAGGAATCCAGGAAGCGGTTCCGCCAGCCGGGCGTGAGCCACTCGGGATTTTGCTGCGACCAGAGATTGACCACCCCGCCGAGGACAAGCGGGATGTAGAAATGCCCCTCGTCTCCCATTTCCACCATGGATCCGTCGGCTTGCGTGCCCAGCGTCATCCAGCGCTCAAAGTGGCGTCGGCATTCGCGGGCCAGGCGGGTCGTGGGGCGGAATTCGTCGATGTAGGGCAGCGTGCACGCCCAGCGCTGGAGGCCGCTGGTGTTGTGATTGAAGACCGTCTCCCGTGCCAGGCGCCAATAGGCCGGCGGGTATTCCTTGAGACAGGCCAGCTGCATCCTCGCAAGTGTCATGGCGGGGATTTGCTCGATCGCCTGTGGATATCTCACGGCGAGATCGGAGAGATCCTCCATGAGATCGGCCCAGCGGTCGCCGGGGTGCATCACAAAGAGATTCTTCACCGTGTATTCGGATGCGTCGGCGTCGCGGAAAAAATTCATCGACCAGTCGTCCATGATGTCCGACCAGGCTTGGAGATACTTCGGATCCCCGGTCTCGTTGAACCGCGCCAGCAATCCCTCCCCGAAGGTTCCGACAAAAGCCAGGATCTCCGTCTCATCGACCAATTGCTTCTGCTTGGCATCATCCAGCCGCGCTCCCTCCGGGATATCCACCCAAAGAATTTGACCCGGGGTGAATTTGCTGGCCCGTGAAGCGTCCCTCGAAAGCTTCAGCCCTTGGAGCAAATCATCCCCCTCGCCGCTGTAGCGGCTGTTGATCCGGCCCGCAAAGGGCGTGAGATGGGTTTTCACCCGCGCCATTTTTTCAAAGAAGAATTGTTTCCAGGCGTCCAACGCCTCGGCATCGCGCCCCTCCGCGTGCAGCCGTCTCGCCTCGGCCAACCCCTCGACGCCGGGTTCCAAAAGATTGAAAAATTCATCCGCCAATGCCTTGACCGCCTCGGGGGAATTTCGCTCCTCGAAGCGTTTCATCCGCTCGCTGGAATCCACCGGGAGTTTTTCCTCCGCGACCTCGACCATCCAGTCGATCGGCACGCGAATCGGGCGTTTCGCCTCGACCAACTCGCCAACCACCGGAGCAGGCGCACTGTCCTTCGAAGGAAGAAACTCAAACAACCCACCGGGAAATTTCTTTTCGTCGTAATAATTCCACCGCGCAGCCCAGATCACGCGACGATTGGAATCCAGCAATGAAAGGACGCGATGTCCGGTATCCTGATACTCCCGGTAAGGGTAGCGGGATCCATAGAGAAGAATCTTCTCCACCGGAACATCCTGACCGAAATCCAGTTCCATCCATGCCCCCGGTCCGTTGGACTCGGTGACGCTTCCTCGCATTGTCGTATCTTTCCGGCCATCCGAATAGTGCGACCCCACCGCGAAGGGAGTTTTTGCCTCTTTGGAGGATCCCGAAAAAATCCCCGGACGCTTCAGCGCAAGATTCTCTCCCTCGCTCAACACCTCGATCTCCTGCCATCCCATGATTGGCGAAGTGGGAGCATCCACCCGAATATAACGCGCGGAAATCCCAGACGAATCATCATCCGCAACGGCCGAACATAAGAATGCAATTCCCACTGCCAGTATGGTTTTTATCATTTTTGAACGCATGAGATGTGGACTTTGAATCCGGGAGGTGGAAACCCAATGGAGGCCGGAACATCCCCCAACCATTGGGGTCCGTCAATATTTTTACATGGAATTTTCCATTACTGATCAACAGGGGCCACCGTTGTCCCGCTGGAATTCCTTTGGCGAGATTCCAAGAGCGTTCTTGAAGGCCTCATAGAAGCGGCTGGCCGAGCCGAATCCGCTCTCCATGGCGATATCCAGGATTTTCAGGTCCGTGGTGAGGAGCAGCCGCTTGGCGTGAAACAGCCGGTGCTGAAGGACGGATTCCATGATCGTGAGTCCACAGGTTTTGCGGAAAAGATTCATGGCGTAGTTGGGATGCAGACCGCTTTGTGCGGCGACCGTCTCGACCTTGAGCGGTTGGGTGTAGTGACTGGCGATGTAGGCCGCCATGCGCTCCACCGAATGGGAGATGCCGCCGGTGTTCACCCGGGCGGTTTTTCGGGATTTTGCCGGAAACGCCATTAAGCGGCGCACGAGCGCCTCCATCTCCAGAAGCGCGGCGGCGCGGTGCGCCAGCGGACCGCCGCCGAGATCCGCCAACCAGCGTTCGCAGGTCGCGCGGTCTCCCATCCCTCCCCCGTCATCCACAAAAAGCCCCCCCTCCAGAAGGCGACTCCACCCCGCGCCAGGCAGAGCCCAGCGTCCCGCCCAAGCCATTGGCAGCGTGAACCAGAAAAATCGGGGCTCGCCCTCGATGCGGAGGACTTGGTGCGGAGTGGCGGCCCAGAAGAGCACCATCCGGCGCGGTTCGAGAACCACCAGACGCCCGCCATGAAGCAGCGTCAGGCGACCCTCGGTGAAAAAATTGATTTCGAGGTCATGGTGCTGATGCGTGCGCTCCATGATTCGGGCCGTGCCGCCTTGGCCGGCGAGGCCGAATGCCGGAAGTGGGCAATGGGAGGGATCGG
>CAYOGR010000101.1:0-8312 GCA_964403605.1 uncultured Chthoniobacter sp.
GCCATCGAAATTATCCGCGAAATTATCCTCTTCCCATTCCGCGGAAATTTAACTAACAAGCCCGCCCGTAAACAAACCCCGCAACCTTTCAACTCGATGCTCAAGCAACTCTTCAACTCCATTGGTGGCCGAATCCTCCTGACAGTGGCTCTCGGAATTCTTCTCACATTGGCAACCTGCCTCTTTGTGATTTACGAGCGCACACGGGAAACCGTCAACAAAGCGTTGGAATTGGAGATGCACACGATTCTGGTGCAGGCCGAAGCCACCACGGATTCCATCGGAGAAATGGTGCAGGCGGGAGCATTCGACTACGAAAAACTCACCCAAGAACTCCGGGCCAAGGGCAGGGACAACTACAAGGATACAACTTTTTATAAAACCGTCCCGGTTGTGGCCGCATGGGATTCCGTTGCCAAGGCGATTGAAGGAACCCAGATCAAGTTTCACATCATTCGTGATGAAGCCCGCAACAAAGACAACCTCCCCGACACGAAACTCGATCGCGAACTTCTCAAACAAGTCGAGAACGAAGGAAAGGACGAGGTTTATGTCATTGACAAAGAAAGCGGCCTGATCGCTCTTGCCCGCCCGGTCATCATGAGCCAAAGCTGCATGTCCTGCCACGGCAATCCGGCCAACAGCCCCACTGGCGACGGAAAGGATGTCCTGGGATTCCAAATGGAAAATTGGAAACCCGGTGAGCGCCGCGGTGCCTATGTCCTGACTGTGCCGATCAGCGAGCTGGAAGAACCTGTCCGGAAGGGAATGTTGACAGCCGTCACTTGGAGTATCCCCTCCGCCCTGGGAATCCTGCTTCTCTCTGTCGGCATCGTGATGCGCATCAATCGCAACCTCATGCGAACCACCGACAGCTTGGAGAACGGCTCCCAGCAACTCGCCTCGGCTTCGGGTCAGGTCTCCGCCGCCAGCCAGCGCCTCGCCGAGGGCGCGAGCGAGCAAGCTGCCTCGCTTGAAGAAACCAGTTCCTCTCTCGAGGAAATCACCACGCTCACCAAGCGCAATGCCGAGAACGCCCACCAGGCGAAGGAAATCTCCCATCAGGCCCGAACCGCCGCCGAAACCGGCCTGGCCGACATGCAAAACATGATCGGGGCCATGTCCGAGATCCACAAATCCGGGGACAAAATCGCCAAGATCATCCGGACGATCGATGAGATCGCCTTCCAGACAAACATCCTTGCACTGAACGCCGCCGTCGAGGCCGCCCGCGCCGGTGAGGCCGGCCTTGGGTTCGCCGTGGTTGCCGACGAGGTTCGCAATCTCGCCCGCCGCAGCGCCGACGCCGCCAAGGAAACCGCCGAAATCATCGAGGAGTCGATCGAGAAAAGCCGCTCCGGTTCCGAGATCAGCCACCAAGTCGCCCAGAGCCTTGACTCGATAGTCAACAAGGCCCGCGAAGTGGATGACATCGTTGGTCAGATCTCCCTCGCCTCCCAGGAGCAAAGCCAGGGCGTGAGCCTCATCAACAATTCCGTCAGCCAGCTCGACAATGTCACCCAAGGCAATGCCGCAGCGGCAGAGGAAAGCGCCAGCGCCTCGGAGGAACTCCGCTCCCAAGCCTCCCTGCTCCACGAGATGGTCGCCGATCTCCGCTCGATGGTCACGGGCAAGGAAGCCGTTCACGACAAATCCGCCGCCCTCTCGCATCAGGCGTTCTTTTTCGAATCGGGGCATGGGGCCTCCAAACCCAAAAAGCCCCAGCCCGCCTCCCTGGGTGCCGCCAGCCGCCTGCCGCTGACGCCTCCCAAGGAAAAGCGCCCTGTCGATCCGAGGGATGAATTTGTTGATGATGTGTGATTAAAACACCTCAGGCCACCTGCCTGTAGGACACTTCGGGGCTTTCTCAAAGGTTCTTGTTGCACCTCGGGAAAGCCCCGGATACCTTCGCCCCCTTTGCTATGTCCGGATTGACGATTACTATTTTTCTTATACTTGTGCTTTTGTTGGCGAACGGGTTGTTCGCGATGGCGGAAATCGCCGTGGTGGCCTCCCGCAAGGCGCGTCTGAAGAACATGGCGGATGAGGGCAACTCCGGGGCCAAGCTGGCCCTCGCCTTGGCCAATTCACCCGGTCGATTTCTTTCCACTGTTCAGGTTGGAATCACCTTCGTGGGAGTTCTCGCCAGCGCGTTGGGTGGTGCCGACATCGCCGAGCGGCTTGCCGGGGTTTTCAAGCAAATCCCGGCCTTGGAAAACTACGCCGAAATCCTGGCCATCACGATTGTCGTCGGTGCGATCACCTATCTTTCGGTGATCATCGGAGAGTTGGTTCCCAAACGGATCGCTCTCGGCAACCCCGAACGCATTGCCTCGGCCCTTGCACGCCCCATGTTCGGATTGGCGAAGATGTTTTCCCCGCTGGTCAACATGCTCAATTTCTCCAGCGATTTCCTTATGGCCGCGCTGGGAATCCGCAAGCCCAAGGAATCGGTTGTTTCCGAAGAGGAAGTGCGCGTGCTGATCGACGAGGGTCTGAGCGCCGGGATTTTCAAAAAAGCGGAAAAAGAAATGGTCGAGGGCGTGTTCGAACTCGACGAACAAATTGCGGGGGATTTGATGACGCCCCGCGCGCGGATGATTTGGCTTTCGTTGGACGATGCCGACGAGGAAAACTGGCGCCGGATTGCCGGCAGCGGGCATTCGCATTTCCCGGTTTATCAGGAAACCCGGGACAATGTCGTTGGCATGGTGAGCGTCAAGTCCCTCTGGGCCAATCTCTCCCTGGCCGGCCGCGTGGAGTTGCGCGCACTACTCACCCCGCCACTTTATGTCCCGACGACGATGCCCGCCGGCAAACTCATCGAGGAGTTCAAGAAATCGGGCAAGCACCTCGCCCTGGTCGTTGACGAATTTGGGGGGTTGCAAGGACTTGTCACTTTAAACGATGTGATGATGGCGATCGTGGGAAATCTTCCCGAGCGCGAGCAACGCCACGAACCCAAGGCCCATGTTCGCCAGGATGGAAGCTGGATTATCGATGCGATGCTGGACATCGACGAGACAAAGAAAAGCCTTGGAATCGAAGAGGATTTACCGGGAGAGGAAATCAACCGCTACTCCACCCTTGGCGGCTTCATCCTCAGCCAACTCGGCCACATTCCCCGCGAGGGGGAGAAAATCCGCTGGGATCGTTTTGACTTCGAAGTCATCGACATGGATCGCCAGCGCATCGACAAGGTTCTCGTCATTCCGAGGGCTCCAAAGCCGGAGAAATCCGCCGACGAGGAACCCTCGCTGTCCGACTAAAAGCCCGCCGTCGCAAGTCCCGGCAGGGCATCGCGGAACGACGGGTATTCGGGTGACCAACCGGTCGAGCGGAGCTTTTTATTCGAAACACGCTTGTTGTTGAGGCCGCGCTTGCGCTGTGGATCGACCGGCCCCTCGGGCGGCATGGGTTTTTGGAAAAACCCGGCAATCCAGCCATAGAGTTCCCGCTGTGTGGGAGGGTGGTTGTCGCAGACATTATAGAGACCCGGAGGAATTGACGGATCGGCCAAGTGCAGGAGGGCATTCGCGGCGTCATCCCGGTGGATCAAATTCAGGAACCTCTCCCCGCCGGCCTCGAGCACCGCACTTCCAGCGGCGAATTTTCGCAAAAACATCGAGCGGCCCGGGCCATAAATCCCGGCCAAGCGGGCGACGATTCCGCGCGCCTCGAGCGCGAGGGATTCAGCCTCGAGAAGGACTTTCGCGGTATCGCGTTGCGGCACGGTTGGCGATTCCTCATCGACCGTCTCGCCGTTTTGCTGGTCGTAAACCGAAGTGCTTCCGGTGAAAATCACGCGCGAGGGCGCAAAGGCCTCGATCAAATTCGCCAACCCGTCGCGATACACCGCGCGGTAGTCGGCGGCATCCCCGCCACCGGAACTCGCGCAATGGATCACAAGATCGGGACGGCTCCACCCCTCCGGGGCCTGAAGAGGCCGGGAAATGTCGGTGACTCGCACGGGAAAAGGCAGCGAAGCCAGTCTGGCCGCGGTTTCCGTGGTGGCGCACAAGCCAAGAACGTTCCAGCCGTTCTCAAAAAACAAACCGGCTGCGACTTCCCCAAGGAAGCCGCAGCCGGCGAAAACAACCCGTTTTCCTTGCAATCAGGAAACGGGGTTGAAATTGAAACGAATCTTCAGCTTCGCGCGCTTGGCGTTGTTTTTGGCCTTGCGACGGACGCGCTGAACGGGTGTCTCGAAAGCACGAAGGCGGCGCACTTCGTCCATCAATCCCTCCGCGTCGATCTTGCCCTTCAAACGCTTGAGGGCCCGATCGATCGGCTCACCTTTTCTAACGACTACTTCCGGCATAATTTCACCTACTTTCTAAAAAATGGAGGGCGAGATTAGCCGCCATCCGGCGGAGGCGTCAAGGAGGGGTTTTGGTGGAAATCAAATAATTTCTTTCCAATATCTTGCGTGACGCCGGGAACTCGCGTCTTGCCGCCCGTCCCGGCATCCCCCAAAGTCCCGGGATGAGCCGCCACGAAAATCGCCTCCCCAGCCAAATCCGCCCGATCACCATCGAAAAGTCCATCGCCCCGCACGCCCAGGGTTCGGTTTTGATTTCCTTCGGAAACACCAAGGTGATTTGCGCGGCGACGGTCGAGGAAACGGTGCCCCGTTGGATGAAGGATCAGAATGTCCCGGGCGGATGGATCACTGCGGAATACTCGATGCTCCCCTACTCCACTCTCACGCGCAAGCAGCGCGACTCCTCGCGCGGTCGCCCCGACGGACGCGGCACCGAGATCCAACGCCTGATCGGCCGCTCGCTCCGCGCGGTCGTGGATCTCAAAAAACTCGGGCCGCGCACCATGTGGGTCGATTGCGATGTCCTGCAGGCCGACGGCGGCACACGCACCGCCGCGATCACCGGTGCCTCGATTGCCGTGGAACTCGCCGGTCGCTGGCTGGTCGAGCAGGGAAAAATCAAAGAACTTCCGGTCAAAAATCGCGTTGCCGCCGTCAGCGTCGGCCTTGTGGAAGGGGAGGTTTTGGTCGATCTCGACTACCTCGAGGACAAGGATGCCGAGGTGGACATGAATGTCGTGATGACAGAGAACCTGGACTTTGTGGAGGTGCAGGGCAGCGGCGAGGAAAGTGTTTTCAGCACCGCCCAATTCGAGCAATTGACCGCCGCCGCACGGGGCGGCATCGAACAGATTCTGGCGATCCAAAAAAACGCGCTTGCCTGAAAAAAGCCGGGGCCGGAATCCACTCGGGTCTTGAGCGGCGCGAGGCGGGTCGGTAATCAAATCGGATGCGTTTTTTAGCCTGTCTTTCGCTGGGTTTTGTTTTGCTCGGATTCGTCTCTTGCGACTCCAAAAAAGCAGAGACACCCGTTGCCGAGCAACTTCCGAAAAAACCCGTCGCAGAAGTCTCAGGCTCTCTAGATTTTCCGGAAATTTCTGTCGGCGAGTCGGCAACAAAAACACTGACCATCAAGAACACAGGCACCGCGACGCTGGTTATCGAGGACACCTCCTATCCCGAGGGCATGTCGAGCAGCGGAACCGACTTCCGCATCGAACCCGGAAGCGAACTCACGGTCTCGGTGGCCTTTTCTCCCGCGAGGCCCGGTGCCGTGAATGGCGTGGCGCGGCTCACTTCGAATGCCGGAAAACTCGAAATTCCAGCAAGCGGATCGGGCAAGGAATTGGTCGGCATTTTGGATCTCCCGAAAGAGCTAGCCCTTGATTCCGTGACAGTGGGTGAAAAAGCCACTGGTTCGCTTCTCCTTCGCAACACCGGCAACGCGCCTTTGAATGTCACGGGCATCACACTGCCCGAGGGGTTCCATGGAGAGTTCAGCGGCTCGATCGAACCCGGCGAAGAACGCCAAGTGAGCGTGGAATTTTCCCCGCCGGAGGCGAGAACCTATGCGGGTCAGGCGACGGTGAATCTCGGCGCAGGTCGCGGAACCAACTCGCTGGAAATCTCGGGAACCGGAACTCCCCCTCCCCCCGCGCCTCCAGGGATGGTGACGGTTTCGGCGGGAATGCTTCCTTCGGAATCCCCGCTCGCCGGCGAAAAGGTGGAGGCTTTTCACATGGCAACCCACGAGACGACTTGGGACGAATGGATGGCGGTGGCGGAATTCGCGGCATTGAACAGTTACGATCTGCCGAAAGCTCCGAGGGGCGCCCTGCCAACCCATCCCGTTCGTAACATTTCCTGGCACGAGGCCGTGAAGTGGCTCAACGCCCGCAGTCAGATGGAAGGGCTTCGTCCCGTTTATTCGGTGAATGGCGAAGTCTATCGCCGGGGGATCGCCGAACCCGTCGCGGAACCGACCGCCGATGGATACCGCCTGCCGACCGAGGCGGAATGGGAATGGGCGGCCCGCGGCGGCACGAGATCGCAAGGAACGCGCTTCAGCGGTGGGAACGATTTGAACGAGGTGGCGTGGAACTGGGACAACGCGATCGGGACCGGCGAGGATTTGATCGATGGTCGGGGGCCTGCGGAGGTGGGCACGAAGAAACCGAATGAACTCGGGCTTCATGACATGAGCGGCAACATCGCCGAGTGGTGCTGGACTCCCGCCCAACCCGGCGCACGGCGGCTTCGCGGCGGAGCCTGGATCGGCGGCGAGGCCGATTGCGAGATCTCGCGCCAAAGTTTCGCCGGAGAGGGTGAGAAACAAAACCATGTGGGATTCCGCCAGGCCAGAAACCTCGTCGATCCCGCACACCTCGCAGAACAAATGACGGCAGAGCCGTCGCTGGAATTCCTCACACCCCCCACCCTCCCAGAAGCCACAGCGAACACCGCCTACTCGGCGAAAATCGAACTGCAAGGCGGCAAGGCGCCCTATGCGTTGAGCCTCAAACCCGGCACCGATCTTCCGCCCGGGCTCGTCTTTTCCGAAGGCACGATCAAAGGCACCCCGAAGGTCGCCGGAACCTTTCAAATTCCGTTGGCACTCGTCGACTCGGCGAAACCCGTGAAAAACCGAACCGAGCGTGAATTCACCCTCCGGGTCTCGCCCTATGGCTTGTCGATCGATTCCGAACCGGCGTCCATTACAGCCAAATACAACGAACCGCTCTCGGTGGCTTTTCGCGCCTCGGGTGGTTCCGAGCCCTACCGCTGGTCGGCGGCAGGCGCACTCCCTCGTGGCTTGAGGCTCGACGCGCGACAAGGCGAACTCTCCGGGACGCCACTTGTTCCCGGCATCGCCTCCCTCACCATCCGACTCCGGGATTCGAAAGGCTTCGAAGCGGTGCGAATCGTTCCTCTATCGGTGGAAGTCTCCCCCCTGCGACTCGCCCCGGACCCTGCCGAGGCCCCGGCCGCCATGGCGGGCATGATGTTTGTGCGGAACATCGCTGTGGAAGGCGGTGTGCCGCCCTACACGATTAGAGCCACTCCAGGCACCACACTCCCTGAAGGCTTGTCCGTCTGGATCTCCGGAAACACGGCCAAACTCGCCGGCAAACCCGCCGCAGCAGGTGACTATGCCATCTCTCTGGAGGCTTCCGATTCGCAGGGCGAAAAGGCCACGCTGCAAGTGCCATTGACGGTCGCTCCCTACGACCTCGCGATTTCCGCCGAATCGATCCAAAACCTCGCTGGAAAATACAAGGAGGCGCTGGAGATTCCCTTGGCCGCGACCGGTGGCAAGCCGCCTTATTATTGGAGCGTCAGCAACCCGCTGCCGCGCGGTGTCTGGATCGCAGGCAACTCGGGGAAGCTCGCGGGAACCCCCTATGTCATTGGGGAATTCCCGATCACGATCAAGGTCTCCGACGCCAACCGGCTCTCCGCCACGGCAAATGCCACGCTCGTCGTCACCGCCGATCCGCTCCAAATCCTCGCCGAACCCGCCGAGACCGAACAGGCGAGAGCCGGGTTGGCATTCCGCCGTTCATTTGAGATCCAGGGCGGAATCCCGCCCTACACCCTGAAGCCCGCCGTCGACACCACGCTGCCACGGGGTCTATCCCTCCGATTCACTGGCACGAAAGGCGAAATCGCCGGCAAGCCAGCGGAGCCCGGGACATGGAAAGTCGTTCTCGTCGCCACCGACTCCCGTCAAGAATCCACCGAACTCGCCGTGGAGATTCCGGTGGAGGCCTATGACCTCCAGGTTTCGGAGGCCCTCGGCCTTCCCCTTGAAGCAAAATTCGGCGAAGACCTCGCGACCACTCTGACCGCCATTGGTGGACGGGAGCCCTATCGCTGGTCGATCGAAGGAAATCTGCCGAGTGGTGTTTATCTTAACGCGCGCGCGGGAACACTTGCCGGGAAACCCGCTGCCGCCGGAGAGTTCCCGCTGGTTTACAAAGTGACCGAT
>CAYOGR010000102.1:0-8261 GCA_964403605.1 uncultured Chthoniobacter sp.
TAGAGGTGGATGCCTGTGACGCCGTTGTCGAGGAGGTCGGCGCACTGCTCGGTGGCATAATGGAGGCCGATTTCACGGACGGCCGAGGTCGAGTCGCCCGCGCGATGGAGGGCTTTGAGGAGTTTTGCTGGAAAACGCGATCCACCAGCGAGTTCTGCCATGCGTTTCATGGAGGAAAGGCTCGTGACAGGCATGATGCCGGCGATGATCGGGGCCTCGATCCCCGCGAGGGCACAGCGATCGCGGAAGTCGTAGAAATCGTGATTGTCGAAGAAAAGCTGGGTGCAGATGTAGTCCGCGCCGGCGTCCACCTTCGCTTTGAGGTAGTCCATTTCCAGCAGGCGGTTGGGCGTGGCCGGGTGGCCTTCCGGGAAACCCGCGACGCCGATGCCAAATCCTCGGGCGTCGGGATGCCCTTTGAATTTTTTGATGAAACGCACCAAATCGACCGCTTGGGGAAAGGTGTCCCTCGAGTGGTCGTAGTCGGGTTGGTCGCGGGGCGGATCGCCACGCAAGGCAAGGATGTTGCTCACGCCAGCGGCGGCGTAGCGCTGGAGAATGGCGTCGATTTCCGCCTCGGTGTGCCCAACACAGGTCAGGTGCGGGATGGGATCCAGCGTCGAGGTGGTTTTGAGCCGGAGAACGAGATCATGGGTGAGTTCGCGTGTCGATCCGCCTGCGCCGTAGGTAACGCTCACGAAGTTTGGGTGGATTTTTTCGAGATCCCGAATGGTGGTGTAGAGCTGCTCCTGCGACTCCGCGGTTTTCGGTGGGAAAAACTCGAACGAAACAGTCGGCTTTCCAGGCTGGAGGATGTCGCGGATGTGCATGGACGGAGTTTTAAGTTTTAAGAATTAAGTTTTCAGCAGGGCTTTTTGTAAGGCTTATCCTCGGCCCTCCTCCGTGCTCTCTGTGTCCTCTGTGGTCAATCATTTTACCAACCCAATATCTTCGCAAAGATGAGCGGTGCGACGATGGTGGCGTCGGATTCGATGATGAACTTCGGGGTTTTTTCACCAAGTTTTCCCCAAGTGATTTTTTCGTTTGGCACGGCGCCGGAGTAGCTGCCGAAGCTCGTGGTCGAGTCGCTGATCTGACAGAAATAAGCCCACAGCGGCACATCGGTGCGGCGAAGATCCTGGTGGAGCATCGGCACGACACAAATCGGGAAATCGCCCGCAATGCCGCCGCCGATCTGGAAAAAGCCGATGGGCGTCTTGTAGCTCGTCGGCGCATACCAATCGGCAAGCTTGATCATGTATTCGATGCCGGAGCGGACTGTGTGGACATTTTTCACATCTCCCTCGATGCAATGGCCGGCATACATGTTGCCAAGCGTGGAGTCCTCCCAACCGGGAACGAACATGGGGAGGTTTTTCTCCTTGGCGGCGATCATCCAGCTGTTTTTCGGATCGATCTGGAAGCTCTTCTGCAACTCGGGCGAGTCGAGGATGCGCCAGAAAAACTCGTGCGGGAAAAGCCGCTCGCCGCGTGCGTCGGCGTCCATCCACTCCTTGAGGATCACATTTTCGATCCGGCGCATCGCTTCCATTTCGGGAATGCAGGTGTCCGTGACGCGGTTCATGTGCCGCTCCAACAGAGCTTGTTCATCCGCAGGCGTCAGGTCGCGATAATGCGGAATGCGCTCGTAAAAATCATGGGCGACCAGATTAAAAATATCCTCCTCGAGATTTGCACCCGTGCAGACGATGCCGTGGACTTTTCCCTGCCGGATCATCTCCGCGAGGGAAATCCCCAACTCCGCCGTGCTCATCGCCCCGGCAAGGGTCATGAGCATGATTCCTCCCGAATCCAAGTGGCGCGCGTAGGCTTCGGCGGCATCCTTCAGCGCGGCGGCGTTGAAATGGCGATAGTGGAGATCGATGAATTGTGAAACAGGACCGGGTGTCATGGCGGTAAATTCTAAAAGTGTTCGTTCGCGAGAAAAAGCCTTTCGTGAGGGGCCCCGGCGAAGCGGTTGTTCACATGCTAGATTAGAGAAATAATTTTTAGGGAACAAAGAACCTTCTTATTCACTCTGTGAACAACGCCGCGTCTCGGCGTTCCTCGCAAGCCCAGTCGGTGTTCCACACGGAAAGCAGACTGTGAAAAAAATGAGGATCGCGAAAAACAGATGTTGAAAAAGAGGCCTTCGATCCAGGTTTTTGGCAACAACCGCAATCCATCCACAAGTTGTTCACAGGTTGTGCGGAGGCGGGATTAGCGGGCGCGGGCAATGAGAGCGGTGGTCGATTCGCTCTCCCGCACCTCGGAGCGACCTTTTTCGGCGGTTGCGATTTTGCGGATGATTTTACGAAGGGAAATCACGCGGGTGGCCCCGGAAGGGAGGTCGGCCAGGCCTTGGAAAGAGCGTTTGGTAAAACTGCGCAACCCAGCGTCCACACCTTCGGAAATCGTGATCTGAATATTCAACCGGCCATTTTTGTAAGTCCCGGCGACATCGGCGCGGGTGTCGCCGAGGCGCGTGGACGAATCGAGGCTGGAGGAATCCAGGCTTTGGGCAAAAAGAACAACACCGCCCTGCAAGGCGCGCTCCTTGGTAATCGTGCGGTTGGAGTTCGTGATTTCGGCGAGATCCACTTTGGCCAAAGCCTCGTTCAGAATTTCCGCGGTTTTTGGTTCTGGAAATTGGATGAGCGCGAGGTCAATTTCCGCCGCGGATGCGGCAACGGCCTGAAACAACAAAACGATGGCGAGCAGTCTCATGGACGCGGATCTATAGGGCAGCAGCCAAAAGGCAATGACATTTCCCTGGCGCACGCATGACGGAGAAACACGCGAGGCTCATGCCTGGCCCGCCGCGGATCCACGCGCCATTGTGGCCTGCATCCACGGTCTCAGCGGATCTGGAGAACAATTCCACCCGCTGCCCACCCGTTTGGCGCAATATTCCTTCTACGCGCTCGATCTTCGGGGGCAGGGAAATGACCCCATGGTCGCGCGGCGGGGCATGCGGCTCGATCTTGAAACGCAACTCCTCGACATCGCTCGATTTATCGCCGCGCTGCGTCGCACCCACGAAGGAAGACCGCTTTTTCTGATGGGGGAAAGCATGGGAGCCTTGCTCTCGGCCGCCTACGCCGCGCAGGGGCGACTCCCCGCGGATGGCGAAATCGACGGCGTTTTGCTCTCTGTTCCCGTGGTGGGACTTCGAAGGGAGGTTCCGGGGTTTCTCAAAAGGACGCTCGCGTTTTTGGCCCGCCATTTTCCACAGGCCCGCCTCTCCCCGAGTCGATTTGTGAACGGAAAAACGAGCGCTCCGCCGCTCACGCGCGACACGGCCTATCAGGAATCACTGCGCGAAAAACCCCACCACTTGAAGGGATTCAGCCTTGGGTTTCTTGCGGAGTTGGGGGAGCTGATCGACAACAGCCACACCCATGCCGAACGCCTGCGCCATCCCGCGTTGGTGCTCTCGGCCGGTAACGATTGCTTTGTGAAACCCACGCAAATCGCGTCCTGGTTTGAAAAGATTCCCTCGAGCGACAAAACCCACCATCTCTATCCCGAGGCGTATCACCTGCTGTGGCACGATTGGGATCGTGACACTGTGACGGGCGATATCGAGCAGTGGCTCGAGAGCCGATGCAGACGGTGAAGCTTTGAGACAGAGAGGAAGATCGGCAACCGCCTGAAAAGGGATTGGGAGTGATCAGTCGGCGGAATACCGCTGCGCGATCGGCATCCGGCGGCCCATGCCGAAGGCGCGGCTCGTGACCTTGAGTCCCGGTGCGGCCTGCTCGCGCTTGTATTCGTTGAAATCCACCTTGCGAGCCACCCAGCGGACGGTTTCGGCATCGAATCCCCGCGCGGCAATCTCGGCGACGCCGAGGTTTTCCTCCACATACAGCCGGAGGATCGCATCGAGAATCTCATAGGGAGGGAGCGTGTCCTGATCGGTCTGGTTGGGACGCAATTCCGCGCTGGGGACTTTGTCGATCGTGCGGAGGGGGATCAACTCGGAGCTTGCATTCAAATGCCGCGCGAGTTCGTAGACCATCGTCTTCGGCACATCGGAGATCGCCGCGAGCCCGCCGCACATGTCGCCGTAGAGGGTGCAATAACCCACGGCGAGTTCGCTTTTGTTGCCGGTGGTGAGAAGGAGGTGACCGAACTTGTTCGAAAGCGACATCAGCGTGAGGCCGCGCAGGCGGGCTTGCATGTTCTCCTCCGTCGCGTCCTCCGCCCGGTCACCAAACGCCGGGCGCATCTGGGCTTTGAAAACCTCGAAGCTCTCCGCGATTGGAATAGTGAGGCACGAGATGCCGAGATTTTTGGCGAGTTCGTAAGCGTCCTCGACGCTGTGGCTCGAGGAGTAGGGAGAAGGCATGGCGACACCGGTGACCTTGTCCGCGCCAAGTGCCTGAACGGCGAGGCAGGCGACCACGGCGCTGTCGATCCCGCCGCTCAGACCCAGCACAGCGGAGCGAAAGCCACATTTCGTCGCGTAGTCGCGGATCCCAAGAACCAGCGCCTCGCGAAGGGATTCGATGTCGGAAGGGGTGGGGGATTCCATGGGATCCTCGACCAGCGCAGCCGATTCGCAGAAGCCGGGCCAGCGGCGGACGGTGTTTCCATTCGCGTCGATCGCGAGCGAATTTCCGTCGAACACAAGCTGGTCGTTTCCTCCGACGGCGTTGCAATAGAAAAAAGGAACGCCGTGTTTTTTCGCCTGGCCCGCCAGCATTTCCTCGCGCAGGCGCGGCTTCCCGATTTGGAACGGCGAGGCGCTCAGGTTCAGGATCGCCGTGGCTCCGCTCGCGATGAGGGTTTCCACGGGGTTTGTGGAATAAAAGCGGCGCGGAAGGTTTTCAGGCGTCCAGATGTCCTCGCAAATCGTCACCCCGAACAACCGACCGCCAATATCAACGGGGGCGGGGGAGGGGTTTGGCTCAAAGTAGCGCGTTTCGTTGAAGACATCGTAGGTCGGAAGGAGGGTCTTGAAGACAAAACGCGCGGGGCGGCCTTTCTCCAAAAGGGCCGCGGCGTTGAAAAACGGGCGTCCCTGCGCGGAGGGGTTGTGGCAAACACATCCAACGATCCAGACCGCCGCTCCGACCTGGCTATGGATTTCCTCAAGGGCGCGAAGGCTGGCAGGAACGAAGTCGGTTTTGAAAAGAAGATCCTGCGGCGGATAGCCGGTGAGGGCGAGTTCCGGCGTGAGGAGGATCGTCGCGCCGCGCTGTTCCAGGGCGCGGCAGGCGTCGATGATTTTGCGGGAGTTCCCGGCGAGATCGCCGACGGTCGGGTTGAGTTGGGCGAGGCCGATTTTCATTTACCAAAATCCCCATTGGCGGGTGGCCATGATGTAGATTCCAAGGCCGAGATTCGTGAGCGCATGGGCCACCACACAGGCCGACAGGCTCCCGGTTTTCACCGCCACAAAATTGAAGGCGAGACCGCACAGGAACGCCGCCGGCCAATCGGCCGTGGCGTGAACCAGCATGAAAAAGACGGCCACCAGCAGGAACGACTTCCATTGGAATTCGCCGATGCGGACATTTTGGAAATCCTCTTTCACGAAAAAACGCATCAAAAATCCACGCCAGAAAATTTCCTCCACCAGCGGCACGATCACCACGAGCCTTGCAAAGCGGGCCACCAGCGTCGCCCAGTAAAGAACCGTGCCCTCGCCGAAAACCGTGGGATCGAAACCATCGGTTCGCGAGGGAAATCCCAACACGGCTTGCGGGGCGATCCAGATTCCAAGAACGGCCAAACCAATCAGGGTGGCGATGAAAAGGCCGCCGCGCTTGGCGAAGTCGTATTGACGCCAATAAAAAACCAGCGCCACCGCGCAGAGGGCGGTTTGGAGCGGATAAACCCAATACTCGGGGTGCTTCAGCCAAAATGCATCGCTGCCCGTCGCTTGCAGGGCGGACACCAAAAACAAACCGCCCATAAAAATCAAAAACGGCACCGTGTAGGCTGCCATCGGGGAGCGGAGGCCGGCGAAACGACTCATGAATTTTCTTCGGAATCTCCACGCGGAACCGAGGTGCCGCAGACACCGCGCTTCGAGGAGAGGATGAATTCAAAAAATTCGCGCGCTTCGGGCCCCCACTCGGCGGCCGTCAAAGCCTCTTCGGCAGCGGCGCGGAAGGGTTTGTTTTCACGAAAGACCGAAAGGAACGCGCGCTTGATATCCAATCGCCGGGCACTGTCCGCACCCGCCCGTTTCAAGCCGATGGAATTGATGCCATGAATTTTGTTGTAGCTGTCGGCGATGGTGAACGGCGGGATGTCTTTGTTGAAACGCGACCCGCCCGCGACCATCGCCCGGCGGCCGACCCTCATGAATTGGTGGAACACCGCGCCGCCGCCGAGCACCGCCCCCTCGCCCACCTGCACATAGCCGGCGAGGAGGACATTGTTCGTGATGATCGCGCCATCGCCGACCTCGCAATTGTGGCCAACATGCACGCCGACCATAAGAAAACAGTTGTCCCCGATGCGGGTGACCGTGCCCTCTTTTGTTCCCCGGTGGATCGTGGCGTATTCGCGGATGCGGTTGTTGTTTCCTATGACGACCGAGCTGCGGATGGCCGCCGAGTGCGCGTAATCCTGCGGCGCCGCGCCAATGATCGCTCCGTAGCCAATCGTGTTTCCAGATCCCATGGTCGTATCACCTTCAATCACAGCGCGGGCTTGGAGCACGCATCCCGAGCCGATCTCGACGCGTTCGCCGATGATCACGCCCGGGCCGACTTCGATGTCTTCGGCCAATTTCGCATCGGGGGAAATGATCGCGGTGGGATGGATGTTCATAGGTGTCCGGCTTCCTTGAAGCTGTAATACGGCAGACGCCCCCCGTCGGGCGAGCCAAGGATCATGTGGTCGATCAAGTTGATTTGAAGAAGTTGGGCGGCCTCGCGGAGCATGCGCGTGATCCGGATGTCGGCTGCGCTCGGCGCGGGGTCGCCGCTCGGGTGGTTGTGGAGCACGACGACCGCGTAGGCGCTGTGGATCATGGCCCGCCGGAAAATCTCGCGCGGATGCGCCATGCATTCGCTCACCGACCCGCGGGTGATCTCTTCGGCGCGTATGAGCCTCAGGCGGGCATCGAGGTAAAGGGCGCGAAGAGATTCCTGCCGCAGCGCCATGAATTCCCTGCCGAATGCGTCAAAAATCCGCTCGGGCGTATCGAGCAGGGGCGAAATGGATTTTCCTTTGGCGAGACGCTTGCCGATCTCGAAGGCGGCTGCCATTTCGAGGGATTTCGCAGGGCCGATGCCCTTGGCAAGGCGGCGGATCTCCTTTGGCGAGCAGCGGGCCAGTTCGGCGAAGCTTCCACAATCGCGGAGCAAATCGCGGGCGACTTGCAGGGCGTTTTTTCCCGGCACTCCCGTGCGGATGAAGATGGCAAGCAGTTCCGCATCGGAGAGCGACTCGAACCCGTGTCGCTCGGCCTTTTCGCGGGGCCGCTCATCGGGCGGCATTTCCTGAAGCCGGTTGGTGTCCACCCGCAGACCCTAAGCGGGCCCGCGGCCACGAATCGAGAAGAAGAAAATCGGGGCGAGAGGATTTGAACCTCCGACCTCCTGGTCCCAAACCAGGCGCTCTACCAAGCTAAGCTACGCCCCGTGAGTTTGAAACCTGCACCCACCTGCCCGGGGAGGCAAACAGAAAAGCACGGGCACTCGCGATCACCACGGATAAACCGGCATGCTCTGGTCTGGAGAAACGACTTTGTAGCGGTCTTGAAGGAACGCCACGAGGTCAATCAACTGGGCGACCGTCATGGTCTCGTTGAAATTCGTCATCGGCGATTCTTTGGCCTGCCGCAGTTCCTCCCGGTAGCGGCCGCTGATCACATGCGAGGGGTTGATGATCGAGGTCACGAGTTCGCCGTAGGAGCGAATGCGGGGGGTCTCGCCGCCGAGGGGGATGTTGAACTTCAACGCGGCCGGGAAAGTTTCTCCGTAAACGGTGTGGCAGGTGTTGCATTGCAAGGAAACAAAAGCCTCCTTGCCTTTCTCGATGTTTCCGTCGGGCAGGCGGAAGCCGCGCGCGGATTTTTGCGGGTCGCAACCGGTCGCGATCCAAACGAGAGCCAGAGCCAGCACAGAGCGGGTGGTTTTTTTCAGAATGGGAAATCGTTTCATGGTTTTCGATTCCAAGGTATCCGCCCGAGGGGTTTGAGGAACGGGGTGATCACCCCGGGGAGGGGTGCGGTTGATGGCTCTCCTTGTGAGCCGCATACAGATCGAGACGGCAATATGAAGCCACTACCAACCGAC
>CAYOGR010000103.1:0-8087 GCA_964403605.1 uncultured Chthoniobacter sp.
GCGGGCATGAGCGCGAAAACCCCCATCGCAAAAAGCAATGGCGAGGCGAACGCCGATATGAACCGCAACCGGGCGGAAATCCCCAGCACCAGGCAGGCCACAACCAGCCCCCAGCAAACGAAAAGCATTGCCTCGAAAAGGTTGTTTACCGGACACGCCTTAATGGAGATGCCCCGCAAAAACATCGCCCAGCTCTGCAGAAAAAATGCGGCCAAGAGCAGAAAATACCCGACTCGCGCGTCCTTTAGAAATCCTCGTCGCCAAAGAAACAGCGAGTGAATCGTCCCGCCTCCATAGCAAACGACAGCCAACAAAAACAAATGCCTGGCAGTGAACCATTCCACCCAACAAAGCTAGCCCCTCCACTCGCAGGCGATCAATACGCAAGTCGCATGCCGGCATTCTTGTTGTGTCGCGGGTGCGGCCAATCCGGGCGAAAGGAGTCTTAAGCCCGATTTTCAAAAAAAATTTGATTTGCCTGCATTGTTGTGATCTATTGCAGGCATGAAAAAGAAGACAACAGTTCAATACACGGTTCGGGATGTTCCGGAGGAAATTGATGGCCTGTTGCGCGAAAGCGCAACGCTGGAGGGGGTCAGCCTGAATCAGGCCACCTTGCATGCATTGCAGCGCGGGCTTGGAACGGAGCGGGTGCCTGTGCGCTACCGGACTCTGCGCCAAATGGTGGCCGAAACGAAAAAGACCTCCACGGCCGTCTGGCGCGCCGCGCTGAAGGAGCAGGATCAGGTGAATCCCGAGGACTGGAAGTGAGAATCCTGATCGACTCGAACCGCTTCATCGACTTCTGCGCGGGGGAGCAGGCTGTCGTCGATGCCTTCGAGCAGGCCGCGTTGCTGGTGGTTCCGTTCATCGTGTTGGCGGAAATCCGTGTTGGAGCCCTGTCGATCAAACGCGGGGATGCCCAGGTGCGAGTCATGGGAGAACTTCTCCAGCAGCCCGGTGTGCGGGTGGCTCACAGCAGCGATGCCACGACCCACCACTACGCCGCGCTTTACGCCCGGTTGAAAAAAGCCGGCACACCGATCCCGACAAACGACCTCTGGATCGCAGCCCTCGCCATCGAGCATTCGCTGGTCCTCTACTCGCGTGACGCGCACTTCGACCGGCTGCCGGGCATCCCGAGGTTGGCGTAGCGTTGCGGATTGCCCGCTTATTTCGCTCGAGCCTTCAAAAGTTTCCTTTGGAGGATTTCCAGGGCGGAGCGGGTTTCCTCGACGCGCAGGAGGAGACACGCCGCGAGATAGGCGAGGGCGGCGAGGCCGATGGTTCCCAGCACGGCGACGGAGCGGTTGAGGAGATTCGTTTGCGGCAGCACGGCCGGAAGGAGATTTTTACCGGCGTAGCAAATGGCGGCGAGGGCGAGGCAGGCAAGTCCGCAGCGGAGCAGGGTGGAGAGTGTTTTTTTCGTGTCGAGGGTTCCGGCCACCGGACGCATGAGGAGGTAAAGAATCAGAAAATCGAGCGTGGCGCAAATCGTCGTGGAGAGGGCGAGGCCTTTGTGTCCGAGGCCGAGGTGGAACATGAACCAGTAGTTCAAAACGATGTTGAGTCCCACCGCGCCGAAGCTCACGAGCATGGGGGTCCATTTGCGGTTGATGGCGTAGAAAGCCGGCGAGACGACTTTGATGCACGCGTAGGCGACGAGGCCGAGCGCATAGAATTGGAGGGCGAGGGAGGTTTGGAGCGTGTCGTTGGCGACGAACTGGCCGTGCTGGTAAATGAGGCCTATGACCGGCTCGGCCATGAACCAGAGACCGACGGCGGAGGGCAGGGTGAGAAACAGAGCCAGGCGCAGGGCGCGCCCCAAGGTGGGGCCGAAGCGCGAGGTGTCGGTGTCTGCCGCAATGCGGGAGATGACGGGAAGTGTGATCGTGGCGACAGCGACACCGAAGACGCCGATGGGAAGTTGCATGAGGCGGAAGGCGCTGTTGAGCCAGGTCACGGCTTCCGCGCCGGCGTAGGAGGCGAAACGGGAATTCACCAGCACATTCACCTGCACGGCGCTCGCGGCGATGAGGGATGGCACCATGAGGATGAGGATTCTTTTGATGCCCGAATCGTTCCAGTGAAAGTCGGCGACGAAACGGAATCCCGCCTTGCGCAGGCTGGGAAGCTGCACGGCGAGTTGGAGGAGTCCGCCGATGAGGGTGCCTGCGGCGAGCCCGATGAGGGCGTCACGGCCGAATTTGGGATCGATCAGGTAGCCGAAGACGACGCCGCAGAGGATCGAGCCGATGTTGAAGAAGCTCGAGGCCAGCGCGGGAGCGGTAAAAATTTGGCGCGAGTTGAGGATTCCCATCACCAGCGCCGCGAGGGACACGAGCAGGATGAAGGGATACATGATTCGCGTGAGTAAAATCGTGAATTCGGCGTCAGCGGGCGCGAAGCCAGGGGCGAGGAGATGAACGAGCGGTCCCGCAAAGAGAATGCCGAGGAGGCTGACCGCGCTCATGAAGACGGTGGCGAGGGTGAGCATCTTCGAAGCAAGGGCCCAGGCGGATTGGACGCCTTCCTTTTCGATCTTTTGGGAGAAGACGGTGATGAAGGCGGTGGAGAGCGCGCCTTCGGCAAAGAGGTCGCGGAGGAGATTCGGAAGGCGGAAGGCGATGAGGAAAAGGCCCATCGCGGCGGTGCCGAAGACGGCGTTGAAAAGAACCTCGCGAACGAGGCCCAGCACGCGGCTGAGCATGACGGCAGCGGCGATGACGCCGCTGGCGCGGGTGTTGAGGCGTTTGCCGTCGTTCATCGCGCGGCGGCTTTTCTCAGTCGGTCCATGATGGCGGTGCCGATGCCGGTTTCAGGGACGGGTTCGGCAATGAGCAGGTCGAGGCCGGCTTCGTCGAGGCGGCGGAGGGCGCCGTAGAGACGGGCGGCGGCTTCACGCAAATCGGCGGAGGGGCTTAGGATTTCGGTTTTTGCGAATCCTTCACGGGATCGGGAGAAGGCGAGGAGGCCGGTTTTTCCAGGGCTCGGTGTGGGATTTTTTTCGAGGACGAGCGGGGTGCGCGGGGCGTAGTGGCTTTTGAGTCCACCGGGGGCGCTGACGGTCGTCGAGCCGCCCACAATGGGCGCGAACGGGCGCAGGTCGTCTTCGGTGATCGGGCCATGCCGAAGGATTTGGAGTCCCCCGGGGAGGACATGGACGATGGTGGATTCGATGCCGTGGGTGCAGGGGCCGCCGTCGAGGATGAGCGGGATGCGGCCGTCGAGTTCTGCAAGAACATGCCCGGCCGTGGTGGGACTGATGCGGCCGAATCGGTTGGCACTGGGTGCGGCAAGGGGCTTGCCGAATTTTTTGACCACCGTGTCGAAAACCGCATGGGCACTCATTCGGACGGCCACGGTGTCTTCGCCAGCGGTAACGATGTCGGGGACGATCTCGCGGCGCGGGAGGACGAGCGTAAGCGGGCCGGGCCAGAATTTTTCGGCCAGGGCGCGGGCGGAGGGAGTGGTGTGGGCGAGCTTGTCCAGCCAATCGGGGGAGGGGACATGGACGATGAGGGGATCGTTGAGCGGTCGGTCCTTGGCCTCGAAAATTTTTGCGCAGGCCGAAGGCGAGAGGGCATCGGCAGCGAGGCCGTAAACGGTTTCCGTCGGCAGGGCGGCGGGTTCGCCCGCAGCCAGCGATTCAACGATTGCTGGAATGCCCTCCGGCGGATGCAGGATGCGGGTTTTCAATCGAGCCGCGCGGCGAGGACTTCCTTGGTTTGGTTCGCGCGGAAGCCGAGAAGGTTTTTTTTCACGGAGGGGAATTCCGCCGCGAGCAGGGAGGTCGCAAAGAGCGCGGCGTTTTTGGCCCCCGCGACTCCGATGGCGAAGGTCGCGACGGGGATTCCCGCGGGCATTTGGACGATGGAAAGAAGCGAGTCCTGACCGCGCAGGATTTGGCTTTCCACGGGAACACCAAGAACGGGCAGATGCGTGTGGGCGGCGATCATGCCCGGCAGGTGGGCGGCCCCGCCGGCTCCCGCGATGATGCAGCGCAGGCCGCGCGAATCGGCGGATTTCGCATAGTCGGCGAGAAGGTCCGGCGTGCGGTGCGCGGAGACGACCCGGCATTCGTGGGCAATTCCCAACTTTTCGAGCAGGGAGGCGGATTCCTTCATCGTGGCCCAGTCGGACCGGCTGCCCATGACGATCCCCACCAGGGGCGGTTGGGATTTCGACTTCGCTTTTTTCATGGAGGCGCGTGGCTTAACAGAAACTCTTGCGGGGGAAAAACAGGAAAACCCGATGGGTGTCCTGAAAAAATAAAAAGGCCGGGCGGAAACGCGTTCCACCCGGCCTTTGAGAGCGCCCTTATTTGGACGTTCCGATCGTGCTCGGAGCCGGAGCTGGAGCTGGCTTGCTGGCGCAAGCGCCGAGGCCGAGAGCGGCGATCGCGAGAGCCGCTACGGCGGCGATAGTTGCGAATTTCATGGTATTAAGTTTCCCCTCCTTTCTTGGCTGTAGCCGCGGTGAATCTGTCAGAACCACCTAGGGTGACAATATTAATCCGTCCGTTTCATCGGGAGGTTTTCACCCCCTGTGTGTGGTTTGATCGGGATTCCCGATTTCTTAAAAAGAAACAGCCCGGTCGTCCCAGAGTTCATTCCCTCCCCCAAGTTCCTGAACTCTATCCCTCGACCGGGCTGATCTTGGTTTTGATTAAGCAATACCCGTGCCAACCCATTCCTGTGGCCAACAAGTGTCTCGAACGCCGAAATGCTGTGGGCTTTTTTTCAATTTTGCCCCGGGATTGTTTAAAAAGAGACAGCCTCTTTTTTGTGAGGGGCCTATTTTCCGGTTTGGCCGTTGAAGTAGCGTTTGGTTTCCGAGGCCACCACGCCGCTGAGCAATAGCAGGGCAATGAGATTCGGAATCGCCATGAGGCCGTTCATCATGTCGGAGAAATTCCAGACGGCCTCGCTTTTCCAGACCGAGCCGACAAAAACCAGCGCCACCCAGAGGCAGCGGTAGGGGAAAATAGCGCCCACACCGATGAGATATTCCACGGCTTTTTCACCGTAGTAAGACCATCCGAGGATTGTCGAAAAAACGAAAGTCAGCAGGCCGAGGACGAGCACGGCGTCGCCAAAAAAACCCAAGTGGTGGAAGGCCGCATCGCACAGGCCCGCCTTTGTAATGCCGGCGGTTTGCCAATCGCCGGACGACACCAGAACAAGACCTGTTAACGCGCAGACGACCACCGTGTCCCAGAAGGTTCCCGTGCTGGACACGAGAGCCTGGCGCACCGGATCGCGTGTCTGCGCCGCCGCCGCGACGATCGGCGCGCTGCCGAGGCCGGATTCGTTGGAGAACAGACCCCGGGCAATTCCGTAGCGCATGGCCTCGGCGATTCCGGCACCGACAAATCCTCCCACGGCGGCCTGGCCGGTGAACGCGCTGGTGACGATGAGTTCAATCGTCGCGCCGAGTTTGTCCCAATTGAAGAACAGCAGAACCAAGCAACCGACCACATACGCGGCCGCCATGAAGGGAACAAGCACCGTGCAGAATTTCGAAATCGAGGAAACCCCTCCAAGGATCACCGACGCCGTAAGCACGGTTAGAAAAACTCCGACGCCGACTTTGATGTGCCAATCGTCCGCCGCAAACGGGAGAAGGTCTTTCTTTGCCACCACCAAATCGGAAATCGCGTTCGACTGAACCATATTTCCGATGCCGAACGCCGCGACCGCCGTGAAGATCGCGAAGAGGATGCCCGCCCAGCGCGCCTTAAGGGCATTTTGCAGCACATACATGGCACCGCCGCTCATCTGGCCCCTCGCGTTCACCGTGCGGTATTTCACGGCAAGCAGTGCTTCGCCGTATTTTGTCGCAATGCCAAACACTCCTGTGAGCCACATCCAGAGCACCGCTCCGGGCCCGCCGAGAATCACCGCACCGGCCACGCCGTAGATGTTTCCGGTGCCGATTGTCGCCGCGAGCGCGGTCGCCAGCGCGCCGAATTGGCTGATGTCACCGGGTGCGTTGGCATCCTTCGTGATCGAGAGTTTCAGCGCATGGCCGAGGTGGCGTTGGATAAAGCCGGTCCTCCAGGTGAGAAAAAGATGGGTTCCAAAAAGAAGGAAAACCAACCACGGGCCCCAAACGAACGAGGCCGCTTGGGCAATGAGAGTGTCAAGGGTTTGCACGGTGGCCATGCAAGAGGGTCGGATGGGTATGAACAAGAATGAACTCGAGTCGCGTGAAAAGAAGCCGGAGTCATAAAATGAGAAGGCGGAGGTTATTTTTTTCCTTGAGTCCCTCCGGACAGAAAGCACTCCCGCAAGAGGGTTCCAAGCTACGAAGCAAGAGGGTGCCAAACGGAAAATCGCAGGGCAGGGGCGGCTCGCCGAGCAGTCCAAGAATCGGCCGCGAAGCGCCGTTCCTCTTCCGCCAAAAGCTCCAGCAGAGCTGCCGAGGCGCCGGGAAGAGAAAAAGAGCCGCGAATTTGAAAAGCGATAAAACGCGGGACTGACACCTTCTTCTAACCGCAATTCGCGGGGATGGGCATCAATCGCGGATGGGTCTTTCTCCGCGCCTCGGCGGCTCTGCGGGAGGAAACTCTCAGCGCGGACGGCGGTTGATCATGTCGTAGACGCTCAAGCCGATTTCCGGTTCACCGAAGAAACGGGTGCCGGTTTTTTTGGATTCCAGATCGGCGATCGAGCGGGCGTAGGAAATTTTGGGCAGCCCGAGATAGTGGACCTGTGTGGCGATATCGTCGGCGCTCATCAGGTAATTGAATAGAAAATCCTTGAGATGGGGTTTGGCATCCAGCGATTTGACGCTCACATAGAGGAGGAGGGGCCTGCCGAATGGCATGTAGGTGCCTTGAAGAACCGCTTGTTCGGAGGGGGCAACGGCCTGCCCGCCCTGAACAGCGTGGCCTTTGGTGGCATCATAATCGAATTGCACAGCCAGGGCCTTCAATTTGTCTCCTTTTTTCGTGAAGTAGGCGAAGGGAACAAACCCAAGAGCCCCTGGGGTTTTTTCAATCCCTTCGATCAATTCCTCGTCGTCCTCGCTGGCCGTGTAGTCCGAGCGCAACTCGCCCGACTTTCCCACAACGACATCCTTGAAATAGTCCAAGGTTCCGGAGTCCTTGCCTGCTCCGAAGAGTTGGACTGGCGTGTCAGGCCACTCGGGACGGATTTGTTTCCAAGTGGTGATTTTGCCTTCGGCGGCGCGTTCCCAGAGGGTCTTCAGTTCGGAAACTTTGATCGAATCCGCCCAGGTGCATTCGGGGTTCACCGCGATGGTCAGGGCGTCGTAGGCGATTGGAACCTCGACGAAGGGGATTTTGTAAACCTTCGCGGCCTTGAGTTCCTCGCGGGTGATTGGGCGCGAGGCGCCGGCGATATCCAGTTCCCCGGCCAGAAATTTTTTCATCCCTGCCGAGGTTCCGGAAAAAGAGACTTCCATTTTGACATTCCGATCGAGGGTTTTGGAATAGTCCTCGGCGGCAATCTGCATCATCGGATGAACCGTGCTGGAGCCATCGATGAGGATGTATCGGTTCTGGGCATGAATCTGAACTGATGCCGCGAGGGTGAACAACGCAACGAGCGTGACTGGGAATTTCATGGGAGCGTGTAGGTGGGATGGCCGCCATCCGATGCAAAATGTCCCAAGTCCATCGGACCAAGAGTTCAAGTTGCAAAAAATAAACAGCCTGGAACGAGAATTGGCTACTTCGGCGGGGCGGCAATTCCAGTTGTGTTACAAAAAATTAACATTGCCGTGGATCCGATTCATTTCAAAGACGGGGGCAGGGCGGTTTATATCCTCGGGGAAATCCAATCGCCTCCCGCCCGGTGGGCTGCCCATCCTTTTTCGGAGGCGTGGTCGCGCTTGGATTAAGGGGCTTCACGGCGTGCCCACCCTTCATGCATTTGTGGGTTGGTTTTATCAGCCAATCCTCAACGCGCAACGGCTTGTAAAATTTCCAAAGTTTCGCTGGCGTTGCGCTCGATCGAGTATTCCGAAGCGAGGAGGCGGCAGGACACGCGGGCGGCAGCGAGCTTTTGGGGATCGCGCCATTTCTCGACCGCCTCGGCGAGTGCGAGGCTATCGCCGGC